>NZ_MXAN01000008.1 GCF_002027545.1 Moraxella lacunata
TTTGGGGTGCGGTTCACTTTTGGTTTAGGCTCTTGTTCAAAAAAAGTGTCATCAACTAAATTAATATCATCCACAAAATCCTTTAAAACCATTTTTATCGGTATGCCATTCTCATGTATCAATAGACTATTTTCACCATGTGGCGAAAATACAATTCCATAACGATACAACCAATACAATAATGGTGTTACACAAACTTTAAAGAATTTTTTTAGCCACTCAACAACCGTAAGACCCGACCGATGGATTAAATGTGGCAACAAAAAATCATCATGTCTATCTTTATGAATAAGTGCAGCTTGAGAGATAACTTTTTGATTATCAGTGATGTAATTTTCAACACTATCTCGCCACAAACAACCCAGTAATTCCGTAAATTGATAAGGTGGAGAGCTTAATTTATCAAAGGCGGGCTGTTTTACAGTAACTGTTGCTAACTCTCCCAATAGAACAACACCGGTTTCTTGCAATTGTTGGTCGTTTTTAAGTATTCTCAACAGCCATTCACTGATTTGCGGAGCAAAAAAATTACGCTTGTTTGGCAAGCCACGATATACTGCTGTATTTAAAATACTAAGTGGTAGTTTAATGTGATATGCTGTTTTATCAGTCATATCTGAAAAAGTTCGAATAGACTGTAAAGGTAAATACTCATGATTAGACATTTCTAAAAACAGTAATTTTTGTTCAGAGATTTCAAGTGCATAATTTAAGCTAATCCAATTTGACCATTGCCAAGGATGTATTGGTAAAAATAAATATTCTTGACTGTCCAATCCTTTATTCATCAAAATGTTTTTAAAAGATTTATACTGACCTTCCCCCAACGTCTTTTTATAAATGCAATCACAAGTTAGCCCTTGAATTAATGAGAGTACCGCAAGACTTTTATGAACAGCAAACCAAGGAAGTTTTCTTGCAATAGCAACCTCTGGAACATACTGTTTATAATCCTCATAGCCAAAACCGAGGCGACCTTTTCCCATAACAATCCAAGGATGTCCACGTAAAGCCGAGTCAACAACTGACCCACTAAGATTTGATAACGCTTCACTTGTTAAGCCATGCTTTGTGTATAAATGAGCCTCCGCCAACCAAGTATGATTAATTTCCTTTACCATATAAGCTTTTGTGCCATTATCCATATTCAGACTTTCACACAACTCAACAAAAAAATCGGTTAGATTATAAAAAGAATCACCTGTTTTTTTGTCATTAATAGAGTAGACGATAAAGCCACCAAATTTCTTTGGTTTGATAATTACTTCCAAATTAATTTTATCAAAAACAAATAACATTCTTTGCTTGTTTTCTGGCAAATATTCCACTTTTGTTGGTCTAATAATTTCTTCGTAAAGCAGCTCAGATATAGCAATCTTCATCAAAGACTGACCAGCGCTTTTTAATTGCGACAACTCTATATTTAAATGATAAGCATTGGATGTATTCATTGCAAAACCTCATCTATGAAAAATTTGATAAAATATTGTTTCTACTTAGCTTATAAAACTCTTTATCCAAAATCCGATTGATTATGGTTGCTGAGCGATGAGCGCTCAATCCTAAATCTGGCGTCCCAACTCCATGAGTACAAAGTCCCATATTCTGCACAAAAATTCTCCCCATACCATTAGGGTGTTGGTAATTTACCTCATAATTTCGATCAATATCATAACTACCACAAGGTTGTTTTTTGATACAAGGATCTAATTCTGACATAAAATCCAGTGACGCTTGCTGATATCCAGTAGCCAAAATAACATAATCAGCACTTATTTTTGACGAAGTATTTGTATAATTATGTACAAAATCACAACAAATCTTTCCTTGATTCTGACAAGTTTGTATTAGTTTTAAATTTGAATTTAATTTTATTGATTTTTCATTATTCAAAATTATTTTTTGATAAAGCATGCTGTAAATATTTTTTAGTAAGTTTGAATTAATTCCTTTATATAAAAAATCTTGTTTTTTCAATAAATTTTTTCTTGCTTCTTCTGATAGGCTGTAAAAAAAATCCATATAGTCTGGGCTAAAATGCTCTAAAGCTAATGGCGTATACTCCATGGGAAAAAATCCCTCATCATCAGTAACCCAATGAATATTATTAAAATCATTTTGAATTAATTTATAAAAAATCTCGCCAGCTGATTGCCCAGAACCAACCAAAATAATATCGGGTTTTTTCTTCTTTAAAAGTTCATCAAAATTTGGTTCTGGTTCAAAAAGTATGCTATTAAGAAAACCGTTCATGGTGAGCCATGCCTGCCCATGACGGTTTTCCGACCCGCAGGCATGGCTCAGGGCGAACGGAAAACCTAGTTTGGCATACTTTTTATACCACTACCCAAAATTTTTCATAAAATCCGATGAATGGAAGCACTGATTTTCTAAATTTTTCACAATATTTTTTGTACAATCGGGAATATTTGGAGAAGTTCCTATGCCAATAACTAAATTTTTACACTCATAATTTTTAATTTTCCCATCACATTCAATAATAACATTAAATCCTTTATTAATAGGAAGAATCTGTTTTACTAAACAGCCAAAATTTAAATTTTCTAATTGACTGCATACCCATTGGCAATAATTATTATACTCAATTCTTGGTAGGAAAAAAGACTCTTTAAAGTAAAATTGAAACAACCTTTGTTTTTCTTGCAAGTAATTAAGAAAACTGTACTTGTTTGTTGGGTCTACCATTGTTACCAAATCAGCTAAAAACGGAACTTGTAGTGTGGTATCAGGCATTAACATTCCTTGATGCCATATGAATTTTTCTTTTTTATCGAAAAATACTGTTTTTAAATGACAATCTTTATGGTTTAGCAAACTTGCCAAGCTTAAGTTAAATGGCCCTATACCAATACCTATGATATCAAACATGGTTTACCTCTTTGTGCTTTATAGGATTCTTTATCTTTACATAAATAGATTGGGTCTCTACTGGTGCAACCAGTTCATCCAAATCGTGTAAGCGAGTCAACAAATTTCCTTTGTAGGGTAATTGATTACTAAACAACAAAGTATTTAGTAGCTTACTATTTGGATACTTTTTCAACAGATTCTCAATATACTCCCGTAGTATATTGAGAA
This sequence comes from Moraxella lacunata, assembly GCF_002027545.1. Lineage (GTDB taxonomy): Bacteria > Pseudomonadota > Gammaproteobacteria > Pseudomonadales > Moraxellaceae > Moraxella > Moraxella lacunata. The sequence continues at coordinate 3,100 of NZ_MXAN01000008.1, forward strand.
GATTTTCTTCTGTTGAAAATCCAGTTTTTGCAATACTGCTAATTAGCGAAAAAACCGTATTTCCAATAAAATAATATATAAATCGACTATTAGCAAAATCAATAGAAACAACACACTTTGCTCTGGCAATAAGATCTGTATACTCATCTATCAATTCATCTGCATAATCAGTAACATATCCAAAGCTTTGATTATCTCTTACCCAAAATTTATAAGGGAAATTATCTCTTATTTCTATGAGACAATTCTGTTGATGAGCCTCAAAAACCATGCCATAATTATGATACATATCAATCATGGGAATTAGTGAAATTTTCAAAAATTCTTCAAACCATTTGTGACTAATTTCTCTTAAGCAGACACCAAATTCTTTTTGACTACCTCTAATATTTTTGATAATGTGATATAGGCGATTTTTCTTTTGGAATGGATGATCTTGACATAACGTTGCCAAATTTGTAATGTTACCTTCTTCATTAAAAGGATTATTTCTAATAATGCAAATGGTTTCATTTATAATTTTTCCATCTGCAATTACCCCATTCCAAGCAGAATCATTAACAACATCAAACATTGGGTATGAATTTTTTATATTTTCTCCAAACTGACTGTGCCAAATTTTATTAGCCAACAAACCCCTACGACCTTCTTTCGGTAAATTTATGCGTACTGAATTTGTGATTGCAACAGATAAAGATAATTTAAACATCCACTCCCTATTTAAGTTTACAACCGTACGAACTGATGTGGTGGCATAATAATCATCTCCCATTTGACCTAAATCTATTAATTTTTCTTCTGTTAATAATTTTTTATAAATATCTTTTTGTTGTAAATATTTCGCCTGCCAAGGATGTAATATAATCAACCTAAAGTTATTATAATCTTTTGATTCATATTCTTTTTGAATTTTAATTTCATTTAAAATATCACTTTTTATCCTTTCTAATATCAGACCACTCTCTGATTCTTCAACGTAAATACTTGATTCAACCAGCCAATAATGCAACTTAAAGCAACCATTAGTTTCTGGTGAAAAATTTTTCCATTGCACATCATCAAAACCAATTCTGTTTTTCGGAGTAGGGTGCATGGCATGCCCACAGAATAGAGCTTGCTCCGTATCAACAAAATTAAGTTTTTTTCTTTTAAATATGCTGTCAATTTTTTGTTGTCGACTATCAAGAATTACCTGCAATTTTTCTGAACTATCCATCCATCTTAACAACACACTGTTGATGTTTATACTTTCTTTATCTGAATGCCAATATAGCATATCTTGTAACAATAAATTTGCCAGCATTAAAGAGTTAGTCTCTACAAAACCATCAGCTTGTTCAATATATATTTTATCAAAAGTTTGATGATGTCCTAGCACACTGACAAATAGCAATGGAACAACTATACGGACTTTTAAGGGTTCTAAAAACAAAGACAGGGCAGAGTGTCCTTCACAACATCCTCGACAAATGTCGCTTTGTTCGCTTGATTGTAAAATTTTAAAGCGACTGGTTTCAATACAGTAGGCGTTTATAAGATTTTGTATTGACAATCGCTCAATATCTCTTTGTTTGTTAGGCATAAAACAAAGCTCCTCGTACTATAATTGATAAAATTATAATAATAATTATTATTATTGTCAATATATTTTATCAAATTTCATGTTAATTTCACCGTTAAGTCTCTCCAAATTAGGGCTAAACACTCTATATTGGACTTGTGAATATTGCACAGTTTTAGAATTAATTTTTTAAATTACTATAAAAATCAATAAGTTATAAAATAAAAAAACCACAAACATTAGGGCGATGTTTGTGGCAAAAACCGAGAAAATGGTTTTTAAAATCAGGCAGGTTACTGTGATGTCTTATGGCGGACAATCTGATAACGTCTGCCCAAATACCAAATCGGTGCGGAGATGATGTGGATAAGACGAGTAAATGGCACAAGCAGAATCAGCGTTGTTCCTAAGAACATGTGCAACTTATAAATCAGACCTGCATCCTCTACCAAAGACGCTGCATAAACAGGTCGTAAGATGGCAAGGTTTTGAGCCCAACCTGCAAGCGATACCATCAATGCGCCATCTTTATGATGCGGATATGAAAAAATCGTACCAAGTCCCATAAGCAACTGCACCAAAATGATAACAAGTAACATTTTATCGCTAAATGTAGACGTATGGCTCACTCGTGGATCGGTAAAACGTCGCCAAATCAGCATAAGCAATCCTACAAGACACATCACACCTGCAATACCGCCTACGATGACTGCAAGGAGTTGTTTTTGGGGAGCGGTGATGATACGTTCATAGACAAAATGGGGGGTTAGCATGCCAAAGAAATGCCCCAACAGTACCACAAGAATGCCAACATGGAATAAGTTGCTCGCCACACGCATTCCCTTGTCGTTTAGCATTTGGCTTGACCCTGCACGCCATGTGTACTGCGATAGGTCAAATCTTGCCCAACATCCCAAAATACATACCGTCAAAGCGATGTAAGGATAAATACCGAACAAAAAGACATGGAGCCAGTTTTCGGGGGTCGTTGCTGTGATTGCGGTTATCATGATAACACTCCTTGGCTAACGGTTTTATTGGTTTTAAAATCTACCCAATGCACAGGGATTTCGCTCTCATTTTGGGCTTGTCTTGCTAAGGTCTCAGCGATGCGGACATCGGTTTGGCTTGATGGACAACGCTCTTCTTGTTTAGCCGCCAAAAAGTCCACGGCTTCTTCTTCCCATTCCTTATCAATGGCATCAAAAGTTGTATCATCAACTTTTTCTTTGCCCATCTTGGCAAGCTCTTCATCAATGATGGTCAAAGGCTTACCTGCGATTTGTAGTAATGCTTTAAACAGCCCAGCATAGTCGCTGTTCTTGTCCACAAGTCTTGCCCCAAGCAAGGCGATGATATGACTAACATCAGCAATGTCCATGCGAATCTCAATATCATCTGCCATGCCAGCTTTATAAGACAAAAATTCTAAATACATGGGTAAATAGTCAGGCAATTCTTTAACATCAATGGCAAAACCTGCCTGCTCATACTGCCCCATCAAATCAACCATCGCTTGCCCACGGTCTCGGCTCTCACCATGTACGTGTTCAAACAACCAAAGAGACAACGAACGCCCGCGTTCAAACAAGCTGTCATAGACCGACTGAGCCTCAATCGCCCCTTTGCTTGATAACTCATCAATAAAGACATTAATTTCATGGCGAACATTGGGACTGATGAGTGTTGATGTTGCCACAATGTCCTTGCACGCATTTAAAGTATCATCAGCAAACAGCTCATCAGATGGATAATCCATCAGCAGGCTTATCACTTTTAGTAATTTAAAATCAAGATGATTCATATCACTCTCCACATCAATGCTCCCACGTCTGCACAGTCTCTATCATCTCACGACGATTGGATTTGCGTTGACCGAACATACTGACGTCATTATTACCTGTGCAGCCATTACCAAAGGTAAAACCACAGCCATTTCTGTCAGCAAAAGCATCAGACAATGCCTCTTCACGGTGAGCCGTTGGGATGACAAAACGATCTTCGTAGTTAGCGATTGCCAAATAGCGATACATCTCTTCTACTTGATGTTTGCTTAGACCCACCTCATCGAGAACCGCTTGACTCTCAACCTTATCCACAAGTTGCATACGCTTATAAGAACGCATGGCAAGCAGACGTTTTAGAGCAAGTTTGATGGGGGCTTCATCGCCTGCTGTCAGCATGTTTGCCAAATATTTGACAGGGATACGCAGGCTATCAACATCAGGGATAAGCCCGTCCATGCCTACTTTGCCCGCTTCGGCGGCGTTTTGGATTGGCGATAGCGGTGGCACATACCATACCATCGGTAAGGTGCGGTATTCTGGATGCAAAGGCAGGGCAAGTTGCCAATCCATTGCCAGTTTGTATACAGGTGATTTTTGGGCGGATTCAATGACGCTCATGGGTACGCCATCTTTTAAAGCTTGCTCAATGACGGCAGGGTCATTGGGGTCTAAGAACACATCAAGCTGGGCTTTGTACAGATCTTTTTCATTTGGAGTGCTGGCAGCTTCTTTGATTTTATCAGCATCATACAATAGCACACCAAGATAGCGAATACGTCCAACACAGGTTTCAGAGCAGATGGTTGGCTGACCCGATTCAATACGTGGGTAGCAGAAAATACATTTTTCAGATTTGCCCGATTTCCAGTTATAATAGATTTTCTTATAAGGACAACCTGAGATACACATACGCCAGCCACGGCATTTGTCTTGGTCAATAAGTACAATGCCATCTTCTTCACGCTTATAGATGGCTCCTGATGGGCAAGATGCCACGCACGTTGGGTTTAGGCAGTGTTCACACAAACGTGGCAGGTACATCATAAAGGTGTTTTCGTATTCGCCATAAATGTCAGCTTGAATCTGGTCAAAGTTCTTATCGGCACGACGTTTGGCAAATTCAGAACCTAGAATTTCCTCCCAGTTAGGCCCCCATTCAATTTTTTGCATACGCTTACCTGTGATAAGAGAGCGTGGGCGAGCAATGGGCTGATGATCTCCTAGTGGGGCGGTGTGTAGATGCTGATAATCAAAATCAAATGGCTCATAATAATCATCAAGGGTTGGCAGGTCAGGGTTGGCAAAGATATTTGCAAGCACACGGAACTTACCCCCAATTCTTGGGTTGATAGAACCGTTGGCGTTACGAATCCAGCCACCTCGCCATTTTTCTTGGTTTTCCCATTCTTTGGGATAGCCGATACCGGGCTTGGATTCTACGTTGTTAAACCACGCATATTCCATACCCTCACGGCTTGTCCAAACATTTTTGCAAGTAACAGAACAGGTGTGGCAACCGATACATTTATCAAGGTTTAGCACCATGCCAATTTGTGAGCGAATTTTCATAGGTTTCCCCTTATGCCTAGTTCTTATAAATTATTAACATTTAAAGAACATCGGTAGGTCAAAATTTGGTTTAGTTTACCCCTTTTGTCAAAGGCTTGCTATCCTACCAAAAGGGATAAACTTGGCGGTTTATCAGTCCAAAGTAGTAGGCAATGGAGCTGGCAGACTGTCATCAGGTTTACCTTCTAGCCAGTCAATATTTGCCATCTTACGCACGACGACAAACTCATCACGGTTACAGCCAACCGTACCATAGTAGTTAAAGCCGTACGCTTGATGAGCATAACCGCCAATCATGTGCGTAGGTTTTAGGATTGCTCGGGTAACTGAGTTGTGAATGCCGCCACGAGTGCCTGAATTTTCAGAACCTGGGATATTAACCAGTTTTTCTTGGGCGTGATACATCATGGTCATGCCCTCTTTGACACGTTGTGAGACAACAGCACGAGCGGTGATGGCACCGTTATGGTTAAAGACCTCAATCCAATCGTTATCTTCAATGCCTGCTTTTTTGGCATCAATCTCACTCATCCACACGATAGGCCCACCACGACCTAAGGTCAGCATCAATAGATTCTCTGAATAAGTACTGTGAATCCCCCATTTTTGATGTGGTGTCAAAAAGTTAAGCACAATCTCTTTGTTGCCGTTGGACTGATAGCGTTTTAACTCGTCTGTGGTTCTGGTGTCAATCGGTGGGCGGTACTGCTGTAACTGCTCGCCAAATGCCTGCATCCAAGGATGGTCTTGATAGAACTGTTGGCGACCTGTAATGGTACGCCAAGGGATGAGTTCATGTACGTTGGTATACCCTGCGTTATAACTCACCTTGTCAGATTCCAGTCCCGACCACGTTGGTGATGAGATAATCTTACGGGGCTGGGCGACAATATCACGAAAACGGATTTTTTCATGTTCGGAGGATTTGGCAAGGTGCGTATGATCTCGCCCTGTGTTACTTGACAAATCTGCCCATGCTTTGACCGCAACATGTCCGTTGGTCTCAGGAGCAAGCATCAGCACGGTCTCAGCAGCATCCACGGCGGTGTTTATGCGTGGGCGACCATAGGCCACGTTATCTTCGGTAACGGTGTAGTTAAGATCACCTAATAGCTTAATCTCTTCTTTGGTATCCCATGTAATGCCTTTTGAGCCATTACCCAGTTTGTCCATGAGTGTGCCTAGCGATGTAAATTTGGCATAGGTGGATGGATAATCACGTTCCACAACCTTGATGTGTGGGCAGTTTTTGCCAGGAACTGGACGTACGCCTTGGGTCTTCCAGTCGGTACCACCAAAGGGCTGGGCAAGTTCACCCTCGCTATCGTGTTGCATGGGTAGGGTTACAATATCTGTCTCCACACCAAGATGACCAACAGACAACTCGGAGAATTTTTTGGCGATGAGTTTGTAGATTTCCCAGTCTGTCTTAGACTCCCACGCAGGGTCGGTAGCGGCTGTCAAGGGGTGAATAAAAGGGTGCATGTCAGAGGTGTTTAAATCATCTTTTTCATACCATGTGGCGGTTGGTAGTACGATGTCCGAGTACAAGCAAGTGGATGACATTCTAAAATCAAGCGTGGTAACAAGGTCAAGTTTGCCCGTTGCCCCATTTGGTTCAAAGTCAATCTCAGTTGGGCGAATGCCATCATGAATGGTCTCCTCACCCAAAATACCATGCTTAGTGCCTAGCAGGTAATGAAGCATATATTCATGCCCCTTGCCTGATGAACCAAGCAAGTTTGAACGCCAAATAAATAGATTACGTGGAAAGTTGGCTGGATTATCAGGCGACTCGGCAGCAAAACGCACTTTGCCACTTGCCAAATTATCCACAACATAACTCTCAATGTCTTGCCCTGACGACTTAGCAAGACGACCAAGTTCTAAGGGATTCACATTAAGCTGTGGAGCAGATGGCAACCAACCTGCACGCTCGGCACGCACATTATAATCTAGCATGTGTTCAGGAAAATGCGATTTATTGGCATGTGCTGATAAAATATCATGGGCAGAGACTTTCTCATGTCGCCATTGTGAGCTGTGATTATAAAAAAAGCTCGTGCCATTCATGTGGCGTGGCGGTCTGTGCCAGTCTAGGGCAAAGGCAACAGGTGCCCAACCTGTCTGCGGTCTTAGTTTTTCTTGACCAACATAATGAGACCAACCACCACCTGACTGACCGATACAGCCACAAAGCATCAGCATGTTGATGGCACCACGGTAGTTCATGTCCATGTGATACCAATGGTTTACCCCCGCTCCGATGATGATCATGGATTTGCCATGTGTCTTATCGGCATTTTCAGCAAATTCACGAGCGATTTGGATGACTTTTTCACGGCTGACGCCTGTGATTTTCTCTTGCCAGGCGGGTGTGCCTGCCACGGTTTCATCATTATAATCATCCGTTACATGTTGGTTACCTACGCCATTATCCACACCTAGGCTGGCAAGCATTAAATCAAACACCGTAACCACTTTGACCGTCTTACCATCTGCCAACACCAAAGACTTGCAAGGCACGTTTTTATACTGGATGCTGTCACCTTGGGCTGCGGTAAAGTAAGGATGTTCATCACCGCCAAAGTAATCCATACCAACGGTTGTTATCTCACCTGAGCCTTTTAGAGTTAGGCTTAGGTTTACGTCTGTATTATTTGTACCCTCTTTATTCTCTAAATTCCAACGACCACTCTCACCCCAACGGTAACCAATTGCTCCATAAGGCGACACAAGTTCACCATTGTCATTGACGGCGATGGTTTTCCATTCAGGGTTGTTGTCTTGACCTAGGTTATCCACTAAGTCAGATGCACGTAAAAAACGCCCTGCTCGTGCTGACTGCCCTTCACCCTCTACCATGACAAGCATGGGCAAATCGGTATAGCGTTTGGCATAATCGATAAAATAGGCACTTGGATTTTTTAGATAAAATTCTTTGATAATCACATGACAAAACGCCTGAGCAAGAGCTGCATCTGTGCCTTGTTTTGGGTTTAGCCATAGGTCGCACAGCTTGGCAATCTCGGCATAGTCAGGTGTGATGGCAACTGTTTTTGTGCCTTTGTAACGCACTTCGGTAAAAAAGTGAGCGTCAGGGGTACGGGTTTGGGGCACGTTTGACCCCCATGCGATGATGTAGTCAGAGTTGTACCAATCGGCAGCTTCTGGCACGTCTGTCTGCTCGCCCCATGTCATCGGGGACGCTGGCGGTAAGTCGCAATACCAATCATAAAACGACAAACACACCCCGCCAATAAGCGACAAATAGCGAGAGCCAGCGGCGTAGCTTATCATACTCATGGCAGGAATGGGTGAAAACCCGATGATGCGGTCAGGACCAAAGGTCTTGGCGGTGTAGATGTTGGCGGCGGCGATGATTTCCACCACTTCATTCCATGATGAACGAACAAAGCCCCCCATGCCACGCTTGGATTTATATTGTTCGGTCTTAGCTGGGTCAGTTACGATACTTGCCCATGCGTCCACAGGGTTTTTGTGGACTGACTTGGCTTCACGCCATAGCTTTAATAAGGGCTTACGCACTTTGGGGTATTTGACACGGTTGGCAGAGTACATATACCAACTATAAGACGCACCACGGGGACAGCCACGGGGTTCGTGGTTGGGCAGGTCTGGGCGAGTGCGTGGGTAGTCGGTTTGCTGAGTCTCCCACGTTACCAGTCCGTTTTTAACATAGATTTTCCATGAGCATGAGCCTGTACAGTTCACGCCATGGGTTGAGCGGACGACTTTGTCAAACTGCCAACGACTGCGGTAGCTGTTCTCCCAATCACGGTTTTCATCACGAATCTCGCCGTGTCCGTCAGCGTATTCGCCCGTTTTTTTCTTAAAAAAACGGAATTGGTCTAATAAATGGCTCATAAATCCCCCTTGTGGGTTGGCTAAACTTAAAAAGTTTTTGGCTAAATTGATGAGCTTACTATAAAGAAAACCGCCAAATTAAGGTATTAACTTGACGGCTAGGGGGATAATACTAAGGGGGTAGGCGTGATGTGGGGTTGGATTTTATTGATGATAAATATCAATTTTCAATACTTTATATCAATACCAGCTTACAGGTTAAGTTAAGGAAAAATTAACAAGTTGAGTGATAAACCTTAAAATTTGATTTATCACTTACACAAACCCATCAGTCAGCAGATTTTTACCACCAACAACTCATCATCAGACATACGAACCACAAGCTAGTGTTCTGCCTTTTCTATTTACATCAAAATAGAAGCCTTCATACTTAACACCATTAGGGCTACTTTGGATTATTTTAGTGTATCTATTTTCATTAGAATATTTGTTTATATCTTGATATGGCAATTCTAATGTTCGTTCATTTTCCATGTCATACACCACCAACAACAAATCTCCGCCTTTGATTTTGTAAGATTTCATCTCATTGTATTCTTGGGCATTAAACGAAAAACTAGGTAAAATCTTTGCAAAATCTTTATTTGAAAATTTTAGACCAAATTCACTATCTTCCCATCCAGTAACCTTATAAATCTCCTGAATGGGCTGCCCAAAAGCAGTTGCATTCTTCAATGTTAGAGTTGTTTTACTATAACAGGTAGCTTCATGCTGGTCGCAATATTTTTGCTAACTACCTTGTCATTATCGTATCTCTTATAAATCGTATCATGCTTAATGACGTCTGCTTTTAGATTTTTTGGTATGTTTTTCTCTTTATTTAACAACTGATAAATCTCTTCTCCGTAATTGCAGTCTTGTTTTAGACCCTTTAACAAAGGCGTCCAATCACCTGCAACGGCAGGCATGGCAGTTAGTGGCAATGCGGGTAATAGTAGGCGTTTCATAATGGCTCCAAGGCGTAAATTGATGACAAAACAACTGTGCTTTCACACAGATTTTATTATAGCACAATCGTTTAAAAAGAAAATAGCAAAATTAAATTTTAGGTTGGGTTACAAGATTATTTAAAAAAATCATTAAATATTATCACAACAACTAGTATTAGTGGATACAAAATAGCAAAGACATTAAATAGCTTTTTGGTTTTCTCCATCTGGAAGCTAGAATAATCATTTTCAGAAAAATATTTCTGCCATTTTTTTATATAGCCTTTAAAGCCATTAAAATAAACAAACCCAAAATTAAATGAGCTTCACTTTTTTATCATGTAATCAAAATCTACTTTAAAATAATAATAGCATGTTAATACAAGACTAGAAATGATGACAACAACGCCAAAATAAAAAAGTAGCATTAAATATTTATCAATTTTTTCTATATCTGTATTGTTTTTCATCAGACTTCCTGCAAAACCCCAAATTAAAGAAAACCGTTCGTGGTGAGCTATGCCTGCCCATAACGGTTTTCCTACCCGCAGGCAGGCTCAGGGCGAACGGAAAACTAGTTTTGCAGGAAGTTTATCATGTTTTCTCCAAATAGATTTTCCAAAAATGAACCCACAGCCCAGATAAAGCAATAGCAACACTTTAAGCCTTAATACACCCAACCAACTTGATATTTACCACGGGTTTGTAGGGGTGTGCTGAGCACACCCTTTGATGACATTACTGCACAAGGCGTGCACAGCACGCCCCTACATCCAAACATCATCACGTTTGTGGTAATTGTAAAGTTTCTTGGATGTACACTAGGTTTTATTATCAAGACCTTAGCCCATCAAAGCCTATAACCAACGCATTAGACTTCTTTCCAAACCCTGATTTTTATGGATTTTTAAAAACTTCAACCCCAATACTTATAAGGGTTTATTTTTAGTTTGGAAAGAGATTTATTATAACAAAAACAGCAAAAAAACAGCAAAAAAACGCCACTTAAAAAGTAGCGTTTTTGGTTAGCCTTAGCACGGGTATTCCGCCCCTTTACGACCATAATACCACCATGTAATCATAAGGCAAATCACATAAAAGACGATGAGCATGATAAGCGTACTATTTACCCCAAACCAGCCAAACATCTTAGGGATGAAAAACCCCCCATAGGCAGCAAACGCTCCTGTAAACCCAACCACCGCCGCCGATTCTTTGCGAGCGACATTGATAAGGTCGGGCGAGTTTTTGCGTTCGTGAAGTGTGCGAAAAATGACAGGAATCATGCGAAAGGTTGAACCATTGCCAATGCCCGTGGTGATGAACAACACCATAAAGCAAGCAAAATACCCTGCAAAACTGCCACCTGTGCCATCTTTTGGCAAAAAGACAATCACGCCAACGGTTGCTACTGCCATGACAATGAAGTTAAAAAACGTAACCCTTGCCCCACCCATTTTGTCAGCAAGCCAGCCACCAACAGGACGGAATATCGCTCCCACCAAAGGACCTAAAAAAGCGACTTTCAAGGGGTCAATGTCAGCAAAAGATTGCTTGATGAGCATGGGGAACGCCGCTGAAAAGCCGATAAATGAACCAAAAGTCCCCAAGTACAGTATGCACATGACCCAGTTGTGATAGCGTTTAAAGATGATGGATTGGTCTTTAAAAGATGCTTTGGCAGAAGATAAATCATTCATAAAAAACCATGCCAATATCGCCATCAATGCAATAAAAGGCACCCACACAAAGGCGGCGTTATGCAGATATAAGCTCTTACCGTTGTCAAGTGTAACGCCTGTGCCAATGATTGATAAGCCAATGACCGCAGGGACAACAAATTGCACGGTAGATACGCCCAAATTGCCAAGTCCTGCATTTAGCCCAAGAGCTGTACCCTGTTTGGATTTGGGATAAAAAAACGAGATATTAGACATACTAGATGAGAAATTACCCCCGCCCAAACCGCACAATAAAGCAATGATGACAAACACGCTAAATGGTGTATTGGGGTTTTGTAGGGCAAATCCCATCCACAGCATGGGGATAAGCAGGCTTGCCGTAGACAGAGCCGTCCACCGCCGTCCACCAAATACAGGCACCATAAACGAATAAAAAATTCGCAAAGTCGCCCCTGATAAAGCAGGTAAGGCAGTAAGCCAAAACAACTCATCTTTGCTAAAATTAAAGCCAGCATCAGGCATACGCACAACCACCACCGACCAAATCACCCACACTGCAAAGCCAAGTAGTAGAGCAGGAATAGAAATCCATAGGTTGCGACTGGCAGTCTGCTTACCGCCATTTTCCCAAAATTCATCGTCTTCGGGTCGCCAGTCGTGAATCACGCCCCCGCCTTTTAGTTCATTTTTTGCACTCATGTTGCCCCCTTAGGGAAATTTTAAGATTTGGGATTATTTTAAGGGGAATTGGGCAACTTTTCGCTTATCCTAATGATGAATAAAACATGGCGTAAATGCTACTTTGGGGGTATAAAGACAATAAGCAACCAACAAAAGACAGCCATATTATCTCTTTGGATATGTCTTGACATCATCTTTGACCACGTTTTTATTTTTTAAATAATCATCTTAGGTGCTGTGCATGAAAGTTGATATGTTTACCAATGAATGTGGCAATAAAATAATAACTATGGTCATGACCCTCTTGCAAATGATATTGATAGTCCACACCCAATTCATCTGCCATCTGACAGAATAATTCAGGTTTTAGTTGTTCGCTTAAAAACGCATCTTTATCGCCCTGCTCAATCAAAATCGGTAACGTGGGGCGATATTTTGCCAAAAGTGCTACGCTGTCATACGCTTGCCAATCTGCCTTATCATCGCCCAAATACGCACCAAATGCCTTTTGTCCCCACGGAACCTGACTTGGGGCAACAATGGGTGAAAATGCTGAAACACTGGCATAATTTCCTGCATTTTTAAAGGCAATCATCAATGCACCATGCCCACCCATAGAATGCCCAAATATAGACTGTTTGCCATTGGTCGGGAAGTGTTCATTTATCAGGCTTGGCAACTCACCCGCAATATAATCATACATCTGATAATGCTCCGCCCATCTGCCTTGGGTGGCATTGACATAAAATCCCGCCCCTTGCCCCAAATCATAAGCGGTATCGTCCGCCACACTCTCGCCCCGTGGGCTGGTGTCAGGGGCAACGACAATGACGTTTTCTTCATCGGCATAACGCTGGAAGCCTGATTTGGTGATGAAATTTTGCTCAGTACAAGTCAAGCCCGACAGCCAATACAACACTGGCAAACGCTCGGTCTTGACAGTATCGGGCAAATAAATGGCAAATTTCATCTGGCAATTTAGCACAGTTGATGCGTGCTGCCAAATTTGTTGTTCACCATTAAAAATACGAAAGGTTTCTAGGTGTTTCATGACAATCTCCTTAACTGTTCATCATACTTGCATGGTTTTCATGCTTTCAAGATACGTACGAATGTTAGCCACATAATGCATGCATTGTACATATCGTCCATTCTTATTGGCATTTTGGGCCAGATAGCCATAAAATTCCATCCAACTGTTGCCATCTCGCCCTTTGGCATTAAGCTCGCTTTGAATGCGTTTGACGGCATTAGGGCCCATGTTATAAGATGCCAATACAAACCACAGACGTTCAGATTCTGGCACGTCCATGTAGAGTTTTTCTAACACTTCTAAGTATTTAGCACCGCCTTGGATGCTTTGAATGGCATCGGTACGATTGTTCACGCCCATCGCTTTGGCGGTATCTTGGGTTAGCATCATGAGCCCCTCAACGCCCGTACGTGAGATGGCATTGGGGTCAAGATGTGATTCTTGATAGCTGATGGCAGCCAACACTTGCCAGTCGTGGTTGTGAGCCTTTGCACCACGTTTAAAGGCATTTTCATACAACGGCAGACGCTGTTTTAACGCTCTTTTAAAGTGCTTATCGCTGTACTCATTTGCCAACAACGTTTGGTCATAAAAACGTGCCGTAGAGCCTGTGAGTGCCAGCTCGTCAGGACTGCACAGAAAGTTTTTGGCATGCTGTGCTAGGCTGTTATCCTTAGCATGAAACATGAGCGACATATTGGCGTTCAGACCATGCTTTGATACTTTTTTTGCTGTGTCATCATTGCACGCCAGTCGCACGCCTGCCACATCCGTCTGTGCCACACCTAACAGACTGTCCACATCGCCTATTTGTAGGGCATTTAGAGCTTCTTGTTCACTATCATAGACTTTTAGGTTAAGATGGACACCAAGCTCATCGGCATAGCGATGGGCGATGTCATGACCAAAGCCATGCTGGATGTCGCCGTGATTAAAAATGGTGCTGTCGCTTTTGGTGGTCGCCACGACAATCTCGCCTTTTTGTATCACGCTCTCCAAGGCAGTCAATGATGGGACGGGCACGGTCGGAGTCAAAAAACCCTTGACAGGCAAAGCAAATAATGACACCGTCCCCAAACACAATGCCCATTTGGCAAGTGTGGTTGCTGTCTTATTGGTGGTGCTTAGCCTTTGGGCGAATTTACCCAAAAGACCTTGATGAGTTTGTTTATTAAGTTCTGATAGACACAGGGCAGATTTTTGGATGATAAATGGCTTAAAGGTTGTTGCTTTAAAATTTGGATTGGTGTTATTATCTAATACTGCTGGGTTATTGGCATAAAATGAATAATAAAATCGGTGATTATTGGTGCGAATGATTTGCATAATATTCTCCTATCTTACCGTAAACACCACACGACTTGTATCATAAACAACATAATGTAAGTGATATGTGGTGCGATTGCTGTGTTAGATATCCATATCATCTATGATGGGCATTCAAGCACTTCATAAGCCATTACGCTTAGGGTTACTTGACATCAATAGACAAGACAGATAAATCATAATGATGTCGCCATCAAGCCTGTGGCTTTGATTTACCCATAATGATAAGTTTAGCCAATCATCACAGGGGACATTATCACGCAACAACCAAACGGTTTAACTAAAATTTTGGCAGTTTCTTCGCAGTAGCCTAACCAATCAAATGCCCTATTTGGTATAAAAAGAGTGCATTTTATGACTGTTTAAGCAAAGTAAATTGGGATTAAAATCAAAAAACTTAGACTTAATATAGGCGATTTGGCTAAATGTTCAATCATTACATTGTAAACTGCCGATAGACGGTATTGATTGATAGATAAACAGCATAAAGTAGCAAATATTCACAAAAATCACCATCATTGTAAAATCATTTTTTGTGCATTATTTATAAAATAAAAATTGCAATACTATTTTGTAAACTTATAAGTCATTTTTAAAAATACCATAAATATCAATAATTTATATAAAATTTATGCCATAAAAATAACCAAAATCAACGATTTACTTTTTAGAATTTTAATTAAAAATTAGAAAACGATTGTTCATACTCATTAAATGAGAATGATTTTTGATTGTTGTTATATTTTTCAAGTTTCGCTATTTTATGATTTATAGACCGATAGGCAAACCCATTACCCAAATCAAAACCCCAACTGATAATGAATCTGTTGGGGTTTTGCCACCGATGGTTTGATGATTATTTTTTCGCACCAAATGCACCAGCAAAAGCCTGACCATTATTTAGGTAAATGCCACTTACTTCTTCGGCATTTTTACCAAAAAACGCACCTTCGGTCTGAGTGCCTGCACTATTTTTACCACTAAATGTATTGCCAGAGATTTTGGCATTTAGTGCAACATTAGCACGCTCATTACTGATATTACCAGTCAAAGTCTTTTTACCAAAATCGGCAGTAAACTTAGATGTACCCTTAATGTGTTCACCATTGCATTTTTCACAAGCATAGGTTGAACGACCTGTATAGTTAACCACACCCGATTTTGGAATATTTGCTACAGGTGTTTGGTCGCCTTGATAAAAATAATATTCCATTTGGGCGTTTTTATCACGAACAAAGCCGTATTTGGCATGAGTCATGTGCGTGCCACTGATGACTGTGTGCAGGTCTTTTTGATTGATATCGCTAAAAGTACCAGAAGAGATGCCTGACTGACCGATTGTAAAAGTTTTACCATTTACTTTTAAGGTATTAATGTTATCAGTGCTGATAGCCACAATATCGCCGTCTGTATTTGTTTTTGTATTGATAACTGCTGATTTACCTGTGTACTGACTGGTAGTTACAGGAGGCTGTGGGTTACTTGGTTGGTTTGGCTTAACCACAGGCGTGGTGGGATTGGTTTGACCACCTGTTACCGCCTCAGAACTACCACCGCCACCGCAAGCCGTTAAAGCCAATGATGACACCGCCAAAATAGATAGTGCAAACTTTTTCATGCGTATTACCTTATTTAACTAAAATAAAAACCTGTTTGAGAATTTCCAAACAATGTTAATATACAATAAATCTCTTTCCAAACTAAAAATAAACCTTTATAAGTATTGGGGTTGAAGTTTTTAAAAATCCACAAAAATCGGGGTTTGGAAAGAAGTCTAATAAAAAAATAACACTTGCAATACAATATAACAATAATTTTATCAACATATTTATAAATGACCCATCAGTTCAAATCAGCCCTTGCCAAATGGCGGTTTTTTGGTTAAATTTT
Organism: Moraxella lacunata; assembly: GCF_002027545.1. Classification (GTDB taxonomy): domain Bacteria; phylum Pseudomonadota; class Gammaproteobacteria; order Pseudomonadales; family Moraxellaceae; genus Moraxella; species Moraxella lacunata. The sequence continues at coordinate 19,446 of NZ_MXAN01000008.1, forward strand.
ATCATGATTTTTCACTTTCTATTTTTAACGGACACAAGGACATCGCCATGACCCTATCTTATACCGCCCCTCTTGATGAAATGCGTTTTGTGTTAAACGACATTTTTGATGCACCAACCTTTTGGCAAAACACGCCTGCCCTATCCCATGTGGATGGCGACACCGTGGACATGATTTTGGACGAAATGGCAAAATTTGCCACGTCCACGCTGTTGCCCCTAAACCAATCAGGTGATGAAGAAGGGGCAAGCTATCTTGGAGACGGACAAGTCGCCACGCCACAGGGCTTTAAAGACGCATTTAGAGCCTATGCTGATGCTGGGTGGATTGGGCTTGGGGGCGACCCTGAATATGGCGGGCAAGGCATGCCAAAAATGGTAAGTATGCTCACTGAAGAGATGCTGTTTGCCACCAACCAATCATTCGCTCTATATCCTAACCTTACTGTAGGGGCGACATTGTGCCTACTGGCAAGCGGTAGCGATGAACAAAAGGCTCTGTACCTGCCCAAGCTATACAGTGGCGAGTGGTCGGGGACGATGTGTCTGACTGAACCACACGCAGGGACGGATTTGGGGATTATCAAAACAAAAGCTGTCCCCAACGCTGACGGCTCTTATGCCATTAGTGGTACTAAGATTTTTATCAGTGCAGGCGAACATGACTTGACAGATAACATCATTCATCTGGTACTTGCCAAAACGCCCAATGCCAAAACAGGTTCAAAAGGCATATCACTATTTATCGCGCCAAAATTTTTAATCAATGCAGATGGTACGTTAGGTCAGCGTAATGGTGTGACAGCAGGGTCTATTGAACACAAAATGGGCATAAAAGCGTCCGCCACGTGCGTCATGAACTTTGACAACGCCACAGGCTATATGGTGGGAGCGGAGAATACAGGCTTGGCAAGTATGTTTGTCATGATGAACTATGAGCGAGTTACGATGGGACTCCAAGGGCTTGGGGCGAGCGTGCTTGCTTATCAAAACGCTTGCAATTATGCCCACGACCGCTTACAAGGGCGAGCCGATGACGGGGTTAAAAATGCTGACAAACCTGCCGACCCCATCATTCATCATGCGGACGTACGCCGTATGCTTCTAAACGCCAAGGCAAACAGCGTGGCTTCTCGCACCTTTGCCATGTATGTGGCTCGTGAACTTGATACCGCTAAGTTCTCCGATGATGACAATGCCAAAAAATCAGCTTCCGCCAAGGTCGCCCTGCTGACCCCGATTGCCAAGGCGTTTTTGACCGACATGGCATTTAATGCGACCATTGACTGCCAGCAGGTGTTTGGCGGACACGGCTATATCAAAGAGTGGGGCATGGAGCAAATCGTGCGTGATACCCGTATCAGCCAAATCTATGAAGGCACCAACGGCATTCAAGCCCTAGACCTACTCGGGCGAAAAGTCGTCAAGGACGGTGGACGAGCGATGAGTGCGTTTATTGATGAAATCAGAGCGTCCGCCAATGCCCTGTCCGACAGCCCATTAAAGGTTGATACACTAAGGGCGTGCGATACGGTGGCGGACTTGACTGCCGAGCTTATCACAAGTGCAAGCGATGACCCCAACGCCATTAACGGCTCGGCGGTGGACTATCTACACACAGTGAGTTATCTGTGCTATGCTTATATGTATGTGCTGACCGTCAAGGCGTGTGCGGATAAGGACGGAGATTTTTATGCCGATAAAGTCCGACTCGCCGACTACTTTGTCGCTCGTATCCTGCCCCGCCTGCACGCTCATGCAGTCATGGCAAAAAACGGGGCGGATAGCATCATGGCGTTTGATGAAGGATTTTTTGGGTAAATTTTGCGATAAATTTGTAGCATATATTTGTATCATATAAAAATCGGGCGAATGTCCCGATTTTTATTTTGTTGTCTTTACCAACAAGTTCCATTAAATAGGCAAGACAACCTAATTTGTCATTTTATCAAACCACAAAAAAAATCTCTCACTATTTTAGAACATATTTAAGACGTACCCGCCTTTGGCATTTGCAATGAAAAATAAGAAAAATCGCTCATCGCTTTATAATTATCCCCAAAAACTGTGCTAAAATAGTCCGTTTATCTAAATACTCATTAAGGACAACCTTTTGCTAGACCATAGCTCTGACTTACGCCATATTTTACAATACATCAGCCTACTCCAAGAGTTGCCCGAACCTGCGTCTTTGAAACGTTTCATTGACGCCCTAAGAGTGACGGGTGATGATGAAGAAGCGGTCAATGCCAAAATCCGTGAACTCATTGACATCCTAAAAGAAAATCCTGAATATGGTGCAGGACTGGCGGCATTCATCCTGCGTTTGACAGACAGTTATCAGCGTATCACACTCTATGCAGATACGGGCATTATCTCTGATGACAGCTTTTCACACAGCATTAACCGCTTGATAGGACATCGTTTTTTGCCCCTACTGCCCAAAGAAGACTCGGTGGTGGAACTTGCCCACTATCTCTTTGACGGGGCGACCGATGAGAAATGGCTATCACTCATCACGCCTGAGCATTGGGATGAGCTGGTGGAACTTATCAAGGTTGATGAGAGCAGTTTAGAGCTGGTCGCCAGTGCTAAAAACAGCATACTAAACGCCTTGGTCATCTTATCCTATCGCATCAGTGGCATTGGGCTACACACCGAGATGATGGATACCTATCCGCAGATTTTAAACTACACCGCCGCCTTTGTCGCCCAAAACCAAGAAACCGTCCTGTTCGTCAATCAGTACCGTCAAGCCCATAACTTGGACGCCATGACCGACACCATGCCTGATGTGGACATTGACCCTGCCCCCTTGCTCGTCATGTTAGAGCAATGCAGTGACATCGTGGCAAACATTCGTAAACGAGTGTACAAAACAGGCATTTCCATTCGCATGACCAACATGCTCGTTCGCTTAGAGCAAAGCATTCATCGCATGCACATCTTACTTGAACTTGTCTCTGACAAAAATAAAAGCCGTGATAAAGCCATCGTAGAGCTGACCCAAGAGATTGTCCGCACCGCCAAAACTCGATACAGCTTTGGCTATCTCATCAAAAACAACACCCGCCTGCTGTCTCGTAAAATCACCGAAAACTCAGGTCAAGTGGGCGAGCATTACATCAGCACCGACAAGCTCGGCTACAAAAAAATGTACAAAAAGGCAGCCATTGGCGGATTTTTCATCGCCTTTATGGCAACCTTAAAAATCCTAGGCTCATCGCTTGTCCTTGCCCCCATCGGCAAGGCGTTCATGAACAGCATGATTTATGGGCTTGGCTTTGTCGGCATTCACATCGCAGGGGGAACGGTCGCCACCAAACAGCCTGCCATGACCGCCGCCGCCATCGCCTCCACCATCTCCGAGAGTGGCAACAAAAAAACCAAACAGCTGACCAAACTTGCCGAACTCATTGTTGATATCCTAAGAACGCAGTTCATCGCCATCATGGGCAACATCTCCATCACCATGCCCATCGCCCTACTTATCGCCTTTGGCTGGGTGCAGTTCTATGGCGAGCCGATGATTAACACTGAAAAGGCTGCTTATCTACTTCACGAGCTTGACCCCTTGCGTTCACTCTCCTTGCCACACGCTGCCATCGCTGGGGTATTTTTGTTCCTATCAGGACTTATCTCGGGGTATTATGACAACCTTGCCGCCTTTAATAAAATCGGTGAGCGGGTCAAACGTCATCGCCTGCTTGCCCGTCTCATGCCCCAAAACTGGCAAAATCGTCTTGGCAGTTTTGTAGAAGCCAATCTTGGGGCGATTATGGGTAACTTTATCTTTGGCTGTTTTTTGGGCAGTACCGCCACCATCGGCTATATGCTTGGACTGCCACTTGACATTCGCCACATCGCCTTTGCCTCCGCCAACCTTGTACATGGACTGTTTTTCTTATCCCCTACTGATTTGACATGGCAACTTGCCCTATATGCCTTTGTTGGCGTGTTACTCATCGGTATGGTGAACCTGATTGTTAGTTTTTCGCTGTCGCTCATGATTGCCCTGCGTTCCAAAGAAGTACATTTTAGCCAGTGGAAAGATTTGGGCGAGCTGATGTTCAAACATTTCATCTCGCGCCCACGGGACTTTTTCATTCCTAGAAATGAAAGTGTCAAATACGCACGCATTGACAGCGAAGGACGGATTATTTATGATGACAACGTCAAAGAAACTGCCATTCCTAGTGGTTCGGTCGTTCGTCGCCTAGGCAGTAAAAAAACAGACCCCCTAAAAGACATCCAAAATGCGGTCAATGTCGCCAAAACCGACCTAAGCCAAGGCATGCTCGATAAAGTCAAGCAAGATGACAAGCCTGCTCAGGCGGGCGAGATGGGGCTTGACATGAACAGTGAGACCAATGCCAAAAACCCACTACCCAAGCCTGACAAACCGCCACAACTACCAAAGTAAATGCCATGAAACAAAGTACCGCACTTGATATTTTAAAAACAGGACAAAACGTCTTTTTGACAGGGCAGGCAGGGGCAGGCAAAACCTATGTCCTAAACCAGTACATTCACTACCTGCGAGTGCGTGGCATCTCAGCTGCCATCACTGCCAGCACTGGCATTGCCGCCACGCACATGAATGGCATGACGATACACGCATGGTCTGGTATGGGTATCAAAGACAGCTTTACCGATGAAGATTTTAAACGCCTAAGATATCGCCAAGCCGTGACCGACCGCCTAAGAGACGCTAAGGTACTCATCATTGATGAGATTTCCATGCTCCATGCCAAACAAGTAGATTTGCTGGACGAGATTTTACGCACCATTCGTGATAATGACGCCCCTTTCGGTGGGGTGCAGGTGATTTTCTCGGGCGACTTTTTTCAGTTGCCCCCTGTTGGTAACAAGGGTGAGAGCAACAAGGAGAAGTTTGCCTTTATGGCAAAGGCATGGAAAACCGCCAATTTTCAAATCTGCTACCTATCAGAACAGCACCGCCAAGCAGGGCATGATGAGCGTGAACGGTTTGGCATGAGTCTAAATGACATCTTGAACCAAATCCGCCATCAGGACGTGGACGCCCTTGCCCAAGATATCCTACTTGGCACTCGCCATAACGACATCAGCGACAATTGTACACGTCTGTACACTCATAATGGCAATGTGGATAGCATCAACCAAGAACAGCTTGCCCTACTAGATGGCGACGCTCACACCTTTGACTGCACCACCTATGGCGATAAAGCCCTGATAGAAATGCTTGCCAAAAACGTCAAAGCCGCCCCATCTTTGACCCTAAAAATCGGGGCTCGGGTCATGTTTGTCAAAAACAACCAAAACCTTAGTGTCTCTAATGGCACGATGGGCGAAGTGGTTGATTTTATCGCCCTGCCACAAGCAAACATTGATGGCAGTGACGAGCCTACCAGCACCATCAAATATCCCATGATACGACTCGACAATGGTCGCATGGTCTATGCCGAGCCTGATGAGTGGACGATAGAAGACAACCAAGGCGAGATATTAGCCAGTTACAGCCAAATCCCCCTTGCCCTAGCATGGGCAATCACCATTCACAAAAGCCAAGGCATGACCCTAGACGCTGCCGAGATTGACTTATCTCGCACCTTTGAGATGGGGCAAGGCTATGTCGCTCTCTCTCGCCTGCGGTCACTGGACGGCTTAAAGCTCCTTGGTATGAATAAAAATAGCCTACTGTTAGATGAATGGGTGTTTCACGTCAATAACCGTCTATTAGAGATTGCCGACGAACAAGCCGAAAAGTTCTACGCCTTAGATGATGACACCCTAAGCGAGATTCACAAACAGTTCATTATCGCCTGTGATGGTATTACTGATGATACCATCATCGCTCGCCAAGAAAAACTTTTGCAAAAAGTCAAAGATGAGCAAGCCCGCAAACAGCACATCAACGCCAACCAAACCCAAGGCAAATCACCCACCCAAGTTGGCAAAACCCTAGATGAGACCCTAGCACTCATCAAAGAAGGTCTAAGCCTTGATGAGATAGCACAGAAACGTGAGCTTGCCAAATCCACCATCATCAGCCACATCACTCAGCTCATCGAGCGTGATGGCAAAGACAACTACCTGCGTTTTGCCCCCAGTGATGACGAGCTACACGCCATCAAAGCCATCTATGATAAGCTCGATGCCCAAGGCGAACTTGAAGGCGGCGTCAAGCTCAAACCCATCGTGGAGATGAGTGGTAAAGGCAATGGTTATTATAACATCGCAAGGTTGGCGTTGGCATTTTTGGACATCTCCAAAACCGATAAAGCCGATACAACAGACACGTCAGATGACAGCAAAACAACCAACAGTAGCACCAACAAGGATAAGCCATGACACTTCGCCTTGCCATCAACGGTTTTGGACGTATTGGGCGAATGCTACTGCGTGCGTATCTGTCCGACATCACAAGGTTTGACCGCCTTGACATCATCGCCATCAATGACATCGCAGACGCTCACACGCTCCTGCATTTATTAAAATTTGACAGCACGCACGGCAGACTGGGTGTGGATGCACATCTACAAGATGACCGTTTGATTTTACAAAAAAACGGGCAAGTCCTATGCCAGATATTACTACTCAACCAAAAAAGCCCCACCGACATCGCATGGGGCGAGCTTGACATTGATGTGATTCTAGAATGCACAGGGCATTTTCGCTCCTATGATGACGCCAGTTTGCACCGCTTATCAGGAGCAAAACAAGTCATCATCGGTTCTGCCCCCTTTGATACCGTGGATGCCAGCGTGGTCATGGGGGTCAATGATGAGATACTACACACCGATTTGCCCATCATCTCAGGCGTGTCCTGCACCACCCAAGCCCTAGTTCCCCTACTGCACACTTTGCAAGTCTATGGCATAGACAGCGTGATGATGACCGAGATTCATGCCGTAACCGCCGACCAAACGGTGCTAGACCAAGCTCACCGAGACCTAAGACGGGCAAGAGCGTCAGGGCAAAACATCATTCCCACCACATCAAGTAGCATTAACGCCACTGTACGGGTGTTGCCGTTTTTACAAGGCAAATTAAGCGGGCATTCTATTCGAGTGCCGACTGTGAACGTTGCCTGTATTGACATCACGGTCATCTTTGAAAAAGACCCTACCCTTGACGACATCAGAGAACTACTCAAACACACGAGCCAACACCGTCTGCACGGGATTATGGATTATACCGATGAACCGCTTGTCTCATCTGACTTTATCGGCGATACCCATTCGCTCATCATAGACGGCTCTCAGCTTATGCAGGCAGGTCGCCAATTTAAAGTTCTTGCATGGTATGATAATGAAGTCGGCTATGCCAATCGCTTGCTGGATATGTGTGTGGCGTTAAGCAAAGCAAAATAATCCCAGCATCCATGCCCAAAAACAGCCCAAAAACAGCCCAAAAACAAAGAGTTACACAACAGCCATGCAACAATGCCGATAGTGTGCTATATTATGCGTTTTTAACACTCGTATTAACATGACTGACCGTTTTATTTTACAAGAAGTACTGACTGATGACGTGCCGTTTCGGGTGCATAATGTCAAGATAGACAAATTCATCTGTGAGCAGGATTTGCCACTCATGCTATTGGCTCATTATGACCGCCTAAGCGATGAGTTAAAAGCTCAAAAGCCTTTGACCGACTTTTTTGGGCGGATGAATGACAAAGTAACCACAGCACAGGCGTGTGCGATTTTTGGGGTCAGTCCCGACAGCTTAAGCCCTGCCACCCACATCAAAATCACAGGCACGACCGTCATCGTGTGGGATGATTTCCCCCTTGCTCTGCATTTGCAATTTACCAATACCGCCAAAGACAGTCAGACCACCGATGAGCGTGACATCACCCAAGCAGTCGCTGATGAGATTGACAATATCCTACTGTCAGGCAACGTCAATGTCCTGCACAAAAACACCGCCAAGGAGCTGGTGAGCGTTGATTTGTCCGATGATGAATTTATCATCACGCCCAGCGATAGCTACACTCGCCTGCCCAACAGTCATGCCCTTGCCACCACCCAAATCCTAAATCACATCAGGCACACCACCCCCCAAGCCATGGCATACCTAAACCATGCCCTGCGTGATAAAATCATGGAGCATGCACAAGAGCGGTTTTAGGGGCTTGGGTGTTTTATCCATAACACTTTTACCAAGATAATTTGACAAAATAATCGTCCTTTGTATTTCAAGCAACCCACGCATTAAAAAACGGTTGGATAATCCCAACCGTTTTGGCTAGGGCGTGCCTACCTTTGGTGTTTGCAATGAAAAATGCCTGTTTAAAAAAGCAGGGGAATCGCACGTTTTTCAAAGAAATAAAGGTTGTGATTTTTCTATCAGACAAGTTTTTGACGCAGAAAACAATCCGACCACTTAACTGGGTAAATTTTAAGAGTTTCACTCAATTTTTAAATTTAAGTGGTTGGATAGCCATTTTTCATGCAAAAATTGATTGAAATTGTCAATTTTTCATCTTACACCTAACAAACTTAATATTTACCACAGGCTTTGTAGGGACTGGCTCCGCACATCCTTTTATAACATGCCAGTTTTTATAGGCGTGCACAGCACGCCCCTACACCCAAACTTCATTATGTTTGTGGTAATTTTAAAGTTTCTCGGGTGTAACTTAAACTGATAAATTTAGTTATAAAAATGCCCGATTTTGTAGGGCTTGGTGCAAGGTTAGGCTATCGACATAACCCAACTCCCCACCCATGGGAATGCCTTGGGCGAGACGAGTGATGTTATCCACGTGGGCTTTTAGGGTATCATGGATAAAAAAGGCGGTGGTCTGACCTTCGACCGTCGCCCCCGTGGCAAGAATCAGCTCACTGATGGCGGATTTTTTGACCAACGCCACCAGCTCATCCATGTGCAAATCATCCGCCCCGATACCGTCCAAGGGCGACAGATGACCGCCCAGTACAAAATACCGCCCACGATACGCCCCGCTTTGCTCAATCGCCACCACATCGGAAGCACGCTCCACCACGCACAGCTGACTGTCATCACGGCGAACATCGGCACAAATGGGGCAGATGTCATCATCGCTAAATGAATGGCAGATTTGACATTCTTTAATCTCATTCATGGCAATCTCCAAGGCATAGGCAAGTGCCAAGCCTTGGGGGCGTTTTTGGGACAGTAGTTCTATCGCCATGCGTTGGGCGGACTTTTGTCCGACAGACGGTAGGATTTGTAAGGCTTTGACCAGTTGGTCAAATTTGGGGGTGAGCATTAACCAAACAGCCCCTGCATGCCCTTAGGCAGACCCATGCCTGTGGTCGCCCCTGCCATGATTTCCTCCGATAGCTCATCTGCTTGGCGTACTGCATCATTGATGGCGGCCGCCACCAAATCTTCAATCATGTCAGGCTCATCACCCATTAAACTTGGGTCGATAGATAAGCGTTTGACCACATGGCGACCTGTCATGGTCACTTTTACCAGCCCATTACCTGCCTCGCCTTGGACTTCTTTTTGGGCAAGGGTTTTTTTGGCGGATTCAACGTTTTGCTCAACCTGCTTTTGCATGGCTTGGGCTTGTTGCATGAGTGCTTGAATGTTCATCATAAACTCCAAAGGATAATAATACAGTTAGCCATTATAACAAAATTTTAACTTAATGGGAAATTGTTATATAATATACCCCACTCTCAGCTTTATACAAGTGCTTGATTTATCAAGGGTGAATATGATTCGCCCCTACGACCCAAAAATAATTATGAGCAATCAATAAGTTATCATTTTAAATTGAGATTAAAGTATAATACACCCATCCATTTATCCAGCGAGACGGTCATGACAGCCCCACACCCCGATACCACGCCCGAGCACAACCACGTCATCATCATCGGTGGCGGTCATGTCGGACTGTCCTTTGCCCTGCTTTTGGCTCATCAAGGCATTTATAGCACGCTGTTGGAGACAGTCAAATACCCGACCATCGCTCCCGACCAAGACCGTGAACGCCAGTCTTATCTAGACAGTCGTAACACCGCCTTATCCAGACGTAGCGTGCAGATTTATCATGAGATTGGGCTGTGGGATGAGTTGGACAGCCACGCCTGCCGTATTGATAAGGTGCTGATTAGCGAGCTTGGTAGCTTTGGACGGGCGACACTTGACAAACAAGCGGAGAACGTTGAGAGTTTTGGCTTTGTCATGGAAAACGCATGGCTAGGGCGGGTACTGCTCCAAGCAGTCAAAGCAAGCCCCTATATACGCCTGCATGATAACACCCAAGTGACCGCCATTAGCCAAGATGACGACATGGCTCATGTTACTGCCATTAGCCAAGATGACGGCACGAGCAACGGTGCTATTCAGCTATCTGCCCCACTGGTCGTGGCGTGCGATGGTCAGCACTCGCCTGCTCGCCACATGCTCGGCGTGGGAGCGGACTGTCATGATTATGGGCAAGTGGGTATCGTTGGCGTGGTTGAGACAGACACGCCACATGAACATGTCGCCATTGAAAAATTCAGCCCTGCCGGACCGTTGGCGGTGCTACCCCTACCCGACAGCACAGATGGCAAATATCGCCGTTCGGTCGTCTTTATCTGCCCCAAAGGCGATGAACACGCCTACTTGCATGATGACGCTCACTTTTTGGCGACACTGCAACAAGTGTTTGGTACGGATGCAGGGCAGTTTATACAAGCAGGCAGACGTGGGGCATACCCTTTGACCAAGGTACTGGCTCATCGGCAGGTCATCGGTCGCTGCGTTCTCATGGGTAATGCCGCTCACACGCTACATCCTGTGGCAGGTCAAGGCTTTAACCTGTGCTTGCGAGATGCCTACGCTCTTGCCAAACTACTGGGCAAGAACTTACAAAACGCCCAAAGCGGTAAATTTGGCATGACCACCCCCGACTTTGGCAATCAAGCCCGCCTACTAGGCTATGAACAATCCCGCCAAACCGACCAAAAGCGAGTGATTAAATTCTGCGACACTGTTGTTGGCAGTTTTACCAGTGCCAACCCTGTCATGAAAGTCGCTCGTAATGTCGGGCTGATCGCCTTTGACAAAATCCCCTTTGTCAAACCGATGGTTGCTACCTATGCAATGGGGCTAAAATCTTGACGGTTTGGCATGCCTGCTTTTGTACAATAATACATTTAAATTGACAACCCCATTCTCAACTTTATAACAAGCAGGGCGTGTTAAACCTTTATAACACTATTTACAATTTAGATATACAGCTAGGGCGTGTTGAACATTGATAACATTTTTATAAAATAAGATGAAAAATTGACAATTTCAATCAATTTTTGCATGAAAAATGGCTATCCGACCACTTAATTTAAAAAATTAAGTGAAAATCTTAAAATTTACCTGATTAAGTGGTCGGATTGTTTTTCATAATAAAAACTTGTCTGATACACCCAGCCAACTTGATATTTACCACGGGTTTGTAGGGGCGTGCTGAGTACACCCTTTGATGACAGTACCGTGTAAGGCGTGCACAGCACGCCCCTATATCCAAACATCATTGCGTTTGTAGCAATTTTAAAGTTTATTGAGTGTAGAACGACTATCAACCTGCGTTTTTTCCTTAAAAAACGTGCGATTTTTCTCATTTTTCATTGTAAATAAATATTCAACACGCCCTAATAAAATTCAAATTTGTTAGCTGTAAAAATCAAAATGTCCATTTGGCACTTTTGTTTTAATCAATGCGTTTGCCTGTTTTGTCGATATAAAATATTTCACCATTTAATTCAACAATGGCTTTATCCATTACAAAATCCCAAACATGGTTGTATTGAATGGGAATAACAGCTTTGCCTGCTTTATCTACAAAACCATATTTACCATTTTGTTTTACTTTTGCCAAACCATCCAAAAACTTCTCGGCATAATCATATTGGATAGGGATGATAACTTTCCCTGTTTTATCAACAAAGCCGTTTTTGTCATTTTGTTCTACTCCTGCCAAGCCATCTGAAAATCTCTCAGCATAATCATATTGAAAGGAAATCGCCACTTTACCTGTTTTTTCTATAAAACCCCATTTACCATCCTGCTCAACGCCTGCCAATCCTTCCGAAAAATTTCTAATATCATTGTATTGAATGGGAATAACCACCTTGCCTGTTTTGTCAATATAACCCCATTTGCCATTTTGTTTTACCCCTGCCAAGCCTTCTGAAAAAGCTCTGACATCATCATAGTAAAAAGGGATAATTATCTTGCCTGTTTTATCAATAAAACCCCATTTGTTATTTTGATTTACGCCTGCTAGACCTTATAAAAAGTTAAAAGCAAAGTCATATTGAATAGGAATAATCATTTTGCCTGTTTTATCAATATATCCCCATTTGCCATTTTGACTTACCCCCACCAAACCTTCTTTAAAATCCAAAACATCATCATATTGGATAGGAATAATCTGCTTGCCATTTTTATGGGCAAATCCCCACTTATTATTTTTTGCCACTTTTGCCAAATCATCCACCAAGCAACTCACAGTATCATACTCTGACATCTCTGGCATTTCACACCCCAAAGCGGATAGGGGCAAAAGGGACAAAGCGAGCATTAAAGGTTTTATAAGTGTTTTCATCATTTTATCCTTTTAGTCAATGCGTTTGCCTGTTTTGTCTATATAAAAGTTTTCGCCGTCTAATGATACTTTGGCTTTACCATTTTCAAACCCCCAAGAAGCGTAGTCGTATTGAAAAGGCATGGCTGTTTTACCTGTTTTATCAATAAAGCCATATTTATTATCTAATTTTACAACAGCCAAACCATCAATAAAAAGACCAGCAATCTGATATTTAAAGGGGATAATCACTTCGCCTGTTTTATCAATAAATCCCCATTTGTCGTTTTGTTTAACACTCGCCAAGCCCTCTTCAAAACCCCAAGTCAAATCATACTGAACAGGAATGACTATCTTGCCTTTTTTATCAACAAAACCGTATTTGTTGTTTTTCTGTACAATCGCCAAATCATCTATTAAACAATCAACCAAATCATATCCCGTTACCTGTGGTTTTTCACACGCCAAAGCGGATAGGGGTAAAAGGGATAGGGCAAAAATAAGGGGTTTGATATTCACGATAATCTCCCAAAAAGTGTGGGGTTATCATAATCAATTTAGGCGATATTGACAAGCGTGTTTTATTTTTCCTATTAAGAAAAGATACATCAACCAAACCGCTATTTATTTACCACTTTTAAAGATTTATAATGGGATGAATTTTAAAAACATCAGGTATTTTTATGATTATCCCTAGACTGTCGCACGAGCGTGGTTTTGCCGAGCATGGCTGGCTAACAAGTCGCCATAGCTTTTCGTTCGCCGACTATTATGACCCTAATTTTATGGGCTTTTCTGCCCTGCGTGTCATCAACGAAGACTGGATAGCCCCGAGCATGGGCTTTGGTATGCACCCACACAAGGACATGGAGATTTTGACCTATGTGCTATCAGGGGTAGTCGCTCACAAGGACAGCATGGGCAACAGCGAGACCGTGCCAGCAGGCGAGTTTCAGCTCATGTCGGCAGGGACGGGCGTGCGTCATTCGGAGTTTAACCCGAGCGACACGGACGAGCTACATCTGTACCAAATCTGGATAATGCCCAACCGCATGGGCATAACCCCACGCTATGAACAGGCAAAGTTTGATGACCATATGGGCGGTACGCTAATCCTGTCGCCCACAGGGGAGAGTGGGTCGTTTGTGGTGTATCAAGACATGAAACTGTGGCGGTATCAGTTGGACGGCGAGCAAGTCGTGAGCCTTGATAAAGGCAGAGCTTACTGGCTACAAGTCGCCAAAGGGTCTATCACGATAAATGGCGAGCGGTATCAAGCAGGCGATGCGGTGGCGATGATTGATGAAAACCAAGCCATCGCCCAAAGTGATGAATTTACAGAATTTTTGTTGTTTGATTTGCCGATGTCGTAGATTTGGCATGGCGTTTTTACTCTTTTTACTTACTTTAAAACAGACAAGTTTGACTTGTCTGTTTTTTTGTTGGGGGTTTTGTTGGGGGTTTTGTTTGAGAGTTTGATTGATGTATTTAAAATGAATGATATTTAACCATTTATCAACAGTTTTCGCCTTGACAAAAATGATTTTTAATCACAAAATTACCCAAAATTGTTGCATGTCCATTTGGGGTGTGTTCGTCATTTTTGGCATCATCAATATTTTTATCAATGCCCTTATTTGCTTGCTTGTCATTTATTCTTATATTTTAATAAAACAAGCGATTATTATTACACTGGTGAACCTATGATTACCGAGTCTTTGGTTGATGTCTCACGGCTACAATTTGCCGTTACTGCTTTATTTCATTTTTTATTCATCCCCTTAACACTTGGCATGACATGGCTATTGGTCATCATGGAGTCGGTGTATGTCATCACAGCCAAACAGATTTGGAAGGACATGACTCGCTTTTGGGGTAAGCTCTTTGGCATTAACTTTGCTTTGGGTGTTACCACAGGGATTACCATGGAGTTTCAGTTTGGTACGAACTGGGCGTATTATTCGCATTATGTTGGCGATGTGTTTGGAGCTCCGCTTGCCATTGAAGGTTTGATGGCTTTTTTCTTAGAATCAACAATGGTTGGGCTATTTTTCTTTGGTTGGGAGCGTATGAGCCGTGTACAGCATCTCATCACAACCATACTCATGGCACTGGGGACAAACCTGTCTGCTTTGTGGATTTTGATTGCCAATGGTTGGATGCAAAACCCTGTGGGGGCAGAATTTAACTACCAAACCATGCGAATGGAGATGACCAGTTTTACCCAAATCCTATTAAACCCTGATGCCCAAAATAAATTTGTCCATACCGTCTCAGCAGGCTATGTGGTTGGAGCAATGTTTGTACTGTCGGTGTCGGCTTGGTATCTGCTAAAAGGACGAGATGTCGCCTTTGCCAAACGCAGTTTTCATGTAGCGGCTGCTTTTGGTTTTGCATCCATTTGTAGCACCATTGTGTTGGGCGATGAATCTGGTTACTCCATCGGACTGGCTCAGCAGACCAAACTTGCCACAATGGAGGCCATGTGGGAGACCGAACCTGCCCCTGCCAGTTTTAATATCGTGGCACTCATCAATGAAAAAGAAGAAAAAAACGATTTTGCCGTACATGTCCCCTACGCCATGGGCATCATTGGCACACGCTCACTTGACAAAAAGATACTGGGCATTAGTGATATTAAAGAGATTAACAAAGAACGCATCGTCAGCGGTATTTTTGCGGTCAGTGCCTTAGATGAAATGCGTGAGAGCATGGCAGTAGGTCAGACGGTCAGTTCTGAGACACTGGCACAATTTGAACACCACAAAAACGATTTGGGTTTTGGCTTATTGCTCAAAAAATACACCCATGACGTTACCCAAACAACCCCAGAGATGCTCGCTGGTGCTACAAATGACACCATTCCTAGGGTAACACCCATGTTTTGGACGTTTCGTATTATGGTCGGTTTGGGCTTTTTGATGCTGGTGCTGTTTGCCTTATCGCTATTTTTTACCATTAAGGGTAATTTTATGGAGAAAAAATGGCTATTAAAATTTGCTGTCATCATGCTCCCTGCCCCTTGGATAGCTGCCGAAGCAGGTTGGTTCGTTGCCGAATATGGTCGTCAGCCGTGGACGGTGTATGGGGTATTGCCGACACATTTGTCGGTGTCGAACATCGCCATTAGCAATGTGATATGGTCGCTGATTGGCTTTGTGGTGTTTTATACCATTTTGTTTATCATTGAGATTTATCTGATGCAAAAATACGTCCGTCTGGACCCTGCCAGTCTCGGCACAGGGCGGTATTTTGGCGAAAAAAGCGACAAAAACATCATCAACCCCAATGAATTTAAAGGAGTATAACCATGTTATTTGATTATGAAACCCTAAAATTCATCTGGTGGCTACTTATCGGTATCCTGCTCATCGGCTTTGCAATCATGGACGGTCATGACATGGGCGTGTGTAGTCTATTGCCCTTTGTCGGCAAAACCGACAAGGAACGGCGTGTGGTCATCAACACCATTGGGGCTCACTGGGAAGGCAATCAGGTGTGGTTCATCAGTGCAGGAGGAGCGATTTTTGCTGCCTTGCCCCTGCTGTACGCCACGGCATTTAGCGGGTTTTATTGGGCGTTAATGGCGGCACTGTGGGCGTTATTTTTTCGCCCTGTGGGGTTTAAATACCGTAGCATGGTCAAAGATGAGCGCTGGCGGATGGCATGGGACTGGGGACTGTTTATCGGCTCGTTCGTGCCTGCCTTGATTTTTGGGGTGGCGTTTGGCAACTTGTTTTTGGGCGTGCCATTTAGTTTTGACAATCAGCTTGTCTCTACTTATACTGGCTCGTTTTGGGGTTTGCTGTCGCCCTTTGTCCTGCTCTGCGGTCTGGTGAGTGCCTTTATGATGATAACCCAAGGCGGGGTATATTTGGCTCATCGCACAGTCGATGACATTCAAGCTCGCACCAAAAAATTAACCACTATCTCCGCCGTCATCATGTCGGTGCTATTTGTACTGGCAGGCTTTTGGGTGGCAAACCTTGACGGCTATGTCATCACCAGTTCGGTGGACAAAAACGCCTTGATTGACCCTACAAGTAAGACCGTTATCACCGAACAGGGGGCGTGGCTTGCCAATTTTAAGGCTCATGGGGCATTGTGGGCGTTTCCTGCCTTGGGCGTTGTCATGCCTATCGTGGCAGTGCTTGTCATGCGGGCAGGACGTACCTTGACTGCCTTTGTGCTGTCTAGCGTGGGCGTGCTTGGGGTGATTATGACCGCAGGCGTGGCTTTGTTCCCTTTTTATATGCCGTCATCGTCCGACCCCCGTTCGAGCCTGACCGTGTGGGATAGCACGTCCAGCCAGTTTACACTCATGGTCATGGTCTATGTGGTGGTGTTTATCCTGCCCGTGGTGGTCGGCTACACGAGCTGGGCGTACGCTATCATGCGGGGCAAGGTTACCAAGGCTTACATCAAAGAAAACGAACATACACTATATTAGGAGATAACTCATGTGGTATTTTGCATGGATATTGGGGTTAGGCTTTGCCGTACTGCTAGCGATTATCAGTGCCGTGTGGGTAGAGTTTGAAGACAGCCGAGAAGAAGCGTTCTATGGTAAGGATAAGGAGCGGGATGGGTAAGGTTAATTCATGCTTTTTATCAATTCAAATCGGATAGGAGACTGTCCGATTTTTTATTTTTATCCGCAAAAGTCATCATCAATAAAACCGATTTGGTAAATAAAAATTATCAATTACCGCTTGACGCACCCCCCGACGATATATAATACCCATTTGTCTAATTCATGGATGGGTAACTGTCATGTTAAAAAATATTTTTGCCAAAATTCTTTTGGTGTCTTATTTATTCTTGTTTGGTGGTATTGGCTTGGTGGGCATGCACTTTTTTAGCAATCACAATGCCAGTACAGGCGGTGGCATACCCGCAGAGTCCGCCCTAAGTGTGGTTGAGGGTAAAGTGGTTGAAGGTCGTGATGTTACCTTAGAGACCAAACGTCGCCGTGGACCAAACAGCGCCGAGCAGTTTTATGAGCTGGACGTACAGCCAACATCAGGACAGATGGTCAAGCTACGACTAGACCATGATTTGGAGCAGTCTCGCATTGAGAGCGTCCTAGAAGAACAAATCACCGCCAAATATGATGCCACTGATGAGAACATCACTTATGACATCGTCATGAATGGTACAGGGGTCATCACCTACCAAGAGATGGCAACCAAAGCCCAAATCAAAGCGGACAAACAAGCTGAGTTTTTTGGCGATGATGCGATGTTGCAGGCAGGGATTTCATGGATTATCATGGGCATGATTGGCTTACTTGGTCGTCATCTGCTTACCCGTAGTCGCAAACCTGCCAAGACCCCAACTCAGGATAATGCCTAATTTTATTTAAATTTCGTTTAACCCAAAGGAGATAACTCTCATGAAAAAAGCAATCCTACCACTGAGCTTGGTTGCTCTATTGACTGCCTGTGGCGGTGACAAAACAGAAACCGCCCCGCCAGCACCAACCACAGCCGAAACACCAGCAACGCCAACAACACAACCTGCCCCAACCGAGCCTGCCGTTGATGTCGCCACAGCAGAAGAGACTCCTGCCACAACCGTTCATCCCTTGACAGATGCAGCAAAACTACAAAAAGTTCAAGATGAACTGCTGGCACTGCCCCAATTTGCAGGCAAGGAGTTAAAATTCTTCCAAGGCGTTAATTTTACTGACATCCAAATCAGCATTGACATCCAAGACCCCGACAAGCCTGAGAATATTGATAACTACATCTACAAATGGTCAGACGGCAAATGGAGCGAACCCACTCCTGTTCAACTCTCTGGCGGTGGCGATTTAGAACCAAACCTAACACCAATGCACGACTTGCGTTTTGCTGACGTAGCGGACAAATTCATCAAGCTATACAACGAAACAGTGGAAAAAGACGACTTGACCCCTATTGAAGAAGTGCCAAGCGTGGTGAGTTATGTGTTGTTCGTGCCAAACCAAGACCGTTTCTGGCAGGCATCACTAGATACTGACCGTGCCAAAATGTTGCTACGCATGAACACAGACGGTACTTTTAGAGAAATACTAAAATAAAACTAACAAAACAACCTAAATTAAAATCGGACGGGAGACTGTCCGATTTTTTACCGTTCAATTTTTATAACACCAAAAACCCTGCCAGCCGACAGGGTTTTTATCATTATGCCACCATTTTTTGCGGTTCTTTTTGGCGGATAAAGGCATACAGCACGCCAGTTACCACGCTGCCAACCGTGATAGCCACCAGATACATGAGCGGTTGTGAGACGAACGGTATCACAAACAGTCCGCCATGCGGTGCTTGTAGCCCGATACCAAGCCCCATAGAAATCGCCCCTGCCAACGCCCCACCGACCACAGACGCGATAATCACACGAGCAGGGTCAGCCGCCACAAAGGGCAACGCCCCTTCTGAGATAAAGCACAGACCCAGCACAAAGGACGCTTTGCCAGCGTTACGCTGATTGTCATTAAACTTATTTTTGGCAATCCACGTCGCTATCGCCATGCCAATGGGCGGCACCATACCCCCTGCCATTGCCGCCGCAATCGGTGTAAACACTCCTGAGGCAATCATACCCACCGAGAATGTATAGGCCGCCTTATTCACAGGACCACCCATGTCGGTACACATCATCGCTCCCAAAATCAGCCCCAAGATAATGGCATTGGTGTCATTCATGGTTTTTAGCCACTCGGTTAGGGTGGTCATGAGTGCCGCCACAGGCGGATTAATGGCATAGACCATAAGCAGACCAACAATGAGCGAACCCAATAACGGCAATATCAAAATCGGCTTTAAGGACGTCAAACTGGCAGGTAGTTTGACGACATCATTTAAAAACTTGACCGTATAACCTGCCAAAAAGCCAGCAATAATACCACCCAAAATCCCCGCCCCTGCGGTATTGGCAAGCATACCACCAATCAAACCCACCGCCAAACCGGGGCGGTCAGCGATAGAGTACGCCACATAGCCGGCAAACACCGCAATCATCAAGGCGAATGCACCGCCCCCACCGATGTCCATGAGTGCTTTTGGTAAGCCAAAGGCAATGCTCTCATCTTTGAAGGCTTCCACGCCAAACATAAAGGACATGGCAATGAGCAAACCACCTGCCACCACCAATGGTAACATATGCGACACGCCTGTCATTAGGTGCTTATACAGCCCTTTTTTCTCATCGCTCTCGCCTGCCGTGCTTGCACTTTGGGTGCCACCATAAACGCTTGCATGCTCAAAGGCTTTGGCAAATTCTTGCTCGGTTTTTTTGAGTGCCAGTCCTGTGGACGTGCGGTACATTTTTTTGCCACTAAATTTGGACAAATCCACGTCAATATCCGCCGCCACAAACACCAAATCCGCCTGTGCCACTTCGTCTGCCGTAATAGCGTTACCCACGCCAACCTGCCCACGGGTCTCTACCTTGATGTTCCAGCCCTGTGCTTTGGCATAGTTCTCAATAGCTTCTGCCGACATAAAGGTGTGGGCCACCCCTGTCGGGCAAGCGGTTACCGCCACGATGTTACGCACCGATGAAGTTGCCGATTTTAAAACCGCTTGGTCGGTTTGGTTAGGCGTAAGCAGTGTTTTTAAATAATCCACATCGCCAAATTTGGCTGAGTCAAGCTCGTGCTGATTTAGATAAATGACCTGCTCGGTACTAGCTCGCTCATCATCAGTGATGACCACGCTCACACCATGAGCGGTGTTTTTGTCTGTAATAAATTGTGCATCAATGCCATTTTTTTGCAAACTGGCAACCAACTGCTTGGCAATGAGCAAGCCATAAGCAGAATCATCCACCACGCTAATGGCATAAGTTTTGTTCGTCATAGGGTTTGCCTATTTTTCTTTTTAAATTTTAAAATTCAATTAAGTCTAAACTTAGATTAAGCCAATTTTTCCACAGACACCTGTCCGATTAAGTCTTTTAGCACGTCCTGCTCTGGCACTTTAAAGCCAATGATAGAGACCGCATGAGCTGATAATGCGGTGGCACGCACCAACGCTGTCTGTGGCTCGTCATTGACTAATAACCCAAAAATCATGCCTGCCACAAAGGTATCGCCTGCTCCGACCGTGCTTTTGATTTTCATGGTTGGCGGAACGGCACGGTACAGCTCACGAGTGTTGCCCTGTCGTCTTAGCCAATGCACGCCCTGCTCGCCCATAGACACAAAAATATGCTCAATATCACTGTGAATCTCATCAAAAAGTGCCACCTGCTCATCTAGGCTCTCAACAGGCACGCCAAAGACTTCGGTCAGCTCATCGGTGTTGGGCTTGATGAGCCATAGCGGATATCGCATGGCGATTTTTAGGGTTTCGCCGCTGACATCAACCGCCACTTTATCATGAATGTCGGTCAAAACCGTGAGCAAATGGTCAAAATCCGACAAACCAAAACCAGTCGCCAAACTGCCAGCAATCAGCACCGCATCACAGGTAGGGGCAAGCTGTGCCACCTGCTCAAAAAAGTGCAGTTTGTCGGTCTCGGTAACCACAAAGCCCTGTCCGTTGACATCTGTGGTACGCCCAATGCCATAATAATCATCAGTAAGCTTAATGTTGGTGCGAGTAATGCCTGCCACACGCACAAAGTTATCCGCCACTTGACCCAAATTTTCGCTGTGATTGAGTGCTTCACGCTCGCCAAAAAGCCGATTAAAAATGCCGTCATTATCGCCACCTAAGAACCCTGTGGCAATGGCATCCACACCTAAATCCGCCAAAATCTGAGCCCCATTTAGCCCCTTACCTGCGGCGTCCATTTGGCTAGATACGGCACGATTGACCGCTCCTAGTTTTAATTCGTCCAGACTGACGGTTAGGTCAATGGCAGGGTTTAGGGTAATGCAGAGTACTTGTGTCATCTTAGGATTCCTTAGCAGTGGTTAAGGCACGCACTTCGCCAGCACTGGTGCAGGCTAGGGCTTTTTTGGCAAGGTATTGGCAATCGGTAAAGTTAAGCTCACGCACCACCGCCTTGGTCAGGGCGATACTGCCTGTCGACATGGACAGCTCATCCACACCTAGCCCCACCAGTATCGGTATGGCTCGCTCATCGCCTGCCAGCTCGCCACACACACCCACCCATTTGCCGTGAGCGTGGGCGTTGGCAACGGTGTTTTGGATAAGTCTTAGCACGCTTGGGTGTAAACCGTCCGCATCCTTTGAGAGCGTGGCATGACCACGGTCAATGGCAAGGGCATACTGAGTCAGGTCGTTGGTGCCAATGCTAAAAAAGTCCACTTCACTGGCAAACACATCCGCCATGACCGCCGCACTTGGCACTTCTATCATCATACCCACTTGGAGCTTGTCATGGGGGTGGTCGGTCAGTACTTTATCTAGTATGGCTTTGGCATCATGCCATTCTTCTAATCTGCCTATCATGGGAAACATGATACGCAAATCACGCCCCTTGGACGCTTTAATCAAGGCGATGAGCTGATTTTCTAATAAAGCAGGTTGTCTTAGGGTTAAGCGAATGCCACGCACCCCCAAAAATGGGTTGTCTTCAAACGGCATGGGTAGATACGGCAAGGGCTTATCACCACCGACATCTAAGGTACGCACCACAAGCGGACGACCATCTAAGGCATCAAACACTTGTGTATAATCCGCCACCTGCGTGTCAATGTCAGGCACGCTCTGATGACTCATGAACACAAGCTCAGTACGCAGTAGTCCCACCGCTTCTGCCCCATTCTCTACCGCCATCTTGGTGTCGTGGACATTGCCTAGATTGACGGCAATCTCCACTTGATGACCATCTTGGGTAATGGCAGGGTTTAGGGCGGTCTCACTGGCTAGGCGTTTACGCTCCGCCCAGCTTGCTTGCTCGGCTTTGGCGACCGCCACCATCTCATCGGTTGGTGCCACCACAAACCAGCCTTGACCGCCATCTATTAGCACCTGCTCGCCATCATTAATGTCAAGCACGCCCTTGCCTGCCCCCACAATCGCAGGAATGCCCAACGCTCGGGCGACGATGGCACTGTGCGAACTGGCACCGCCCACTGCCGTGAGAATGCCTGCCACTCGTGCAGGGTCTAGGCGTGCCACATCAGACGGTAGCAGATCTTCTTTGATAAGCACATACGGCTCATCAGGCTCGGTTGCGACTACTTGACCTGTCAGCTTGGCAAGCACCTTTTGTCCCACATCTCGCAAATCCGCCGCTCGCTCGGCAAGCAGACGATTGGCAAGACTGGCTTGGGTTTTGGCAAGCTGTTCAATGTGAGCATGCCACGCCGCCGCCGCCGATAACCCATCATCAATGCCATCTTTTGCCCCGTGCGTCACTTCTTCATCATCAAGCAGAGCCACATGAGCGGTAAAAATCTGAGCAATGGACGCTTTTTTGGCAGTCTGAACAATGACTTTTAGCTCATCTTTGACCGCCCCAATCGCCTGTTGCAAGCTCGCCCACTCGCTCGCCTTATCGACCCCTTGGACAGGATAATCAAACCGCACTTGACGCACCACAAATGCTTCGCCATGAGCCAGTCCCGCTGACGCTGACGTGGCGTGTGTGCGTTCGCCTTTGGTGATGACGGTGTTGCCGGTCAAGTCAAGCACAGGGGCGGGTTCATGATTTTCTTTGCCACTTTTTTGGTTGCTTGCTTGGCTATGACTTATCGGTGTTACTTCTTCGCCCAGTCCGTCTTGCACCGCTTGGATAAGTTTAGGTAAATACTCGGTCGCATCGGTATTTGGCTCAGCGATGAATGTTAGGCTCTGCCCTCGTGTCGCCCCCAGTGAGAGCAGTTTGGTTAAGCTCTTGGCGGAGACGTATGCCCCATTATCCACCGCTACTTTTAGCTCGCCTGTTGCTCCTTTGGCAAGCTCGGATAAGGCAGTAGCAGGACGTGCGTGCAACCCATGAGCGTTAAGCAGTACCACACTTGCCGACTGCCAATGCACGGCACGCTCGGCACCAAGCCACTCGGCAAGCTCGCCCACGCTAAGGGCAGTCAGCTTGGCATTAAATTCATCATTTAACAAAACATCGTACACCCCTGCCAATGCCTGCTTATCGGTGTGGCGATTGTCAGCAATTACCGCCAACGCTTGCACCGTCTTATCCTGCCATGCTAGGGCTTTTTTGGCAACCACCAACGCTAGGGCAGGCTCGGCAACCAACTCATCATGCTCTAAGGTTACACAGCCCAAATGTGATGACAGTTGCACAAAGGCAGGACGAATGCCAACCACCCCTGTTATCTTGCCTTGATTTTTTAATACATTGACCGCCACGCCATACAGCTCATCGATATCGTTGGCTACTACTTCGGTTTTTAATAAATTCTCATGCACCACAAAGCTGGTTTTGCCGTGTGCCTTATCGCCATTAATGATTGTGATGATTTGCTCTGGTGTCTTAGCGTTTTTGATGTCATCTGCCACATCATCGCCAAGGGTGCGAGTCAGTTGCCTTAAAATAGACAAATGCTCATCAGATTTGGCACAAATCCCCACCAACAAATACGCTCGCTCACCATCGTCATTCCACACCACACCATCGGCAAAATGCACCAGCCGCACCCCTGTTTGTTGCACACAAGAGCGTGATTCTGGCGTGCCATGCGGAATGGCAATCCCCTGCCCCAGATAGGTGCTGGTCTGTGCTTCACGGGCTTGTAGCCCCGCAAAATAATCGGCAGTTGCCAGCCCATCTTCGCTCAATATCTTGGCAAGCAGGGATAAGGCTTCGTCTTTATTGGTAGCCTGTACATTCATACGCACGTCTGTGGCGGTGAGATTTAACATAGATTTCCTTATAAGATAAAGGATAATTTAAAATATTGTTTAATAAACTTTAAAATTTACAATACAAACAAAAATCGGCTAATTTTACCATTATTTTTTAAAAAATAATACCAAAAAGACAAGCGAAATGAGTTACTTTTGCAAATGAATTTTTAAAATATGACTGAAAACACCCCTTTAAACAGGATTATCAATATCCACAAAAACCACATCAAGCCCAAGCACGTCCGCCAAATGCTCGCCCAATGCCTTGATACCGCCCCGCTCGGTTGCGTGATGACCCGCCCCAAAATAATCCACGCCCAGCTCTCGTGCCAAATGTGTGGTACGCTCGGACGCTTCTCCTGAGATAAATGCCTGACAGCCCATGATGTGAGCTTGGGTTATCATGTCTTGGGCACCACCTGTGCATAGGGCGATTTTGGTTAGGGTGCGGTTAGGGTCATCGCTAATGTGCAGGGGTGTACGCCCCAACACTTGTTCGATTTTTTTGGCAAAATCGGCAGATGTCGTGGGCAGACAAGTGGCGATGTTACCCACAGGGTGTTTTTCATGGGGATATAACGCCCCTGTTATGGTCAAGCCAAGCTCATCGGCAAGCACTGCATTATTGCCGATGACAGGGTGAGCATCAAGGGGCAGATGATAGGCGATGAGTGAAATGTTGTGTTGGAGCAGGGTGCGAATGCGTTTGCCTTTCATGCCGACCAATGGGGCAGGCTCGCCTTTCCAAAAATAGCCATGATGTACCAATATCGCTTGGGCGTTATGCTCTATCGCCTTATCTATCAAGGCTTGGCAAGCGGTTACGCCTGTGATGACCCTGCTAATGGGCGTATCGGCATCGACTTGCAAGCCGTTGGGGCAATAGTCGTTAAACTCGCTTGCTTGTAAATATTCATCGCAAATGGCGGTCAGTTCGGTCGGGGTGATTGGGGTGTTTTTGCTCATAGTTTTGCTCATGGTGTGCCTTTGTGTTGCTCATTTAGATTTGTTCAAAGTTTTTGCTATGTTACGTTATTTATGGCATTTTGGCAATTTTAAATTAAAACCTACCCCTTTACCACCATCAGCATTCATAAATCATCAAAAATCTGTTACAATCTCGGTGTTATTTTGCCCTTTAAATGCCTTTTTACTTTTTACCTTTTTACTTTAAAACAGCCACCATGAACCACAAAGCCATTTTGACCGCCCTAGACCAAAACCTAGACAGGCTAGCACAAACCCAAGACAGTGCCGACATCAACGCCCTACATCAAGCCATCGCCGATGAGATGAATGGCGTATCCGATGAGCCGACATTGGCAGGGGTGCAGTTATCACTAAGTAGCTACCTAGAAGCGGTAAAACTGGTCATCAGCGACACCTTTGACCATGAAGTGTGGATACAAGCAGAACTGCGAGCGGTCAATACCAAGGGTGGGCATTATTATTTTGAACTTGCCGAAAAAGACGATAACGGCAATATCATCGCCAGTACTCGGGCGACGTTATGGCGATATCGGGCAAATGCGGTTGTCGGCAAATTCACCCGCGAGACAGGCAAACCGCTCTCGGCAGGACTGGCGGTGCTGATAAAAGGTTCGGCAAGTTTTCATCCGCAGTACGGGTTTAGTATTAATATAAGCGACATTGACCCCACTTACACGCTCGGGGCATTGGCTCAGGCTTATAACGCCATGCTAAAACGCCTACATGATGAAGGACTGACCGCCCTAAATAAAGCCCTACCCACCTCCTTTGACATCCGTCACGTCATCGTCATCGCCCCCGAGCAGGCGGCAGGACTGGGTGATTTTCGTGCCGAAGCGGACAGATTGGCACAGACGGGGGCGTGCCAGTTCTATTATCATCACGCCACCTTTCAGGGCAATCACGCCCCAAGCGAGATAAGGACAGCCATCACGCACGCCATCGGTGAGTTTTATGCCAGTCACGCCCATCATGCCGACCTGCTCGTCATCATCCGTGGGGGCGGAGCGGTGGGCGATTTGGCGTATCTTAATGACTATGAGCTGTCGGCATTGGTTGCCGAATCGCCCATGCCTGTGTGGGTCGGTATCGGGCATGAGCGTGATAAGGTGCTACTCGATGAAGTGGCATACACTCGCTTTGATACGCCATCTAAGGTCATCCTAGCCATCGAAAACCATCTGGTCACAATGGTCGCCCTTGCCAAAGGTGCCATGACCACCATCAACGACATCAGTCGCACTCGCCTGCACCACGCCAAAGAGCAAAGCCATCTTGCCATGAAAAGCGTCCATCACGGGGCAAGCCAAACCCTAAAACTTGCCAAAAAAGACAGAGACTTTTTATTAAGCACGCTAAGCAGTCATGCCAAATACCGCACCCACACGCTCTCATCTGCCATCAGCGACCTGCTCACCCGTCAGCACAAAACCGCTCACGAACACATCAAACACGCTCGCCAAACCACCGTCCACACTCTATCTCGGCACAAAGCACTACTGCCCCGCTTATCCGCCTTGCGTGATGAGACTCGCCACTTACAAAGCATGATTTTGGTACAACACCCTGCCCGCACCCTAACCAAAGGCTACGCACTCATCCATCAAGACGGGCATGTCATTGGCTCATCAAACACCATCAGACAAGGCGAGATTGACATCGAATTTCATGACGGGCGTATCAAGGCTGTGGTAAAATAGGCGGTTTTTGTATCGCCCATCTGCCCACCCATCCATCGCTTGGTAGTGTTCATGACTCATTTACGCCAGCTGTTTTGTCAGCTCTCGCCCACCGCCCAAGGCTATGTCTGTATCGTGCTGACCATGCTCGTGTGGGGCAGTTTTAGCTTGCTCGCTCGCCTAAATGCCAGTTGGGGCATATCAGCGTGGGACATCATCGCCGTGCGTTTTGGCGTGTCGGCAGGGCTACTTTTGCCCATACTCATCTATCGGCGAAACATGGCGTTTTTGTGGCAACCCAAAGCCGTCATCTTAGCACTGTTTGGTGGGGTCGGTTATAGCTCGCTTGTGTACAGTGCTTTTTTGCTCGCCCCTGTGGTGCATGGGGCGGTGTTTTTAAATGGCATGATACCTGTCGCCACCGCCCTGCTCATGCTCCTACTGCTCAAAAAACGCCCCGACCACGACACCAAAATCGCACTCATCCTTATCATCATCACACTCATGCTCATGACCGCTCTCATGCTCATCAAGGGCTTGTCCTTTGGCGTGGGCGATATACTGTTCGTCATCTGTGCCTGCTGTTGGGCAGGTTATGGTATCATGCTAAAAGAATGGGGATTTAGCCCATGGCAAGTCATGTGTAGCACCGCCATCTGGTCAGCGATACTCTACCTGCCCATCTATGGCGTGCTACTGTATCTGGGTGTGGGCGGTTTGGGCTTTGGTGGCGTTGCTTTGTCGCATGCCATCATCCAAGGGGCGTTTCATAGCGTCATGGTGATGATATTTGCCACGATGACGTATTCGCTGGCGGTTGAGCGACTTGGGGCGTTTTTCGCTGGCGGACTTGCCAGTCTTGCCCCGTTTATCTCAGCCTTACTTGCCGTGCCACTCTTGGGCGAACCCCTAAACAGCGTCATGGTGCTAGGGCTCATCGGCATGGGGCTTGGCACGGTACAGCCATGGCGTTATGTGGGCGCGCTAAAAAGTCGTTTGTTCAAATCATCTTGACACACCATACCACCCAAGCCATCATTGATTTTTTATCAAAGTTTTGTTAAATTAGGGTGTTTATTGTTTTGACAAAATGGCATTATACACCCAACAAACTTAATATTTACCACAGGCTTTGTAGGGACTGGCTCCGCACGTCCTTTGATAACATGCCAATTTTTATAGGCGTGCACAGCACGCCCCTACACCCAAACTTCATTGTGTTTGTGGTAATTTTAAAGTTTCTCGGGTGTACATTAATGACTTTTGATAAATGTCATTTAAATTTTTTTGTAACAACACCCACAAATTACCTTTATAAATAAGTAAAATATAGCGAGTTTTTATGTCTGCCATCAAGCTAAATAACATCACCGTCTATTGTGGTTCTAACTTTGGTGAGATTCCCGATTATTATCATCACGCCCAAATCCTAGGCGAACGCCTTGCCCATCATAACATCCGCCTTGTCTATGGTGGGGGCAATGTCGGACTCATGGGAACGCTTGCCGACAGCACGTTATCGCATGGCGGAGAAGTCATTGGCGTGATTCCCACCTTTTTAAAACAAAAAGAAGTCGCCCATCTGGGACTGACCGAACTCATCGAAACCCCCGACATGGTCACTCGCAAAACCAAGCTCATCGAACTGGCGGACGGCTTTATCGTCATGGCAGGCGGTTTGGGGACGTATGAAGAACTGTTTGAAGTGCTGTCCATCACTCAGCTTAATCTCATCCGCAAACCCATCAGCTTATTAAATGTCGCTCATTTCTTTGACCCGCTACTTAACATGCTCGCCAAGACTGCCGAGAGTGGGTTTATGCCCAAAGAGAATTTACAGCTTTTGTGCATCGCCGACAACAGCGAAGAGCTACTGCACAAAATGGCAAATTTTAAATTCATCGACGCCCCCAAATGGGTTAGACCGGCATGGCTTGATGAGATTGTTTCTTAATGTTATGCCAAACACAGGGGTGGTTGGTTGGATGGTTTTTGCAATTTGATATATAAGGGTAAAATATTTTATCCTTCTCATTTTTAACAATCATATTGGGGTTACACCCAACGAACTTGATATTTGTCATGAGTCTGTAAGAATCGGCTCCGCACATGTCCTTTAATATTGCTATTTTTATAGGCACGCACAGCACGCCCCCACATCCAAACATCATTGCGTTTGTGGTAATTTTAAAATTTCTTGGGTGCAAAAACTTTCTTATTTATCACCCATCAAAATCCCCACAAATCAAATCCGCATCAACAGGATAAAGTTTTTTATTTGCAAGGTAAGTTGGGATGTATACCGTTTGATTTAAATCATAATCGCCATTCATCATGACTTTATATAGCCCATTTTGATGATATTTAACCATCAGCTCATAGTTGGAGCCACTTTTATTTGTCATGATAAAACTTATGCCATCATCTGACAAAAGCACGTTATCAATGGAGTGTTTTTCAATAACGTTAGTACAAAAGTCTTTCCAAATGATTGTGTTATTTTTTGTATCGATAAAAGGAAAAACGGCACCGCACATACAATAAGCATCAAAAGCACCAACGTATTTGCCATCAGTTTTTTCCAAACCGTTTAATTCTTTGTTTAATAGAATTCCTGCAAAACCCCAGATTAAAGAAAACCGTTCGTGGTGAGCTTGTCGAACCATAACGGTTTTCCGCCATCCTTCGACAAGCTCAGGGCGAGCGGAAAACTAGTTTTGCAGGAAGTTTAATAAATTAGCAAGATGTCTTTGATGATGGGTCAATACCGACAAGCGATGATGATTGGCAGTTGCTTGGCACTGCTTTTGTGTTTGTGGATTTTTAGTGCAGTTTTTAAAAGTGTCTTGTTGCCACTTTTTTTGATTATCTTCTAAGGCAACTTTTAGGCTATTGGATAAATTTGCATATAATCCATCATAAGCCTTTTTAACCCCATTATCATTTGGTAAATAGTCATCATGTTGTCGCACTTGCTCATTTATACCACCACAAGCAGATAAAATAACGGCAGTAAACACAACACCTATTTTAAAAAATAATTTCATAAAACACCCCAGTCAAAACACAATCATTGCCAATTAAAATCAATTTTACTACACCCCAGTCTTGGCAACAAGCCCAACCCAGTTTATAAAGACGATTTTAAAGGACATTTATTGATGACCCAGACATCAAAAATGATTAAAAATTACTCATTTTTAATCATTGTTTTGCCCAATTTACCCCATTTTTGTAAAAAATTTACCCAAAATTGCAAAAAATACTTGCAAAATATCCGTACGCATGTACACTATGCACCTGATGATAACACAAATTTTGGCGTTACCGATTTTAACAATAACGCCGATGATTGCCACTAGGCGATTTTGAAAAAATTTGTTACAATAAACTTTTACATTTTATAAGGTGACGGCATGGGCATTCTAAAAAACACCCAAAAACCAACTTCCCAATCCACAAAAACACAGACGGCAACGAATGCCACCATTGACATCGCTCAGATTCGTGAGCTGATTGAACTCATGGAAGAGAAAGATTTGGCAAACCTAGAACTGGGCAACGATGACAGCTATGTTCATCTGACCCGTAACGTGGCGGTGCAAACCGTTGCCATGCCCCAAATGTCCGCTCCTGCCAGTACCGCACCAACCGCCCCCACGCCAAAAACTCCGAGCGGCAAGGTTGAGACATCGCCCATGGTCGGGGTATTTTACTCCGCCCCCAGCCCAAACGACCCACCCTTTGTCAAAGTCGGACAAAAAGTAGAAGCAGGCGACCAGCTTGGTATCATCGAAGCCATGAAAATCATGAACCCCCTAGAAGCCACCCAAAGCGGTATCATTGAAGAGATTTTGGTATCTAACGCTGACGTGGTGCAGTTTGGGCAACCAGTCATTCGCTACAAAGCCTAACGGGTGAGTTATGATTAAGAAGTTATTGATTGCCAACCGTGGCGAGATTGCCCTGCGTATCGTGCGTGCGTGCAAACAGCTTGGTATACAGACGGTGGGCGTGTATTCATCGGCGGACAAGGATTTGATGCACCTGCGGTTTTGTGATGAAGCAGTCTGCATTGGCGATGCCCCATCCACCCAAAGCTATCTGTCCATCCCTGCCATCTTGACTGCTGCCGAGATAACAGGGGCGGATGCCATTCACCCTGGTTATGGCTTTTTGTCCGAGAATGCCGACTTTGCCGAGCAGGTCGAAGAAGCAGGGCTGACTTTTGTAGGCCCCCACCCTGACCACATCCGCCTGATGGGTAACAAGGTCTCTGCCATCAACGCCATGAAAAAAGCAGGTGTACCAACCGTTCCTGGCTCACAAGGCACCATCACCCTACACAATGCCGAAGAGCAGGCTCGTGCCATTGGCTTTCCACTCATCATCAAGGCAGCAGCTGGGGGGGGTGGTCGTGGCATGCGTGTGGTTGAA
Source organism: Moraxella lacunata (assembly GCF_002027545.1). GTDB lineage: Bacteria > Pseudomonadota > Gammaproteobacteria > Pseudomonadales > Moraxellaceae > Moraxella > Moraxella lacunata. Next base: position 50,878 of record NZ_MXAN01000008.1, read on the forward strand.
CGTTTTGAAGAGCTTATCAATCAAGTCCAAGCCGCCAAAACCGAAGCCAAAAACGCCTTTGGCGATGATACGGTCTATATGGAGCGGTTTTTGAAAAACCCACGCCACGTAGAAGTCCAAGTCCTAGGCGACGGCAATGGCAACGCCCTACACCTGTTTGACCGTGACTGCTCACTACAACGCCGTCACCAAAAGGTGCTAGAAGAAGCCCCTGCCCCTGGCATTGCTGATGACATCAAACAGCCAATTTTGGATGCGTGCGTGCGTGCGTGCGAACAAATTGGCTATCGTGGGGCAGGAACATTTGAATTTTTGTATGAAAACGAGCAGTTTTTCTTTATTGAGATGAATACTCGTGTACAGGTTGAACACCCTGTTACCGAGATGATTACTGGCATTGATATCATTGTTGAACAGCTTAAAATCGCCGCAGGTTATGGTCTGTCTTACCATCAAGATGAGATTACCATTCGTGGGCATGCCATGGAGTGTCGCATCAATGCCGAAGACCCCAAAACCTTTATGCCCTGCCCTGGTCGCATTGATAATCTATTCGCCCCCAGTGGTGCTGGCGTGCGTTTTGACAGTCATTTGTATCAAGGATACAGTATTCCCAGCTACTATGATTCAATGATTGGTAAGCTCATCTGTCATGCCCAAACTCGCAAGCAGGTCGTACAAAAAATGCGACACGCCCTAGACGAACTCATCATCGAAGGCATTAAAACCAACGCCACTTTGCACCGTGATGTGATATTACAAGATGAAGCCTTTACCGAAGATGCTCAAAACATTCATTATCTGGAAAATCATTTGTTAAAGAATGATTGTAAATGACCAAAAGGCTGTGAATATGCCACAGCCTTTTGTTTTATGAATAAAACTAGGGCGTGCCTGCCTTTTATATTTGCAATGAAAATCACGAAAAATCGCACGTTTTTCAAGGAAAAAGCGAAGTTTGATGGTCGTTCTATCAAACGAGCTTTTGACTTCGAGCCACAAGATTTAGCCATTTTTCATGCAAAAACGATTGGTTTATTTCTAAAATATTTCTATATTGTAAATAGTGTTATAAAAGGCAGGCACGCCCTACTTACTTATTTAACCACACCCCTAGAACTTTTTCTCAACACTGACAAATGACTGCACACCATCACGAGAATACAAATCCGCCATGTTACTGTCTATCTTGCGGTAGTTAATATTAAGATTTGGTACAAAGCCTTTGTATTGCCAATTATCATACCACAGTGCTGTTTGTAGATAATATTCATCATCTTGACGGACAAAACCATAAAGCAGCTGTTCGGGCGCGTCAAATTTTCGTTTGGCATAACGCACCGACACACGTCCGCCCATGCCATTATCCATCTCACTTAGCACACCCAAATTTATGCCATGACGCACAGACGCAACCTCTTTATCCTTAGTGTCATCATCGGTAATGTCCACCCCACCAAAAACCATCAAGCTCGGCGTTAATACGTAGCGATAACTGGCACTCACACGACGGACATCACTGTCATAACGCTCTGCCAGTCGCTTCTCATCATAGTATCGTTTGGCGTATTGCACGCCTGCCCCCACATGAAGTTTTGAGCTGATACGGCGATTGATGTTTGCCTTGATGCCTGTTTCATATTGATAAGGCTTATCATCAAGCCATGTATGATTTAAAAATGGCACAACGCTAACATTACCACGCACGTTTTGGTGCTTATATCCCAGCCCAAGCGTGGCGGTTTGTTCATCATATTCAGGCTTATTCCAATAATGCACCCCATCAATGCCTGCATTGGCGGTTAGGTAGTGATTGGCTCTAAGCTGTTTGTCTTTGGCGATGTCAAAGCCATATCGCACCCCTGTGGCTTTTTGGGGCAGACTCTCAGCGGTTTTTTTCCATGTCTTGCCTTGCCATCTGACTTGGGTGGCAGGTGAGGCGTTATTGACGTTATCGGTTTTTTCATAATTGACATTAAAACTTGTGTTCGCTTTATTGCGTTTATCAATTTGGTCAAGATAACGTTCGGTCAATGCCTGCATGTCAGCATTTAGCAAAGGCTTAACTGCCATCAGCTCTGATTTGGCTTCATCATACCGCTTATCTTCAAAGAGCATGAGCGCAAGGTCAAAACGGACATAATGAAAATCAGGATTGTCCGCCAGCATTTGCCGATACACTGCTATCGCCCGATGATGATTAAATTGTGAGCGATGCCATGCCCCCAGTGCATATTGGTATAGTATGGGGTCATATTCTGCTGATGATTGATAGGTGTGTAGCAGCCCATCAAGCGATTGCCAATCTTTTGCCACAATCGCCCGATTAATCTGCCCTGTCAGCCCATCACCTAGGTTTAGCGTACCTACTTTACCCATGTTAATCTCAGAGCCTGCCTTTTGTATCGGTGTGATGTCAGGGGGTTTTTCTAATGGCATGGCAATGTGCCGAACTTCTGCCAAACTGCCATACGCCACGACATCAGCCATCGCAGGAACACCCATGAGAGCAACGGCAGTCAAACCTAATTTTTTCATTTATTTTTCCTTGTAAATAAACACACAAAAAGCCGTACTCTCACGGCTTTTTGTGTCATATAGAACTATGAATTATTGTTTTTTACCGCCAAAAATACCTTTTGCTCCCTCATAAGAACTATTTTTTAATAACTCAACCTTGCCCACCACTTCCTCAGCGTTAGGTCCAAAAAATCCCAGCGTATAACCACCAATATTCTTATCATTCATCGCAATGGCGTTCACACCCTGCATGGTCATCGTATCGCCCAGCTCACTTGTGTGAGTGATTAGCTCAATACTTCCTTTGGTCAGTTCAATATCACTAGAATTGCTCAAACCACTAATGCTACCACTGCCTGTTTTTTCTACAAAATCCACATCATAGCTAAACTTACCTTGACTCATGCCAGCCGAAGTGGCGACCATGCCAGTGCCTGCGTAATTAAATGTGCCTGTTGTTGGTAGATTTTTGGTGGGATCGCCTTTGATGGCAAAATGCACCTCATCAATCTCCTCTCTTTGACCGTTGGCAACCATGTCCACATTATGAATGCCTGCCACCAACGAATAATCCTGCTGGAAAATATAAGCCTTGGAATTTCTGGTGATAGAGCCACGCTCACCCGCCACTGTCCCTGTTACCGTTTCGGTAATTTTATGCGTGCTGTGTCCTTTGTCATATTGACCTAGGTTGATGTCGCTCGTTTGAGGTTTACCATCAATGGTTAAAGAATAACTCATGTTCGTAGGAGCTACGCCCAGCTCACTTCTCACATATGCCACCGCATCCGCCTCTGCCCCTGCTTTGAGTGAGCCATAGCTGACGGTATTATCCCAGGTAGGTTGTGGCGTTGGATTGCTTGGATTGCTTGGATTGCTTGGATTGCTTGGGTTAGTTGGGTTGCTTGGCGTGGTGGTGGTCGGTTTTACCAACTCGGTTGGTTTTTTCACTTGATAATGACCATCATTACAAGCTGTCATCAATGTAGCTACCGCTAGGGCAAGCGAAGTTAAGGCGATGTGTTTGATTTTCATGGCAAATCCTTAAAAAAATGGTGGTGTTGTTTTTAAAAAACCACTCAAAATCACTGTTGATTTATCGGTTTTTGTTGCCCCTTAACAAGTTTGGAATCAACAAAAAACCTCAAAAATCTCAGCACGAAACAACACCACACGAACGAATAAATTAACAAAAAAGGGCAATTAATAAACATTATCACCAAAATGTGTATTAATGCTACTAATTAACCCTATTTTCTAACAAAATAGAAATATTGTCAATATATTGTTTTTTTTTAGCGTTATTTTGTATAGTTTTTGTAATTTTATATTTCTATAATATTACAATATAAACCATAAAAACACGCTTGATGCTCACACACCATTGCCACCCACAATCTCCTCCACGCCCAGCATCTGCAAAAATGCGTCTGTGCCTGAGGAGCGGGTAAGATTGGGGTTAATAACCAGTCCCAAATGTCGCTGTAATTCGATGTTTTCTTTTAAATCAATCTTTACCAAATCTTGATTAATGAGTGTCTCAGGCAAAACCGACCAGCCCAGTCCCACCGACACAAGCATACGAATGGATTCTAACGGATTGGTACTCATGGTGGCAAAGGGACGCAGATTGTGCTTGTTAAATTCCGACAGCGTGATTTGACTGGTAAAAGTATTCGCCGCAGGCAAAATGGCGGGGTGGCGAGCCAATTGCAGTAGGCTGACATTGGACTTTTGAGCCAATGGACTTAGCACGCCTGCCACAAAATACAAGGGGTCAGACCACAGCGTATGATAAGCAAGCCGTCTGTCAAAGGTTGGGGGTAAGGTCAAAAATGCCAATGCCACATCGCCTTCTAGCACCGCCTTGTGTGCCGTCTCGCTGTCCATGAACTGCACTTCTAGCTGAACAGACGGATAGGTTTGAATAAACTGCTTTAAGACAGGGGGCAGGTGGTGCAGTCCAATATGGTGACTTGTACCGATGACCAATCGCCCTGTCGCCACTTCCTTTGAGTAGAGCAGACTGGCTTTACAAATCTCATAGTCTTCAAGCCATTTTTTGGCGTAGGGCAGTAGCTCATGAGCCGATGCCGTAGGGATAATGCCACGCCCGATGGTGTCAAACAGTGCCGTACCAAACTCATCTTCTAAGCTCTTAATCCGCTTAGAGACGGCAGGTTGGGTAATAAACAGTTTCTCGGCAGCACCTGAGATACTGCCAGTTTGCATGACAGTGATGAACGTGGATAAATTGGTGGTATTCATGTCGCACTCCTGCGTAAATGATTATCGTATTATGACAAAGTTGTCAGTGCAATATTATATCAAATTTTTGGGGATTGGTAATAACTTTATTTACTTTTGGTTATGTTTTTTAAAAAATAAATAAGACAAAATGATGATAGACATCGGTTTGGATGAGTTTTTTGATAAATCATTGACATCACTCCCACCCCTGACAAATTGTGATACAATATTAGGGCGTATTGAACATTGGTATTTGCAATGAAAAATGAGAAAANNGGATTTTGACGTAGAAAAACCAGATTTAGCCATTTTTCATGCAAAAAATTGATTTAAAATGTTAAGTTTTTACCTTATTTTATAAAATGTTATCAATGGTAGGCACGCCCTATGTTACCTACTATCTTTGATGATGTCATGACCGCCCACAACCCCACTTTTACCCAGAAATTCACCATTGCCATGATTGGCTTTTTTGCCTTTTTACAGGTCTATTCGGTGCAGGCGATTTTGCCGGTACTCATGCAGGACTTGCAGGCGAGCGAAGTGCAAGTGGGGCTGGCGGTCGGAGCAACAGTCATGGCGATTGCCCTGATGTCGCCTTTTATGGGCATGCTCTCGGATGCCTTTGGGCGACGGCGGTTTATCATCGGCTCATTACTCATACTCGCCATTCCTACTTTTATGGTCGGCATGGCAGGGTCGGTGGACGGGCTGACGTTTTGGCGGTTTTTGCAGGGGCTTGCCGTCCCCGGTATCACGGTGGTACTCATTGCCTACATTGGCGAAGAGTACGGTGACAACATCGCTGGCATGATGAGCCTGTATGTGGCAGGCACGGTGCTGGGCGGATTTAGCGGACGGTTCTTTGCAGGGCATTTGCACGAATGGATAGGTTGGCGGTGGGGCTATGGGGTCATGGCGGGGCTGACCTTGGTGGGGGCGGTGTGGGTACTAAAAAGCCTGCCCAAATCACAACATTTTAAAAAAAGCCAAAACTTCCAAGACGCCCTACGCCTGCTCTTGTCCCACACCAAAAACCGCCATGTCATGAGTGCCTGCCTGCTCGGTGGCTGTGTGCTGTTTAGCTTGGTGGGCTGTTTTACCTTTATCAACTTACACTTAGCCGATGCCCCTTATCGGCTGTCAGCGTCTCATCTGGCTAACATCTTCGCCCTGTATCTTATCGGCATGGTCATCACCCCCTTGTCCGCCAAAATCATCGCTCGCTTTGGCATGACCAATACCATCATCTTTGCCGTCATCTGCTCCATCACAGGACTGTTCATCACTTTATCCGCCCCCCTAGCACTCATCATCATCGGCTTGACCATCATGTCATCAGGGGTATTTATCACGCAGTCGGCGACCATCAGCTACATCGCAAGCCACGTCAAAGAAGGGCGTTCGTTGGCGTCAGGACTGTACTACATGGGCTACTATGGTGGGGGCAGTGTCGGGGCATGGGTCTGTGCCATCGCCTATGCTCATGGTGGATGGCTCTATGCCGTGCTGACCATCTTTGGCGTGCAACTGCTGGCGTTGGGCGTGGTAATCGGGCTTATGAAAAAGGCGTGATGATAAGATGATAATGGGCATTATTCAATTAAGAGCTTTTAAATAAAGGCATGCCCTATTCTCAACTTTATATAAACGATTGATTTATCAAGGGCGAATGTGATTCACCCCTACAATGCCAAAATAATTATTGAACAATCAATGCGTTAGTGTTTTAAGTTGAGAATGAAGTAAAGGCATATAAAAAATTACACCCCCCAAAAAATCATCATCTGACACAGGGTAGATGACAATTTACCCAATTTGCACATAAATCTACCCATCTTTACCGAATTTTTGCTACAATAGTAGGGCGTTTATTTTTTCCTTTTATTTTTTAGCATTTATGAACAACACTTACGACAGTCGCACGCAGGCGGATTTTTCTGACGAGCCAGCAGGATTTGAGCAAACAGGGTTCGCCTTTGAAAACGAAAATTTGTTTGACAACATCACCACCAGCATTCAAAACGCCCTAACCAACATCAAACACAGCTACACCACAACCGCAGGCGATTTGGTTGATGAGATTTATGTAACTGGCAGTCAAGAGCAGATTAATGATGCCCTAAATCAGTTTGTGGTACAAAATGTAGGCATGGTGCTAGATTTGCACCTTGAACTGTTTGACGGCTTTTTAAGGCTTTACTGCACGGCGGACGTGTTAGATATGCACTTGTCCGTTGCCAGCAACTTTAAACTCACCGAAGCCCGTCTTGACCGTCATGTTCAGCGGTTTGCCTTTGAACAAATCTCCAACACCGACATCATCACCTTGCACAGCAAATCATGGTGGAAAACCCCTGCCATCAAGTTTGCCGTGCCTGCCTATCGCACCCTACTTAGAAAAGACCCCCTGCCCTTTTTGTTGTCGCTATCGCCCAAACTCAAAGGCAAGCCCTTTATTGAATACAAGGGCAACGTCATCTACCTAGAAATCGGACGTTGGCTCCCTGATGACATCAAAGGCTACTTAAAAAAAGCTCAGGTCAATCACGCCATCGTCAAAAAAGAGCAACTGGTACTAAAAGTACAGCCCAACTTTGGCGACATATTAAGCCTAGGCGACCCAAACAGCCCCATCATCACCGAAAAAGACAATCCCAATCAGGCGGATGACAAAGAAGTCTAATGGAACTCATTATGTTTATTGGCTTGCAAGGAGCGGGCAAAAGTACATTCTATAAAGAGCGGTTTGTTGATACGCACATACGCTTAAATGGCGATATGCTCAAAACCGCCCACCGTGAAAAACTGCTGTTTAGGGCGTGCCTAGACAGCAAAACCCCAACCGTGATAGACAAAACCAATCCGACCAGAGATGTCCGAGCGGATTATATCCGTTTGGCAAAGGTTCATCATTTTAAGGTCATCGCCTATTATTTTGATGTGCCGTTTGATGTGGCACTTGCCAATAACAACCAACGACACGGCAAAGCCAAAATCCCCGAAGTAGGACTAAAATCAGTTGCCAAAGTGCTGACCCACCCTGACTTTGATGAAGGTTTTGATGAGATTTTTGTGGTAAAAAATATCAGTGGCGACTTTGAAGTACAGGAGTATGTATGCGATTTGACGAATTAGACACAAGGTTACGCCAATACGAAACCTTACATGACAGTTTTGTTTTGCCAGATGTTCACATGGTGGTGCGACTAGACGGTCGGGGCTTTACCAAAAAGGCGGACGATGTTTGGCGACTCAACCGCCCCTTTGATGACACCTTTCATCACGCCATGACCAAAACCACCGAACATCTCATGAATACTGGCTTTCGTGTGGTCTATGGCTACACCCAAAGCGATGAGATTTCTTTGCTACTACACATCGATGACGACAGTTTTAATCGCAAAACTCGCAAAATCATCTCACTACTGGCAGGTGAAGCAAGCGGAGTGTTTAGCCTTATCATGAACGCCCCTGCCAGTTTTGACGCTCGCATTTGTGAATTGCCAAATAAAGCATTGGTGCAGGATTATTTTAGCTGGCGACAAGAAGACGCTCACAGAAACGCCTTAAACACACATTGCTACTGGCTACTTAGAAAACAAGGACAATCACCAAAGGCAAGTGCTGATTTTTTATTACACAAATCAGTGGGCGAAAAGCACGAACTGTTATTTCAAAACGGCATTAATTTTAATGACATACCGCCTTGGCAAAAGCGTGGTGTGGGGATATATTGGCAAGATACTCACAAAGATGGCTTTAATCCCAAAACAGGCGAGCAGACAGTCGCCTTACGCAGAACCTTGGTCGTTGATGACAATCTACCCATTTATGATGAGTATCGTGAGATGATTGGGGGCATGCTTGGCTGATTTTAATCTTTAAAACACTTCATTCTCAACTTAAAATGGCGACTCATTGATTATTTGATAATTATTTTTCGGGTTGTAGGGACGAATTGTAATTCGCCCTTGATAAATCAATCACTCATGTGAAGTTGAGAATGGGGTTTTAAAATTTTATCCTATATCAAGAGCAGATGTGATTTATCCCAACAACCCAAAAACAATCATTGAAAAATCAATAAGTTATAACTTTAAATTGAGATTTAAGTTGAGATTGAAACAAAACAATGCATTTTAAATAGGATTATTCATCAATTCTACCTTTAAACTGATTTATCGGGACAAACGACAATTTGCCCCATGGTAAGGCAAAAGTAGCTAAAATTGGAGCATGTCCTTTAAAATTTATCACATCCCTTTTTATACCCCTTTAAAAAATCAAGCCCAACCCCCATTTAGCACCCAACTGTGTTATAATTGACCGTTTCAATCACTTTTAGGCATGAGCGAGAACCCATGAGCGAACATTCTACTTCCCAATTAGCCGCCCTTATTCAGCTTGGCAAAGAACAAGGCTATCTGACCTATGCCGAGATTAACGACCAACTGCCCGAATCTGTCACCGAAAGCGACCAAGTAGAAGACATCATCGCCATACTGACGGACGTGGGCATTGCCATTTATGAAGTCGCCCCTGATGAAGATGACATCATTTTGGCAAACTCAGGCAGCGATGACGACATGGCAGCCGATGAAGCGGCGGCGGTGTTAGCCAGCGTTGAGACCGAACCGGGGCGTACCACCGACCCTGTGCGTATGTACATGCGTGAGATGGGGACAGTAGATTTGCTTTCTCGAGATGGCGAGATTAGTATCGCCAAACGTATCGAAGAAGGCACCCGAGAAGTGCAGTACATCATGGCGTACTGGCCTGGCACGGTCAAGTTTGTCCTTGATGAGTACGCACAAGTACAAACGGGCGAGAAAAAAATCTCTGATGTGGTCACAGGCTTTTTATCCCTAGATGACAGCGATTTTGAAATCCAAGAGAACGACACAGAGATTGACCTAAAAATCAGTGAAGCCGATGATGACAGCGATACCGAAGAAGAAGATGACAACGGCATGAGCATGGACGCTGACAGCGATGACAGCAGTCTTGACCCCGAAGAAGTCAAAGCCCGCTTTGATGAGATTCAAAGCCTGTTTGACAATGCCAAAAAAATGCTTGAAAAGCATGGACGTAACAGCGAAAAAGCCAAATCTGCCTATGATGAGCTTGCCACTCGCTTTATGCTCATCAAACTCAACAACCGCCTATCTGACCAAATCATGGCACTCATGCGTGAAGTCTATGAAGACGTGCGTGCCACCGAACGACAAATCATGCGACTGGTTATTCGTAAAGGCAAAATGCCCCTTGATGAGTTCAAAAAAACCTTCCCCAGTAACGAAACCAACATTGACTGGCTGGCTCACCGTATTGATGGCAAGCCCGCCTTCGCTGGCACCTTAGAAGCGGTCATGCCTGATGTTATTGCCTTGCAAAAGAAAATCTTGGCACACGAAGAAAACCTGCAAATGAACATCAAAGACATGAAAGCCGTGGCTCGCCAAATGGCAATCGGGGAAGCCAAAGCTCGTCGTGCCAAAAAAGACATGGTCGAAGCCAACTTACGTCTGGTTATCTCCATCGCCAAAAAATACACCAACCGTGGCTTACAGTTCCTTGACCTTATCCAAGAAGGCAACATCGGTCTCATGAAAGCGGTAGATAAATTTGAATACCGCCGTGGTTATAAGTTCTCAACCTATGCCACGTGGTGGATTCGTCAAGCCATCACTCGCTCCATCGCCGACCAAGCACGCACCATTCGTATCCCTGTACACATGATTGAGACGATTAACAAAATCAATCGTGTCAGCCGTCAGCTACTCCAAGAAATGGGGCGTGAACCCACCCCCGAAGAGTTGGGCGAACGTCTTGACATGGACGAAGCCAAAGTGCGTAAAGTCCTAAAAATCGCCAAAGAGCCGATTTCCATGGAAACCCCCATCGGCGATGATGAAGACAGCCACCTAGGCGACTTTATCGAAGACAGCACCATTTCAAGCCCTGTTGAGAGTGCCACTGCCGAAGGTCTGCGTGAAGCCACCCGAGAAGTGCTAGACAACCTAACCGAACGTGAAGCCAAAGTACTCAAAATGCGGTTTGGTATTGACATGGCGTCTGACCATACCTTAGAAGAAGTAGGCAAGCAGTTCGATGTTACTCGTGAGCGTATCCGCCAAATCGAAGCCAAGGCACTTAGAAAACTTCGCCACCCATCTCGCTCCGAGCATTTGCGTTCGTTCTTGGAAAATGATTGATTTTTAAAACACCCAAAACAACCACCACAGTGTGGTTATTTTTACGCTTGAAAAAAGCGACCGATACCCCCATTTATTCCTAAATTCATCTATTTATTATTATCATGACCACCAAACTCACCAATCTAAACATCGCTCCTACCGTGAACGCCAAACGCACCGAAATCCAAAACCCCGAGCTGTGGCAATTCCCCATGGACTACCCCATGAGTATCATCGGGCATGAAGGCGAGCATGACAGCCTACGCCATGAAGTCACGCTTATTTTGGCAGAGATTTTCCCTGATTTTGACACCGCCAGCATGGTCGTTCGCCCATCCAAGACAGGACGATTTCACGCCCTACGAGTCAATCTACACCTAACATCTGCCGATGAAGTCAATCGCCTATACACCGCCCTTGATAAAGCCAAAACAGTCAAGACCGCTGTCTAATGCTTTACATACGTTTACCAAAGACCACTTGCAAGAGTTGGTCTTTTTTTATAAACTTTAAAACACCACAGCCTATTTATCTCATTTACTCTTATCTTACTCATCTAAATAACCACCATGCACACCATACCCCCCAAGCCCCCAACCACCCTACGCATTTTACACACATCCGACTGGCACATCGGCAAACGCCTGTTTAACCACACCCGATATGATGAATTTGAAGCCTTTTTAGACTGGCTACACACCGCCATCAGCACCCATGACGTGGACGCACTCATCGTAGCAGGCGACATCTTTGACACCGCTACCCCCAGTAACAAAGCCCAAGAGCTGTATTATGAATTTTTGGGCAAAGTCGCCAAAAGCCCCTGTCAACACGTCATCATCACCGCAGGCAACCACGACAGCCCCACCTTTTTGGACGCCCCCAAAGCCATTTTAAAAACACTCAACGTCCAAGTCGTCGGACAAGCCACCGCTGACATCCATGATGAAATACTGCTATTAAAAGACAATTTAAAAGACAATTTAGACATCGTGCGTGCCATCGTCCTTGCCGTGCCTTATCTGCGTGACAAAGACGTCAGGACGGGCGGTAGTTTTGAGCTGACAGGACAGCGAGACACCGAGACCGCCCAAGGCATTGCCAAGCATTACCAAAGCCTTGCCGACCATGCCATCGCCTTGCGAGATGAATACCAAGCAAGCCCAAATCAGCCCCCCATCCCCATCATTGCCACTGGTCATCTGTTTAGTGCAGGGGCGAGCGTGTCATCGGATGATGACGGCATGCGAAAAGAGACCTTTGTCGGCACGCTCGGGCAACTGCCTGCCAGCATTTTTGCCGATGACATCAACTATGTCGCCCTAGGACACATCCATGCCTCACAAACGGTCGCAGGGCAAGACCGCATTCGCTACTGTGGCTCGCCCATTGCCATGGGGTTTGGCGAGATTGGTAAGGATAAGCAGGTCTTGATTGTTGATTTTGACCCCGCCACAGAGAACACCCCCCACATTCATGCCTTGACCGTACCTGTCTTTACCAAACTGGTGAGACTACAAGGCGACACCGACAGCATTAAGCACGCCTTACGCCCCCTAATCGCCGAAAACCAGACCATCTATGCCGAGATTATCTATGACGGGCAGGCGTTAGAGCCGAATTTTGCCAAGGACATCAAAGCCTTTTTGACAGACACCAACGTCCTACCCCTAAACATCCAAAACAACACCCAACGCAGGCACGTCTTACAAAGCACCCATCATGGCGAAAACCTAAAACAACTCACAACCATGGACGTGTTTGAGCGACTCTTAGATAGACGAGCGGTGAGTGATGATGAAAAAGATGAGCTAAAAGTCGCCTATCAGCACATCATCCAAGCCATTCATGAGCAGGACGTGCAGGCGGACTGACGGCGTATGGCTTGGTTTGCCTGCCATCTCACTTATTTTATCCGACTGATTTTGACCCAACTTATTTTAAAGTCATTTTACCAATTTATTTTGCCATTTATTCATCCAAAACATCATGAAAATACTTTCTTTATCATTTAGCAATCTTAACTCTTTAAAAGGCAACTGGCACATTGATTTTACCGATGACGCCTTTGTCAATAACGGACTGTTTGCCATCACAGGACAAACAGGGGCGGGCAAGACCACGATACTAGACGCCATCTGCCTTGCCATCTATGGACAAACGCCAAGGATTAGCACCATCAGCAACACCCAAAACGAACTCATGAGCGTAGATAGGGGCGACTGCCACAGCGAAGTGGTGCTACTCATGAATGAGAGTATGGGCGATAAGCTCTATCGGTTCAGCTTTGAACAGCGACGGGCAAATAAAAAGTCAGAAGGCAAATTACAACCCATCAAACGCCAAATCAGCCTACTGACCGACCCATCCGATGAAGGAGTTATCATCGAGACCAAGCCGAGCGTGTGCGACAAAAAAGCCATAGAAATCATGCACATGAACTTTGAGCAGTTTACCCGTTCGGTCATGCTCGCCCAAGGCAATTTCTCTGCTTTTTTAAAAGCCGAAGCCAACGAAAAAGGCGAAATCCTAGAACAAATCACCGGCACGCACATCTACGCCAAAATCAGCCAAAAAGCCTTTGACGTGCATAAGCAAAAAAAGGAAGAGCTGCACCAATTAGAGCAAAAAGTAGGCGACATCGATGTTATGGATGATGAGCATTTCTCCGCTTTGGAGCGACGTATCAGCGATGATGACGCCCGTCTTCGTGACACCCAAACGAGCCTGCAACACCTAGACGCCATCATCGGCTGGCACCAAGACCAAGTCCAAGTCCAAGCCCACATCACCAAGCACCAAGCGGACATTGTGACCGCCCAGACAGACATCCAAGCCTTTGATAAGTCAGCAACTCGCTTACGCCTTGCCAGTCTGGCTCATGAGCTATCGCCCATCTACCAAGAACTCACCCGTGAACGCCACACCCTAACCCACACCCATACCGCCCTAGCCGAGCTACAAAACGCCCTGCCCGAGCTAATGCAAGAACAGCAAACTCGACAAGCACAAAAGGACAACTATTATCAAACCCTGACCACCCACAAAGCCCAGTATGAACAAGCCCTACCCCTGTTCAAACAAGTGCGAACGCTAGATAACATCATCGCTCAGGACAAATCGGCAATCGATAAAATCAGCCACACCATCACGGACGAGCAGACGATGATAGCTAATGCCAAGCAGGCGATATCAGCACTACACAGTCAGCAGGATGAGTACCAGGCAACACTGCACGCCATCAATGACCGCCATCAACACATGGCACACCATCCTAACATCAAACAGGACGTGGGCGTGCTGTCGGGTCATGAACGTGAGCTTGGCACCAATCTGGCACAACTTCGTCAGCACGCCCAAAAACTGTGCGCCCAAACCGATGAGTTGCACCAAAAAAACCAACAAATCAATGATAAACGAGACGAACTGCGAACCCAAAAAGAGCAGTTAGCCCAAAGCGAGCATGACCATCAAGTCCTTATCGGGCAAATCAGCGAACTGTTACAAACATCGCTAATGCTGTCTGATATTGACAATGACAAATTGGCGTATTATGGCACGCATTTTCAAGATGGAATTCATCACATCAAAGAGCTGTCGCATTTGACTCACACCCTTAGCCAGCATGAAGAGAGCCACAGACAGCTAAATGAGCAACTTCATGAACTAAGCACTCGCCTGCATGACAATGCCGAGCAGGAGCAAACCGCCCTGTCTGTCATTTCTGCCCTAAACGAGCAAATCGCCCAAGAGCAAAACACCTTATCCACCCTACAACAGCATTATGACACCCAGCAACAGCTCATCGCCCTAAAAGAACATCATGCCAAGCTGACCGATAATGAACCCTGCCCGTTGTGTGGCTCATTATCGCACCCGTATGCTATTAATAACCCCTTTATCCATGATATTGATGACAGCACCAAAACCGCCATCGCCCACACCACTCAAAAAATAGAAACGCATAAAGAAAACCTGCAAGCTCATAAAGAAACACTTGCCAATGTCACCAGCACAAAAATGTATTATGGCGAGCAACAACAAACATTAACAGCACAAAAAAATGAAATCATCACCAATATAAACCATAATTATCAAACCATCATCGCACAGGATACAATAAAAAACGCCCATCATGAATTGCCCACGGCGTTAGATGATAATTCGCCCAAAATAAAAGAAGTCATTAATACATTAAATGACATCATTCATCAAACATTAGCCAGTTTAACTGGCAGTTATGATAACTATCATACATTACAGCACGCTTTTACCCAAAAAAGCCAAGAGCTTAGCACATTACGCCAAAATCTTGACATCATCACCCAAGACGGCAAAGCCCTAAAAAATCACATCCAAATCATCACAGAACAAACACAAGACACCAAATCCGCCATCGCTGATTATGAACAAAGTATTCATGAGCTTATCCATGCCATTAATACCAAATTAGAACCCTATCAAAAAGTCATTGATATTGATATGGATAATATTATTAATGTTATTAATAATATTAATAATAATGACAGCTACATATCATTATTAGCAAATATTCATCAGCATATTGGCGAGCTAACCCAAATCAGCCAAGACCATGACAATTACCACGCCCAAAAACAGCAATTAGAATCCGAGCTAAGTCACATTCAAATTCATCTGATCAACCAAACCAAACAATTAAATGACCATCAAGAAAAACTGCATGAATTAGAGCAAGAAAAAATATCTCTAACCCAGCACCATGACAGCCACACATCAGAGCGTGAAGCACTGTTTGGCACGGATAATGTCGATGACAAAGAAGCCACGCTACGCCAAGCGATAGATGAGAGCGAACGGGCGTTTCATGATAGCCAAGAGAGCCATCAAAAGTCCCAGCAAGCCCTATTAAGCCTAAATGAAAAAATCAGTCATCATCAAAGCCACATTGCCACGCTTGATAAACACATTAATGAATTACAACATAAGTTTAATGAATCACTGACAGACAAAGGTTTTAAAGACACCGATGAATTTTTATCGGCATGTATGGATAATGATGAACGCTTGGCATTAGCACAAACCGAGCAAAACCTGCATTATGCCTTAAAACAAGCCCGTGATAATCTTAACTATTGGGAGCATAAGCTAGATGACATCATGACTACCAAGCCTAATGATAAAGTTTTGGCAGATATTTTAAAAGACATGGATAAACAACATGAACCCAATACAACAAATGACAAACCGCAAAACATGACATTGGATGAATTAAAACACCACAAAGAGCAATTACAAAGCCGTCATTATGCACAGCTAACCGCCTTTGGTGAGCAAAAACAGCTATTTGTAAATGCCAAGGACAGTAGAGAAAAGCACGGTTCTTTGATGAATTTAATCAGTCAAAAACAGCAGGATTTACTGGTATGGGCAAAGCTCGATGAACTCATCGGTTCCAAAGAAGGCATAAAATACCGCAATTTCGTCCAAGGGCTGACCTTAGAGCTTATGCTCCATCACGCCAATGACGTCCTTAGTAAAATGGACAGTCGCTACGTCCTAACCCATGGCGATGATAAGATAAACAAAAGCCTTTTAGAGATAAATGTCATCGACACCGCCCAAGGCAGTGAGATTCGTAGCACCAAAAATCTCTCAGGGGGCGAGAGTTTTATTGTGTCATTGGCATTGGCAATGGGCTTATCACAAATGAGCAGTGAGAATGTCAGTATTAACTCATTGTTTTTAGATGAAGGTTTTGGCACATTAGATGATGAGATATTGGACATTGCGTTATCGGTATTATCATCATTAAAAGATACAGGTAAGATGATAGGAATTATCTCACACGTCCAATCATTAAAAGAACGCATTCCTACCCAAATCCACGTCAAAAAAATCGCTAATGGCGAAAGCAGATTATTAGGTTCGGGCGTGAGTTAGGCTTGGTATGATTTGGCAAATGATGTTAATTATTTTAAAAATTGGTTGGTAAAGCTAAATTTCTTTGATAAAAAAATTAATTCAAAGAAATTCATCCTTTGTCTTGACAAACTAATTTAAAATTATGATTAATACTTCAATATTAACTTAAAATGGCAACTTATTGATTGCCCAATAGTGATTTTTGGGTTATAGGGACAATTTATTCGCCCTTAATAAACAAATCACTTATACAAAGTTGATAATAAGCAGTTAATTGATAATCACAGCTGTTTAAATAAACCCATCATAAAAAGTCAAAAACAAATGGATGTATTATATTGCCAAAATATTACCGTTATGTTAATATAAAACAAAACCACATTTTTATTAGGAGTATGTGCCATGGCAACCGCCCCAAAAAAGCAGTCCACCACCAAATTTCGTGATGAATTCTCTGACACACTCTCTCGCTTAGAAGAGTTGGTTGAACACGCCAGTGCTGATGATTTGACCCAAATTGGAGTTCGCTTGGCGGAGTACCTACCTGCCACCAACGTCGCTCATCAACTAAGTAGCGAGCTGGGTGCGAGCAAATCCAAAGATACCGAACTTGCTCCCAACTGGCGTGAAGGCGGTTATCCTTATAAACATCGCATGAGCCGTAAAAACTACGAAGCCCAAAAGTACAAATTACAAATCGAACTTCTAAAACTACAACGCCACGTCAAAGAAACAGGACAAAAAATCGTCATCCTTTTTGAAGGACGTGACGCCGCTGGTAAAGGCGGTACCATCAAACGCTTTATGGAACACCTAAACCCCCGTGGTGCTAGGGTTGTCGCCCTAGAAAAGCCGACCGAGACCGAACGTGGGCAATGGTATTTTCAGCGTTATGTGCAGACCCTGCCCACCGCAGGCGAGATAGTGCTGTATGACCGTTCATGGTATAACCGTGCTGTGGTCGAGCGCGTCATGGGCTTTTGCAGTGATGATGAATATCACACCTTTATGGAGCAGGTGCCTGCCTTTGAAAAACACCTGACTCAGTCGGGCATTACGCTCATCAAGTTTTGGTTCTCGGTAAGTCGTGAAGAACAAAAAGTGCGTTTCTCTCGCCGTGAGCATGACCCCCTAAAACAGTGGAAGCTCTCGCCTGTGGACAAAGCGTCCCTTGACAAATGGGATGACTACACCATCGCCAAAGAAGCGATGTTCTTTGAGACCGACACGAGCGAATCGCCATGGATTGTCGTCAAATCCGACTGTAAAAAGCGTGCCAGACTCAACGCCATGCGTTATGTCCTAAACAAGCTAGACTATGCCGACAAAGACGACTCACAGATTGGCAACATCGACCCACTCATCGTGGGACGTGCAGGGGCGTTGTACGAGACTGACGAGCATAAGGATGTAAGTAAGCGACCCACCAAAAAATAAAATCCCACACCAAGCCGTCTGCCCCACTCATCAAACTTATCAATCTATCAAGGGCAGGCGGTTTTTGGCAATGCCATCGGCAAATCTAATATAATAAATCCCCACCCCAAACACGCCACATCATGTCCTTACTCACCGCCACCGCCCTATCCTACCACACCCCAGACCGTACCTTGCTTGATAACGTGTCTTTTGCCTTACATTACGGGCAAAAAGTCGCTCTGGTCGGTCGGTCAGGCTCTGGCAAATCGATATTATTACAAGCCCTAGCCGATTTGTTGCCTTTGGATAATGCCGTTACTGATAGGATTATGTTAAATAAAAATGGAAAATTAACACCCCTTAGCCAAATCTCCCCACCTGATTACCGCACTGCCGTTGCCCTATTTCATCAAACGCCTAGCCTATCGGACGGCACAGTACTAGATAACCTAACCGCCCCCTTTGGCTTTAAACATCATCAAAACAAAAAATTTGATAAAGACTGGCATTTACAACAACTTACCACGCTCGGCAAACATGACAATTTTATCAACCAATCCATCCACGAGCTATCAGGGGGTGAACGCCAAATCGTGAGTTTTTTGCGGACGTTGCAATTTAACCCAACGCTCGCCCTATTTGATGAAACCACGTCCGCCCTTGATGATGAGACGGCAAATTTGCTCATGAGACTCGTGCTAGATTGGCATGACAACCACAAAGCCCTGATTTGGGTTACGCACACGCCAAGCGAACAACAGGTGTTGGGGGCGGATTTGTGGCGTATGGATAATGGTATGTTGGCGGTGTAAATTGGCAATAACAAGATTTTAAGATTAATGTAGATTTGGGCGAATTGCAATTCGCCCCTACATCTACAAATAATAAAATATCAATTTAAATCAATAACTTATACATTATGGCAATCACACTTACCCTAACCGACATCGCCTTAGCCAGCACCTTACTACTTATCACGATAGGCGTGTCGGCATACCTGCGACTTAGCTTAACAGGTACGCTCATCATGGCAGGGGTGCGGACGGTCGTGCAGTTGTCCATGATTGGGCTGATTTTGGCGTGGGTATTCGCTCGTGAGAGTGCGTGGCAGGTACTTGCGATTTTAACCGTGATGACACTCATTGCCAGCGTCTCGGCAAAAGGTCGGGTCAAACGCCCCTACAAGGGCTTATTATCTGATAGCATCATCTCGCTGTCGGTTGCCACAGGCGTGGTTACGCTGATTGCCATGATATTGATTTTAAAGGTGTCGCCTTGGTATCGCCCCCAGTACATCATACCGATTTTGGGGCTGATTTTGGGCAATTCTTTGACCGCCATATCCTTGACAACCAACGAACTTGTAAACGCCATGCACGACAAGCAAGCCCTTATCAAATCTCGCCTATCGCTGTCGGCTACCCCCTTTGAAGCGGTGCATGAGCTTGTCAAATCGGCGGTGCTAAATGGCTTGACCCCAACCGTCAATTCCATGCTCGTGGTCGGACTGGTGAGCCTACCCGGTATGATGACAGGGCAAATATTGGCAGGGGCTGACCCCACGCAGGCGGTACGCTATCAGATTGTTACCATGTTTTTTATCTGTGCGGGCAGTACGCTGTCGTGTACGCTGTCGGCGGTGCTGGTGGTTCGGCGGTTTTTTGATGAGCGTGGGCGGTTTGTGGTGGCGGGTTAGTCTATTATAAGGCAAATTTCTATTCTATCTCAAAACACAATATCACAATTTGGCAATTGTTGGCGTAATTTTTCAATATCTGCCGGATCAATTGGATTATTGGTTAAATAAATTTTACTCAGATTTTTCAAATTTGCCAAAATAGCAATGTCTTGGATTTGGTTACTTTCCAAACCAAGCACTGTTAAATTGGTTAAACTTGCCAAAGCAGAGATGTCTTGAATTTGATTACCCCATGTGTCAAGCCAAGTTAGATTGGTTAAATTTTTCAATGCCGAGATATTGTTAATTTTATTATCTCCCAAATCAAGACTGGTTAAATTTGTTAAATTTTCCAAAAATAAAATGTCTTGGATTTGGTTATTGCGTAAATCAATAATGTTTAAATCAGTCAAATTATTTAAAGCAGAAATATCTTGAATTTGGTTACTCTCTAAATTAAGAACGTTTAAATTGGTCAATTTAGCCAATACTGAAATATCTTGTATCTGGTTTTCTAATAAATCAAGCTCGGTTAAATTCGCCAAAGGTAAAATATTTTAGATTTGGTTGTATGATAAATCAAGTTCAGTTAAGCTTATTAAACTTTTCAACGCCAAAATATCTCGGATTTGATTGCCCCATAAATAAAGCTCGGTTAAATTGGTTAAGCCTACCAATGCTGAAATGTCTTGGATTTGGTTACGCTCTAAATTAAGTTTGGTTAAACTTACTATTTCCTTAACACACTCAAAAACCAATGATTTATCCAGCCAATCAAATTCCGCTTGATAATCATATTTTTCATCAAAAACCCTTTTATTATTTTTCCATAATTTTAATTCCAACCCCTGTCTTAACAAAAAAAATCGCCACTCATCATCAAGCGACAGCCACCATGTCCACAGCTCGTCATCGGTCATTTGGTTTAGGCTTTTTGCTGTATTGGCAGATAAATGATGAGAATATAATGCATGGGTCATGGTTGTGTCCTTGTCTGGTGTTGGGTAGCATGGTTGATTTGGGCATGTTTGCCTTTATGTGATACTTGGATTATACACCCAGTTGATATTTACCACGGGTTTGTAGGGGTGTGCTGAGTACACCCTTTGATGACAGTACCGTGCAAAGCGTGCAAAGCGTGCACAGCACGCCCCTACATCCAAGCATCATTGCGTTTGTAGCAATTTTAAAGTTTATTGAGTGTAACACAAAGAGAGCACTGCCAAACGTGATACTTTGCAAAAGCATGGTCGAACAGACATCGGCATTCGCATGGCTCAATAATCTTTTTGCAACACCCGCACTCATCGACCACCACACGAAGTGGTTTTATTTTTGGGTGTTTTATGCTACATTAATGAGACACTTTAACCCCACCAATCCTGTATGAACCTACCTAACGAACTGCTTGCCCTTGGTGCAGACTTTTTGCAAAAAGCCAATCAATTTTTAAGCGAACGCACCACCCAATCCATCCACCTAGACCCCGATGTCCTTGCCTATCGCTGGGTTGGCGGTCAGCGTGGCACACTCGTCCCTGTTGATGTTCACCTTGCCATCACTTTGGACGATTTGCACGGCATTGACACCCAAAAAGACAAAATCATTCAAAACACCCGCCAGTTTTTGGCAAACCTGCCTGCCAACCACGTTCTCATGACTGGCACTCGTGGGGCGGGTAAATCAAGCCTTGTGCGTGCCTTACTTCACGCCCATCATCAAGACGGTCTGCGAGTGATAGAAGTCGCCCGAGACGATTTGCAAATGCTTGACAAAATCCGCCACGCCATCAAAGCAAGCGACAACCACTGCCGTTATATCATCTACTGCGATGATTTGGCATTTAATGGGCATGATGAAAATTACCGCACCCTAAAAAGCGTGCTGGATGGGGCGTTAGACAGCGAACAAGACCGCCTACTCATCTATGCCACCAGTAACCGCCGTCATCTACTACCACAGCTCATGAAAGACAACGTTAGTATTTATAACGGTCAAACCGATGAAGTCAATCCCTATGAGACCATCGATGAGACCGTCTCGCTCTCAGACCGCTTTGGGCTGTGGATATCGTTCTCGCCCATGAATCAAGAGACGTATCTGGATATTGTGGCGTATTATTTGGCACGGGAGGACATGGCATTTGATGAGATGGTACGTGGTGAAGCCCTAAAATGGGCAAGCACTCGGGGTGGTCGCTCGGGGCGGGTGGCATATCAGTTTAGTCGGCATTGGGTAGGGTCAAGGCTGTTAGAGCATGGCTCTGTGGATGGTGTTACCCATGAATGACGCACCCAAGAAATTTTAAAATACTACAAACGCAATGACGTTTGGGTGTAGGGGCGTGCTGTGCACGCCTTGCACGGTACTGTCGTCAAAGGGTGTGCTCAGCACACCCCTACAAACCCGTGGTAAATATCAAGCTGGTTAGGTGCAATCTGCCTACCAAAAAACCAAAATAAAAAGGCGTATCATCACGCCTTTTTTATTGCACAAGCCCTTATATTCTTGCCAATGTCATCAGCTCACTGATGTCATAAGTACTCTCATCAATCAAATCAATACCGCAAGACAACTCACTAATCCAATCTAAGAACTCATCAAAAGTGGCTCGTCCATCCAACCGCTTGCCATGCTGTGGCACCATTATGTCCACAGGCAACTGACGCACGCTGTCCGCCCACAGACGGCAGGCTTTGTTGCTTGCCATGTAGCGTTTGTGAAAGCCTGACATGCTGTTGATGTGAGCTTGAAAATTCTCTACCTTAATGCCAGAATGCCCCACCAATGACGCCCCCATATCGCCCGAGAACAGAATCTGACTGACAGGGTCATAAAACTGAATGTTACCCACCGAATGTAAAAAGTGAGCAGGGATTGCCATGATTTGGGTGTTGCCCAGTGCATAAACCCCACCTGTATCAAGAATGCCTTCGAGCCGCTCTGACAGACCGTGGTGCAGTCGCCCTTTGGTAAAGGCAGAATTATAATGGGGTAAAAACCGCTCCCACAACGTCGGAATAAGCAGTTTGGTGTTTTGCAAATGGATGAGCCAACGGGGCATGGACGCCAAAATGTCAGGGTCTTGGTGTGAGCCGATGACGTACTTAATGCTCTCCATGTTGGTGTATTTGGTGATTTGCAAGGTCAGTGGCGTAAAGGTCAAATCCCCACCTGGGTCAATAATTGCCGCTTCTTCGCCATCAATGATTAAAAATTGGTTAGACGGCACGCTTTCATCTTCTTCGGGCATGCTAAACGCAATACATTTGTGATGACCATCATCATACAAAACATAAGATTCCATAACAATTTCCTAAATAACACCTAAAAATACACACCATAAAGTTTTTATGGGATTTAAGCATTATACGCTGATTTGATTAAAAATACCAAAAGTTTTTATTAGGGCGTGCCCACCATTGATAACATTTTTATAAAATTAAGATGAAAACTTGACAATTTCAATCAATTTTTGCATGAAAAATGGCTATCCGGCCACTTAATTTAAAAAAATTAAGTGAAAATCTTAAAATTTACCTGATTAAGTGGTCGGATTGTTTTTCTGCGTCAAAAACTTGTCTGATAGAATAACTATCAACCTGCGTTTTTTCCTTGAAAAACGTGCGATTTTTCTCATTTTTCATTGCAAATACCAAAGGCAGGCACGCCCTAAATTTATTTGTCATAAAACCACCCCGTCCAACAAAAATAAAATTTCTTAATTATTACTCTCTTGTAAATAATGTTATCAATGCCCCCGACCGCTTTTAAAACCCTAAAATTTACAAGTATTTTGTGGTATGATAAGCGTTTTTTATTTCGTCCGCACGCATTCTATGACTGCCTTATCGCCCAGCCCATCTGACATTCTTATCGCCTTTGACACCATTTTTGAGCAATGCTCTATCGCCATTTTACAAAATGACACCATTATCTATACCGAGACCGTAGCGGGTGGACGTGGGCAAACGGAGATTATTTTGCCCATGCTGGATAAGGCACTACATACGGCAGGCGTGGATATTAAGGATGTCAAAGCATGGGCGTTTAACCGTGGACCGGGGGCGTTTAGCGGTATTCGTATCAACACCGCCTTAGCCCAAGCCTTATCTGTCGCCAATGACGCACCGTGTATCGGCATATCTAGCCTACACGCCTTGGCATTTATGGCGTGTGAACAAACAAGCATGGCGGACGGCACAACGATAACTGCCGTGATAGACGCTCGCCAAAACCAAGTCTATGCAGGGGATTTTGTGGTGCAAAACGCCTTGCCCATTGCCCAAAACGAATATCTGCTGGATTATGATAAGCGTGTAGAGACCGACATCATCGTGGGGGACGGGGTGGATTTGGTGGCAACAGATGCCAAAAAATTACGTCTAAATCCCAGTGCCGAGCATATCGCCCGCCTTGCCTATCCGCTATTTTTAAAGGGCGAGACGGTAACGGCAGAAAACGCCTTGCCTGTGTATCTTAGAAATAACGCTTGGAAAACCTTGGCAGAACAAGGTAAGAAATGATTATTATGGCGTAAGTATGTTACGCCCTATTTAAATTGTCAAAACCACACAAAACACCAAACCATGCGTGACAAACGCCAATATCATGAAAAAACAAACCACTGATGAAACCAATTTAAACGACCATGCTTTTATTATTGTCATGGCAGAATATGGCAAGGCTTTTTTATGGGGACAGCAAGAATTAAAAGACAAGTTCATTGGCGAATGTTGCGTGAGTTATTTTCCCAACATGACCGACCAACCCAGCCCCATACCCGATGAATTATGGCAACAATTTTGTGATTGGCATGTACAATTTGAATATGTATGGTTTGATTATAATGATGCTAATCTGGCTTTTAGAGATTTTGATAGAACCAAGCCAATTTCATTTGATTGGCTTGAATTTCACAGAATGGGCATTTCGTTAGCCAAACAATTAAAATCCATATTAAATGACAACGTTAGGGTTATTTATGAAATACCAGCAGAAGACTTTACAACCAAAGAGTTTTTTAGAATAGAAATTTTAAAAAATGGTGAAATCGTGCGTCTGATTTTGGATAAAAAATCCAATCAGTGGAAATATGATTATTCTAATCCAACATCATTAGCTAAATTTAATCAATCTCAATTACAACCCTAAGCAAGAGTAATATTTTGGACATTTTATTAGTTATCAAAGCCTTTATCATGGGCATTGTCGAAGGCATTACCGAGTTTTTGCCGATTTCTAGTACAGGCTATATGATTTTGTCGGCAGACATCATGAATTTTTGGGACAAGGACAAGCGGGATTTGTTCATTGTTTTTGTTCAGCTTGGGGCGATTTTGGCGGTTATTTATGACTATTGGGGCAGGCTGTGGACGGCATTTATGGGGCTACTGACTGGCAAGGCGGACGGCATGACCAACCCCCGTGGGCTGGGTATCTCGCTCATCATCGCCACCATTCCTGTCATGATTGTCGGCTTTACGCTCAAAGACTTTATCACAGGCACGCTGTTTCACCCGCTTGTCGTGGCAACCATGCTCATCATCGGGGCATTGCTCATCATTTATGTGGAAAAGCACCCACGCCCCATTAAGGCACAAGAAGCTGAACATATTGACTTTAAAATGGCGTTAAAAATCGGACTGGCTCAATGCCTTGCCCTGATTCCTGGTACCAGTCGCTCTGGCTCTACCATTATTGGGGCGTTGTGGTTTGGGGCATCTCGCAAATCCGCTACTGAATTTTCGTTCTTTTTGGGTATTCCTGTCATTGTCGGGGCAGGGCTTTTGGAGCTTATTGAGAAAAAAGACGTGCTGCAAACAGGGGAAGATTGGGCGATTTTGGGTGTGGGAACGGCGGTGTCTTTTGTCGTTGCCCTGCTATGTATTCGTTTGCTTGTGGCTTGGGTGTCAAAACGGAATTTTATGATTTTTGCCTATTTGCGGATTATCACAGGCATGATTGTGTTATCGGCGTATTTTGTGTTTGGTTATCAGATTAAAGGGTAATATTTTATCAAATTTAATATATTAAAATGACATTTGATTTTTATTTAAAATCAATCTAGTACACATACCATTTATGGAAATTAACCCCAATTTGCACCCATTCTACCTTTTGAAAAATACCTTTTGTAGGGGTGTGCTATGCACGCCCCTACGGTGGTGCATTTTGAAGTTAAACAAGTATAGAAATATCTATTTAAAAAAGGCAATATTTTGACTATCAACATCATCGGCACCGAACAAGAAAAAGCATTATTTGATATATTAGACGTTATCAATAAAAATCATAATTTGTCTTTAAATTTATCTTTTTATGCTTTATCAAAACTAAGTGATAAATTTATCTCATCGTTTGCCAATGACAATGCTAATACACCCCTAATCGCTATTATAAAAAATACCCCAACCTTAATTAAAATTGACAACAATGCTATTATAAAATCATCATTAAATTGGCAAGCCCTAACCAAACGTATCGTAACCGCAGGGCGAAAGTCTGAGCTGATATTACAAGCAAGCAAATTAACGCCTGATATGAGCGTGATAGACGGTACAGCAGGCTTTGGGCAGGATGGATTGATATTGGCAAGTACAGGGGCGAATGTGTTAATGATAGAGCAAAATCCTATCGTGGCAATGCTGTTATTATTTGAGCATCAAATGATGAACGCCAATCCAAATTGGCAAAAGCTGTTAAGCCGAATTGCAATTTATCATGGTAATTTTTTGAATACCGACTTTATGGCAACATTGCCAAAAGTGGATATGATTTATCTTGACCCCATGTTTCCGTCTGATAGCTATTCGGCAAAGGTGGGTAAAACCATGCAAGTATTACATGACTTAGCAAATCCGCCAAGCGATGATGATGAAAGACTGTTTTTGGATATTGCCAATGTTCAATTAAAAGGCAATGGCAAAATCATTGTCAAACGCTCCTTATCCGCTCCCCATTTGGCAAATAAAACGCCCGTGCAAAGTGTGGCAAATGACGCAATACGGTTTGATAGATATTGATTCATATTGATATGGGTAAACTATGAAAATAGAATATATTCTGCTTGGGTTATTATTACTTAGCTTTGTGAATGATATTTTTCAAAAACGCAAATATCAAAAACTTTGGCAAGCGGTAGATAAAACCAAATACATTAACCGCTATTTGGACATTCTTGCCCAAACCAAAGACCAAACCCAAGCAGTAAAACAATTACGCCAAGAATTTAATGAATTGGGATTATTGCAAGCGGTGGAAATCAGTCAGCTTGCCCATCAGGATAAGTCTTAGGTTTTGGGTGGGGTATTTTTTTCATATTAACCCACCCAACTCCCAATCAACCATCTCTTAGCGACCAGAGTGTTTTTCACAGGGTGTGCTCAGCACACCCCTGCAAACCCGTGGTAAATATCAAGTTGGTTGGGTGTGTAATCAAAAATGTATTATCAAACCAATCGCAAGTTTATTGATAACGCCGTTAACTAGGGCGTGTTGAACTTTGGTATTTGCAATGAAAAATGAGAAAAATCGCATGTTTTTCAAGGAAAAAGTGAAGTTTGATAGTTATTCTATCAAACGAGCTTTTGACGATGAAAAACAATCCGACCACTTAATCAGGTAAATTTTAAGATTTTCACTTAACTTTTTAAATTAAGTGGTCGGATAGCCATTTTTTCATGCAAAAATTGATAAAAGCGTTAAATTTTCATCTTATTTTATAAAAATGTTATCAATGGTAGGCACGCCCTATTAGCTTATGATGAATAAAATTACTCTATTTACACCCATCTTTTCTTTGTTGGGATTTTTATGAGCATTATCTTATTTTTTTCGCCACAAATCAAAAGAAAATCCATAGAACAGCCAAAAACCCCCAAGATTTTTTGGCTAAAATTTGCTACAATAAGGGCATTTACCCCAACCCATAAGGACTGCTATGAAAATTTTAGTTACAGGTACAGGCGGACGTGAGCACGCCTTAGCGTGGGCGTGTGCCAAAGATGACAGAGTACAGACCGTCTATGTCGCTCGTGGCAATGCAGGTACAGCCACCGAACCCAAGCTCCAAAACGTGGATTTGGACATCACCGACCACCCTGCCGTAATTGAGTTTTGTCAATCTCACGACATCGCTTTTGTGCTTGTGGGGGCGGAAGCTCCGCTTGTGGCGGGCATTGTGGACGATTTGGAGCGTGCTGGCGTGCGTGCGTGGGGCTGTTCTAAATACTGCTCACAGCTAGAAGGTTCTAAGGCATTTGCCAAAGATTTTATGAAAAAAGTCGGCATTCCCACCGCCTTTTATGAAGTCTTTACCGATGTAGAGTCGGCAAAAGACTTTGTCCGCTCCAAGGGTACGCCCATTGTCATCAAGGCGGACGGCTTGGCGGCAGGTAAGGGCGTGATTGTGGCGATGGACGAGTCCGAAGCCTTTGTTGCCATTGATGATATGCTCTCGGGCAATAAATTTGGGCAGGCAGGGAGTCGTGTCGTCATCGAGGAGTTTTTGGCAGGCGAAGAAGCGTCCTTTATCTGTATGATTGACGGCAATAACATTTTGCCCATGGCGACCAGTCAAGATCACAAACGCATTTTTGAAGGCGACAAAGGGGCGAACACAGGCGGTATGGGGGCGTACAGCCCTGCCCCTGTGGTAACGGCTGATGTGCATAATAAAGTGATTGAGCGTGTTATCCGCCCTGTCGTGGACGAGATGAAAGTAAATGGCACACCTTATAAGGGCTTTTTGTACGCAGGGCTGATGATAAATGGCGCAGGCGACCCTTATGTGATTGAGTTTAACTGTCGATTTGGCGACCCTGAGACTCAGCCGATTATGATGCGATTAAAGTCGTCTTTGGTTGAGCTGATTTTGGCAGGGCTAGACGGCAAGTTGCCCGCCAGTGCAGAATGGACGGACAAAGTGGCGTTAGGCATTGTCTTGGCAAGTCGTGGTTATCCTGAAAGCTCATCATCAGGCGATGTGATTACAGGCTTGCCAGAGTCGCAGGACGACCTAAAAGTATTCCACGCAGGCACAAAAGAGCAAAACGGGCAAATCCTAACCAATGGCGGACGAGTGTTGTGTGTTACCGTACTCGGGGCGAGCGTTGCCGAAGCCCAAGCCCGTGCCTTGGCAAGCTGTGGTACGATTGCCTTTGACGGCATACAGTACCGCCGTGATATTGGCTGGCGTGCGATTGGGCGTTAGTTTTTATCTGAATATAAAGCCAAATGCAGTCGTGTTTGGCTTTATTTTTTTATAAAATAATGAACATTTCTTATAAAACCTGCCCCACACCTTGACCTGATGACGTGATGATGATTAAATAACCATTCTAGCCAAGTATATCAAGCGACACCCCATATAAGGACATAATAACAATGAAATCCCCCTATCTCACCAAATCCCCAACTTTTTGGCTCGGTATGCTCGCCACCGTCTGTATCGTCATCGGTGTGCGTGAGCTTGCCTTAGTCGTTTGCACCGCTTTGGGAATGCCGACCGCCACCAACATTGTCGGCTTGGTGTCGCTCTTTGCTGTGCTTATGAGCGTGCGTCTCATTAAGGGCGGTCTACCAAATTGGCTGTCGTCATCGGCAAGCGTGCTACTCGTGGATAGTGGATTTGCATTTTTGCCTGTGTCGGCAGGGGCAGGGATTTTGCTGTTTGGACTGGGGGCGGATTTACTTGCCGTGTCGGCGGTCATCGTGCTGAGTACCGTGATACCGCTTTGGGCATTTGCCAAATTGTCCCAAAACTGGCTAAAAAGCACGGACGATAAAGGAGAAAATCATGCCAACCCTTGACAGCACCACGATTTTTATCGCCTTTATTGTTACGCTCATCGCCCACATCGGGGCAAAATATGTACTACGTTATATCAATAAATACTTTCGTGGCATACCGATGATTATCATCGCCATTGTGCTAACGCTTATCATCATCGCCATAATTCAACTGCCCTACAATACTTATTACGCCCATGCCAAACCTGTCTTTGATCGCTTGCTTGGGTATAGCACTGTTTTGCTTGCTGTCCCCTTGGCAGGCATGGATTTTAAGGGCTTGCCTGTCAAAAAGCTGTCTATCATCGTCGTCATGGCAAGCCTAGTTGGAGCGATTGTGCCGATGAGTTTGGCGTATGTGTTTAGCCTAAATATGCAGACGATTTTGGGCTTTGCCACACGGTCGGTTACCACGCCTGTGGGTTTGTCGGTCGCCCAAATCATTGACGCACCACTTGTGCTTGCCAACCTTATCATCATCGTGTCGGGGATTTTGGGGGCGGGGGTGTGCCGTATTTTGTTTAAAAACATCACAGACGACCGAGCAAAAGGCTTAGCACTCGGTCTGGTCGCCCACGCCATTGGCACGGTAGAAGCATGGACCATCAGCCCCACCGCAGGGCGATATGCCGCCTTTGGGCTTGCTATCAATGGCTTAGTAACGGCGGTGTGGTTGCCAATGGCGATATTGTGGCTGTTGAAGTGATGATTTGTAAGGACAAATGTGATTTACCCTGACAAATCCGCCCAAAAAACACCCAAGCGATAACTTGGGTGTTTTGTTTTGCCAAACCAAGGCTTATTTAATACGCATATCGCCAGTTTCAACAAAACGTTGGTGCCATGACAGGGCTTCTAGCAATAGGTGTGGGGTGTGTACACCGCCTGATTTTTGGCTTGCCACGAATGCACGGTCATAATAATCACGGAGCATATCACGGTAATCAGGGTGCGAGCAGTTATCGATGATAAGTTTGGCACGCTGTTTTGGCGACTTACCACGCAAATCCGCCATGCCTTGCTCTGTTACAATAAACATCACGTCATGCTCGGTGTGGTCGTGGTGGCTTACCATTGGCACGATTGCCGAGATTGCTCCGCCTTTTGCGGTGGACGGGCTGACATAAATGCTAAAAAAGCCGTTACGGGTAAAGTCGCCAGAACCGCCAATGCCGTTCATCATGCGAGTACCCATGACGTGTGTTGAGTTTACGTTGCCATAAATATCCGCTTCAATCATGGAGTTCATGCCAATCACACCCAAACGGCGAATGACTTCTGGATTGTTGCTGATTTCCATAGGACGAAGGATGATTTTGTCTTTTAAGAACTCAATATTTTCGTTAAAGCGAGCCAGAGCATCTGGGCTAAATGACAAGGCGGTGGCGGACGCTGTTTTCATCTTTTTGGCAAGGATTAGGTCAAGCATACCGTCTTGTAGCACTTCGGTATACCCTGTCAAATCGTCAAATGGAGCGTCAAGTAGCCCTGCCATGACCGCATTTGCCACGTTGCCCACGCCTGATTGAAGTGGTAGTAGGCTCTTAGGTAGACGACCTGCCTTGACTTCATGGTCAAGAAAATCAATGACTTGGGCGGCGATACACTTAGAGATGTCATCGGGCTCAGCAAACTTAGAGTTACGGTCGCCTGCGTTGGTAAATACAATCGCTACGATTTTGTCAGGGTCAATGGCTAACCCTGCCGTGCCGATACGGTCAAACGCCCCTACCACAGGAATCGGTTTACGGTGCGGTGGCAAGCCTACATCACCATAGATGTC
This sequence comes from Moraxella lacunata, assembly GCF_002027545.1. Lineage (GTDB taxonomy): Bacteria > Pseudomonadota > Gammaproteobacteria > Pseudomonadales > Moraxellaceae > Moraxella > Moraxella lacunata. The sequence goes on from NZ_MXAN01000008.1 coordinate 82,424, forward strand.
ATGCATACCTTCTAAGCCTGCACTTAGGGCGGCATTAATCTCAACGATGACTTTGTCGGCATTTTTGATCGCTTCTACGCCATGACCGATACCCATCGCAAAAATCAGCTCGCCATTTTCGGTAATGGCGGTCGCTTCAACGATAGCTACGTCAAATTTACCATAAAAGCCTTGACGCATTTGCTGTTCTACGTGCGATAAGTGCATATCTTGGTAAGCAATCTCGCCTGCGTTAATGCCATTACGAAGGGTTGGGTCAGACTGAAATGGCGAACGAAAATGCAAGGCTTTGGCTTCGGCAAGCACGCCATCACACTCAGGGGCAGTGGACGCACCTGTTACCATGCCTACGCTAAATTTCTCGCCTTTGGCGTGAGCGTCTTTGGCTTTGTTGGCGATAGCCGTTGGCATCGCTTTTGGATAACCTGCCCCTGTAAAGCCTGTAACGGCAAGCATCATGCCATTTTGGATAAATTGGGCGGCTTCATCAGCACTCATCACTTTTTCACGCAAAGCAGCGTGGCGAACACGGTCAATTGACATAATCATTCCTTATTGAAATCATGGAAATTAAAAATACCTTTTTAAACAGGTGCTAAGATTTTAACACCTGCGAACAATAAAATAAATAGGCGTTTACAATATTTAGCAGGATTTTTTGATGGGCAAAATCAATCATGATCCAACCAACGCCCCACCAAACGCACGTTGCTCTAATGACAAAAACAAGGTTTCCAACTCATCGGCTTGGGCTTGGAGTGTGGATTTTTGGGTTTGGATTTGTTTGGCGATTTGGGCGAATTGGTGTTGTAATGATAGGGGTGGTAATGCAATTTCAACATCCCTAATAATAGTTTCATTAACCGCAGGATAACTAGCTCCTACCGCTTGCTCTACCAGTATTTGCGTGAAATTCTTATTTTTAACGCATTCAAAAAGGTAATAAGGATTTAACTCATCATGACATCTTAACACCGAGAAACCTGTTGATGTGATAAATTCATTATCATTAGAATTTATCATCGCAACGCCATTTAAATTCGGTCTAACCATAGATAAAAGAATGTCAAAATTTTTGGCAATTTGTCTTGCTCTACTTGGGAAATTGTCATGGCTTAATACCGATAAATTTGCATAATCGATACATTTTTTATCTTTATCAATACTGCCTAAATCGATATATTTTAAACCAAGATAATCTGATTGATTTTTTAGTTTTAAAATTTTTCCAGTCAAATTTTTTAAGGGTTTTTTGTCCCAACCCATTGGATTAACCACAGGGTCGCCAAACATTTTAATAAAGGTGGCTTGTAATAATTCATCTAATTTGGCAATCGCTTGCTTGCGTTTTTGGCGTAATTCATCGGCACGGTCTAGGATTTGGGCGATATGTTGTTGGGTGGATAGGGGTGGGAGTGGGATTTTTACGTTTTGTAAACTTTCTCTGGTAATTTGTGGTTGAGCTGTACCGGTGATTACATCATTTAATTTTCTAAAATTAAGATAATAAGCCAAATAATTAATATTAACTTCATTTTCTTTTAAGTCATCAAGTGCCATTGCATTTCCATTAATATAGGAAAAAGGCAAAGAAACATTGATTGTGCCACAAGTTGCACCACGACAAGTAATTAAAATGGTTGGTTTTTCGTGATTATATTCATCATGATAACCTATAATGCCATTAGCCCCATAAACAGGAAAGCCTTTATCCTTTAAGTTGGCTGATGAAATGGTTTTCCATTGTTTCGGTCGGCAAATATCAAATAATTTTGCTTGTTTCATAAAATAAACCGCAAGCCGTAGGGTGCGTAACACGCACCAATCAGATTTTTCATTATAAAAGGTGCGTGGTACGCACCCTACTATTTCTTAAAAAACAACACCAATAAATTTAGCCATAGGATACATTTTGCACCCTATGGCGGTTAATTTATCACGATTAATTTTAAAAATCACAATCCTGCCTTTAAACTTGCCACGATAAATTTATCCAAATCGCCATTTAGCACCGCTTGCGTGTTGGACATTTCAACGCCCGTGCGTAAGTCCTTAATACGTGAATCATCAAGCACATAAGAGCGGATTTGCGACCCCCAACCGATGTCGGATTTGCTGTCTTCTAGGGCTTGCTGTTTTTCCATGCGTTTTTGCATTTCAAGCTCATAGAGTTTGGCTCGGAGCATTTTCATGGCGGTGTCTTTGTTGGCGTGCTGTGAACGCTCGTTTTGGCACGCCACGACCACACCCGTAGGCTGGTGCGTGATACGCACGGCAGAGTCGGTGGTATTGACGTGCTGACCGCCCGCCCCGCTTGACCGATAGGTGTCAATACGCAGGTCGGCAGGGTTGATGTCAATCTGTACATTATCATCAATCTCAGGGGAGACGAACACCGCCGAAAATGACGTATGACGACCGTTGTTACTATCAAAGGGGGATTTGCGAACCAAACGATGAACGCCAATCTCAGTGCGAAGCCAGCCAAAAGCATAATCGCCCTTGACCGCAATGGTTGCTGATTTGATACCTGCCACACCGCCTTCGGAGACTTCCAAAACTTCCGCCTTAAAGCCGTGCGACTCGCACCAACGCAGATACATACGCAGGAGCATCTCCGACCAGTCTTGGGCTTCGGTACCGCCAGAGCCTGCTTGTATGTCTAGGTAACAGTTGTTGGCGTCCATTTCACCGCTAAACATACGTTTAAATTCTAAGTCTTCCACGCTTTTTAGGGCATCATCAAGCTCGGCTTGCACGTCTGCCAATAGGCTCTCATCGTCCGCTTCTACGGCAAGCTCTAACATGGCGGCGGCATCATCTAGCTTGGCAGTCAAGCCGTCCACCACGCCCACGATACCGTCTAGCACTGATTTTTCTTTGCTGATTTTGGTGGCAAGCTCGGGGTCGTTCCAAATGTCGGGATTTTCTAGTTCTAGATTGACTTCTTCTAGGCGTTCTTTTTTGCTTTCGACGTCAAAGATACCCCCAAAGCTCTTTGCCACGAGCGTGTAGGTCTTTGATTTGTTCTTGATATGGGGCGATTTCCATGATGATTACCTTAAAAAATAAAAAGCGTATTATAACAAATTTTCTCTACAAATGCGAAAAAACAAACACAAACCAAAACACATGATTTGCTTTATTGTAACTTTTTGTTTATAATACACCATTTTCAACTGATTTTTGTAAGTCATTGAAAATTATATCTTTAAAAAATTAACAATCAATTAAGCTCTTTTAGGGCATATTATTTTAAATAAGGAGTTTACATGGAACTCACCGAAATCACACTAAACGGCTACTATACGCTGATTTTGGCGACCATTGTCCTACTTGTGGGGCAATTTTTGGTTAAAAAGATTAAATTTTTAGAAGATTTTAACATCCCTGAGCCTGTGGCAGGTGGCTTACTTGCAGCTGCCATCATTTATTTTTTAAACTTCCAATACGGTTACGTCTTTAACATTCATAAAGAATTACAAACCGCCTGTATGCTCATGTTTTTCTCATCCATCGGCTTGTCGGCAGATTTTCGCCGTCTAAAAGCAGGTGGGCTACCACTGGTTATTTTAACGGTCGTGGTCGGTTTTTTCCTGCTTGTACAAAACGGGGTGGGCGTGGCACTGGCATCTATGCTTGGACTTGACCCTATCATGGGTCTGGTGGCAGGTTCTATCAGCTTGATTGGCGGTCATGGCACGGCAGGTGCGTGGGGGGCAACCCTTGAAAACGACTATGGCGTAACAGGGGCTATTACCATGGGTATTGCGGCAGCAACTTATGGCTTGGTGGCAGGCGGTCTTATCGGTGGTCCTGTGGCAAAACGCCTTATCAAAAACATGGGCATGCAAGCCGTCAATACCGCACCAAACAACGCCAATCTTGATAAAACAGACGGTAGCAATGACGCCAACAACACCATGTTTGAAAAAGCCGACAGCGTTCGCTTGATTACTGCCGTGTCTGCAGTGGAAACTTTGGCTTTGTTTGCTGTGTGTTTGGTGGCTGCCGACTATATGAGCGGTGTTGCCAAAGACATTGAGTGGTTGGCTCAGCTTAAAGTTCCGACCTTTGTGTGGGCGTTGGCTACAGGCGTGATTTTGCGTAACGTATTGACCAGTCTTTTTAATTTTGACATGTTTGACCGTGCCATTGATGTGTTTGGTAATGCGTCTTTAAGCCTATTTTTGGCAATGGCACTCATGTCATTAAAACTGTGGGAACTTGCCGACTTAGCAGGTCCTTTGGTTGTCATTTTGGGCGTGCAAACCATTGTGATGATTTTGTTTGCCTACTTTATCACGTTTAGAATCATGGGCAAAAACTACGATTCGGCAGTACTGGCGGCAGGTCATTGCGGTTTTGGTATGGGTGCAACCCCGACTGCCGTGGCAAATATGCAAGCGGTTACCGACCGTTATGGTGCGTCCCATAAGGCGTTTTTGATTATCCCAATGGTGGGGGCGTTCTTTGTAGACTTGATGAACCTTGTGGTGCTACAAGGCTTCTTGATGTTGCCATTTATGAAATAATCTCTATAAACAAAAGGCGTATCGTTGGGTACGCCTTTTTTGTTGCTTTGTATGTTCAAAAAAACTTTTTATAAAGATACACCCTAAAAACCAACCTTTTACCAAAGGGCAATTTGCCCCTACAAATCCACCCAATCATCAAATCCGCCAATCCACCACGTCCCACCCCTGCTCTTTGGCATGAGCGGTTAATATCTCATCAGGGCAAACGCATACTGCTTTATCAGCAAAGGTTAAAAGCGGTAAATCATTTTTTGAGTCCGAATAAGCAATGAGTTTATCAAAATAAATGCCGTTGTCATTGGCGGTTTTTATCCAGTTTTTTAGATGAAAAATTTTACCGTCTTTAAAATTGGGTAAATCCGCCACGCCCCCCGTATAGGCATTATCCACCACTTCTAGGCGTGTTGCCAACGCATGTCTAGCAAACTTGATATTTGTCACAGGCTTGTAGGGGCTATATCCAAACATCATTGCGTTTGTGGTAATTTTAAAGTTCCTTGGGGATAACAGCCTTTAAATTTTTGCCAACAAAAAGAGCGGTAAATCCGCCCTTTTTTAATTTTATCATCAGCCAAATATCGCTGACAATGCCACAAACGCCACCGCACTAATCGCCCCCGCAGCAGGCAAGGTGATGACCCACGCAAGTCCAATGGGCTTCATGAGTTTCCAGTTGGTGTTTTTATTGACAAGCCCAATACCTAGTACCGCCCCGACAAGGATATGCGTACTTGATACAGGAATGCCAAGGCTTGACGCCCCCATAACCACCGCCGCCGCCGCAAGCTCGGCAGAAAAGCCTGATGCTGGGTGCATTTCGGTTAAGTTTGTGCCGACGGTTTGAATAACTTCTTTACCGATAAACCAAAGCCCCACAATAAGCGACACACCAAAGGTAACCAGTACAGGGGCAGGCACGGTCGCTTTGGCGGCGATGGCGTTTTCACGGATAACATCCATAATCGCCACAAAAGGCCCAACGGCATTGGCGATGTCGTTTGAGCCATGGCTAAACGCAAACGCACAAGCGGTAAACACCTGCATCCAGCTAAACATGATAAAGGTCGCCTTACCCAAATCCTCTTTGTGCTTGCCACGAATGGTCTTGGTGTAGATAAAGGCGGTCAGCCATACCATCGCCCCAATCATGCCCATGACAAGGGCAGAATGCAAGGTGGATAGGTTTAGCCCTGTATTTTTTAAGCCTTTGAACACCACCATCGCTGTCATCACGACCGCACCCAAAGCAGCGATAAGTGGTACCCATGTTTTTAAGGCTTTTAGGGTATCAAGATTGTCTCTTTTGTTTTCTAGAGCGTATAATTCTTTGTAATAGCCCGTTTCAAGCTCATCGGGATTGTCCGTCTCTTTATAGACTTCTTGGTCTCGCAACAGGGCGGTTGTATAAGGCAATTTCTCAGAATCGCTTAATTTTTCAAAATACTCTTTTTGGCGGGCTTTTAGGGCTTTTTTCTCTGATTTTAGGGCTTTGACCTCAAGCTCCATTTTATCATTGTATGCCAAAATGTTCTTTTTGATAAGCCCATAAATCACATAAGACAACGCCCCACCAAGTACAGGCGACAGCACCCACGATAGGGCAATCTCACCAATCTTTGACCATTCGACAGTAGATAAGGCAAGCTCAGACCCGCCCAAATTCACACCAAGTACAATGCTTGACCCCACGATACCACCAATGATGGCGTGCGTGGTAGAGACAGGCAGACCCCGTTTGGTGGCGAACAGTAGCCAAAACGCTGCCGCAATGAGTGCCGAGAGCATGAGATAAATAAACTGATTGGGTGACACCCCCAAATCCGAGATATCCACGATACCACTGCGTATCGTGTCAGTCACGGCAGCCCCTGCCAAAACCGCCCCCGATACTTCAAAAATCGCCGCCACCGCTAGGGCTTGGGTAACACTGAGCGTCCCTGCTCCGACTGACGTACCAAAGGAGTTGGCGACATCGTTACCACCGATGTTAAACGCCATAAAAATCCCAAAAAATGATGCCACCAAAAACAGCACAACTTGCTGATGATTGGTATAATCAAGTCCCCACATCACAAAATAGACGCTAATACCTAACATCAATAAAGCAAAAAAGACATTCGCCGCCATGGGTGTAGACTGCTTCGCTGAATTTACCATAAACTCCGCCAAGGGTTGGTTAAATTAAAAGAATATTACAATAAAAAAGCCCTACCTATTTAATAATTTAAACAGGTAACGCTTACTACATTTTTATCTAAGATTACTGCCACAGGTTTATCCAAAATCGTTGCATTATAAAAGTCAAATATGACAGTTATATGACAATTTTAACACATTTCACAAGTTTTGGGAAAATGTATCAAAATGTTATGATTAATTAGGGCGTGTTGAACTTTGGTATTTGCAATGAAAAATGAGAAAAATCGCATGTTTTTCAAGGAAAAAGTGAAGTTTGATAGTTATTCTATC
>NZ_MXAN01000009.1:0-63080 GCF_002027545.1 Moraxella lacunata
GCGTGGTAGTTGGCTAACATGATTGGTTTGGCTCGGTAACGTGTTAATTGGGTTTTAAATTAGGGCGTGCATGCCTTTTATATTTGCAATGAAAAATGAGAAAAATCGCACGTTTTTCAAGGAAAAAATGCAGTCTGATAGTTATTCTATCAGACAAGTTTTTGACGATGAAAAACAAGATTTAGCCATTTTTCATGCAAAAACGATTAGTTTATTTCTAAAACATTTCTATATTGTAAATAGTGTTATAAAGGTTCAACACGCCCTAATCTTAAAAAGGAAAAACCCATGACCGCAGTTACCAAAACCCCATTCTCCCCAAACCAAATCCCCCTAGACTTAATCAGTGAAGTCCGCAAGCAAAACCCTCTAATTCACAACATCACCAATCTGGTTTCTGCCAATTTTACCGCCAATGGACTGCTTGCCGTTGGTGCGTCTCCGATGATGGCGGAGTCGCCCTTAGAGATGGCGGAGCTTGCCAAGATAAGTAGTGCTGTCGTGCTAAACATCGGCACACCGTCCGACCCCAAAACGTCCGCCATGATTATCGCAGGGCAGACCGCCAACGCCCACGGCATTCCTGTGGTGCTAGACCCTGTGGCGGTGTCGGCAAGCACTTTACGCCAATCTACCATTCATCAGATTAGCCAAGTCGTGCAGTTTGATGCCATTCGTGGCAATGCAGGCGAGCTTGCATTTTTGGCAGGGGCAAGCTGGCAAGCCAAAGGCGTGGACGCAGGGCGTGGCGATGCGGATTTGGCGAGCATTTGCCAAGCGGTTGCCCAAAAGTACCGCACCATTGCCATTTTGACAGGCGAGATTGACTATATTTCGGACGGCACGCAGGTGCTTGCTCTTGCCAATGGTGCGCCACTACTCCCTAAAGTTACCGCCACAGGGTGTCTGCTAAGTGCGGTGATTGGGGCGTTTTTGGCGGTGGCAGGGCGTGAGCGGTATTTGGTGGGGGCGGTCAATGCCTGTGCCACGTTTGCCATTGCAGGCGAGCTTGCCTGTGAAGGCTTATTGCCAAGCCAAAGTGGTACGTTTATGTATCAATTTTTGGACAAATTGGGCGGTATTAGCCCTGATGAAATTGCCAATCGTGTCAAGTTCGTGGGGGAAGTATGAATCACATCCACACGCACCCACTCACCCACCGCCCCGCCCAAGCCTTAACCATTGCAGGGTCGGACTCTGGCGGTGGGGCAGGCATTCAGGCGGATTTGAAAACCTTTACCATAAGGCGTGTATTCGGTACAAGTGTACTGACCGCCACAACCGCCCAAAACACCCAAGGCGTATGGGACATTCATCATCTGCCAACCGACCACATCAAAGCCCAGCTTGTCGCCATTGGGGACGATTTTGCGATTGGGGCGTGCAAAATCGGTATGCTTGGCACGTCTGACATTATTGATGCGGTGGGGGAATTTCTACAAAATCGTCCGTTTGGGCAAGTGGTGCTTGACCCTGTGATGATTGCCAAAGGCGGACAAGCCTTGCTTGATGACAACGCAACGGACAGCCTAAGACGGCTTATTCTCCTAACTGACATCATCACGCCCAACCTACCAGAAGCCGAAGTGCTGACAGGCATGACGATAGCGTGTGATGATGATATAAGGCAAGCCCTACACACCTTACAAGACATGGGGGCAAAGACGGTCATCATCAAAGGCGGACACAGCCAAAATTCCCAAAGTGCCATGTGTACAGATTATGTGCTTGATGAAACGGGCGATATTTGGCAAGTACAAAGCGAACGCACCGACAGCAAAAACACGCACGGCACAGGGTGCACGTTCTCGGCGTGTATCACGGCAGAGCTTGCCAAAGGGGCGAGCGTGGCAGATGCTATCTGTACCGCCAAACGCTTAATCAGTCAAGCGATTAGCACTGCCCCCAACATCGGACATGGACATGGGGCGGTTAATCATTGGGCGTTTTGGGAAGGTGGGGCATAGATAAAATGATTGGAAAATTTTAAAATCGTAATCGTAAGGTGCGTAGTACGCACCGATAATCGGTTACTTCAATCTCAACTTAAAATGATAACCTATTGATTTTTTATAATTATTTTTGGGTTGTAGGGGCGAATTGCAATTCGCCCTTGATAAATTAATCACTTATACAAAATTGAGAATGGGGTATCATTTATAAAAAGGTGTGTAATACGCACCTTATAATCATCACATTAATCCCCCAAAAGGAACTCCCATGTTTGATAAATCAATCCTGTCCGTCTATTTTGTCGCAGGGACACAAGACTGCACACACCGCTCCGAACCCACGCCAGAGCAGAGACTGCTTGCGGTGTTGGAGAATGCCTTGCAAGCAGGGATTACTTGCTATCAATTTCGTGAAAAAGGCGACAACGCCCTAACTTGCCTTGACAAGATTAAAAAGCTTGCCCTAGATTGCCAAGCGTTATGCTGTCAATATGGCGTGCCATTTGTGATTAACAATGACGTTCATCTGTGCCTTGACATTGGGGCGGACGGCGTTCATGTGGGGCAGACGGACATGGATATTCATGACGTGGCAAGGCTCTGCCGTGGGCGTGCGTTTGTGGGTTTGTCGCACAGCTCGCTTGATGAGATAGGGGTTAGCGTGGGGCATGATTTGGCGGATTATTTGGCGATTGGGGCGGTGTTTGACACACGTTCAAAGGCGGACGCTGGGCGTGCGGTGGGCGTGGATATGGTGGGGCAGGTGCGAGCGATGATTGGCAACCGTCCGCTTGTCGCCATTGGTGGGATTGATACGACCAATGCAAGCCTTGTGCGTGCCAATGGGGCGGACGGTGTGGCGTGCGTGTCGGTGATTGCCCGTGCGGACGATATGGGGGCGGTGGTGGGGGCGTTAAAGGGAACATGATAAATCGTATGGCGTTTGTCATTGCAAATTGGGGCGTATTGCTTTACAATAAAACAAATAACCATAAGGGGGCTATATGACCACAACCAATTTAAATATCCGCATTGATGACGAACTCAAAGCTCAAGCCACAAAAGTGCTGGCAAGCTATGGCTTGTCGCCCACACAAGCGATTAAACTGTTTTTTCATCAGGTGGTTAGCACCAATCAAGTGCCTGTGTCTTTTGATTATCAAGCCAGAACGCCCAACGCCAAAACCTTGCAAGCGATTGCCGAGCTAGAAAATGGCGGTGGTACGCTTTATGATGATTTGGATAGTTTGCTTGCAGGGCTAGATAATGTTAAGCGTTAAGACCAGTAAGGATTTTGACAGGGATTTAAGAAAACAAAAACTCACCGCCGAGCTTTTGGAAGTATTAAGTTGTCTATATCGTGGCGAGCCATTGCCTGCCAAATACAAAGACCATGCGTTACATGGCGACAAAAAGGGCTGGCGTGATTGCCATGTACAAAATGATTTGGTGCTGATTTACAAAATTGAAGATGATATTTTGTATTTGGCAAGGTTAAATACCCATAGCGAAGTTTTTGGTTAATCAGGGCGTGCCTGCCCTTTATAACACTGTTTACAATATAGAAATATTTTAGAAAAAACTAATCGTTTTTGCATGAAAAATGGCTAAATCTTGTTTTGCACCGTCAAAATCCTTGTTGGTATTTTAATATCAACTGCGGACTTTTCCTTGAAAAATTTGCGATTTTTCTCATTTTTCATTGCAAATACAAAAGACAGGCACGCCCTAAATAAATATCCCCCATTTCCCCAAAAATTTGCTATCATACCCCAAACTTCTTTTTGGAAAAATCATGACCCACACGCCAATCATCACATCATTATTGGATAATGACTTATACAAATTTACCATGCTCCAAGCCATGCTTCACCAATTCCCCCAAACGCATGGCGTGTACCGCTTTCGCTGTCGCAACAACGACAAATTGGCGTTCCCCTTAGGCGAGATTAAGGACGATTTGGAGCATCAGCTTGACCTGCTTTGCACCCTAAAATTTAAGCAAGATGAGCTAGATTATTTGAGAAATTTGCGGTTTATTAAGCCTGATTTTGTGGATTATTTAGAATTATTTCAATTAAAACGCCGATTTATCAAGGTGTGGACGGATGATGAAAACCGCCTAAATATTGAGATTGAAGGGGCGATGATTCAGGCGATGTTTTTTGAAATTTTTGTGTTATCCATTGTCAATCAGCTCTATTACGAACGCCTAAATGACCCCAATGCCCTAACAGACGGGCAAAAACGCCTTGATGAAAAGGTACAAATTTTAAAACATTATGAAATGCTAGAACACTCAGACGTACACAATCCTGCCTTTGCCGTGGCGGATTTTGGCACACGTCGCCGTTATAGCCGAGACTGGCATTATCATGTGGTGCGGACGCTTGCCAAGGCATCGCCCAGTATTTTTCGGGGGACGAGCAACGTCTATCTTGCCAAAGAGCTGGGTTTAACGCCAATCGGCACCATGGCTCATGAGTTTATGCAAGCCTTTCAAGCCCTAGATGTGCGTTTGCGTGATAGCCAAAAGGCGGCGTTGGAGGCGTGGGTGCGTGAATATCGGGGCGATTTGGGCATTGCCTTGACGGACGTTGTGGGCATGGACGCATTTTTAAGAGATTTTGATTTGTATTTTGCCAAGCTCTTTGACGGACTTCGCCACGACTCAGGCGACCCGTACGAGTGGGGCGATAAGGCGATTGCTCATTATGAGAAGCTACGCATTGACCCCAAAACCAAAAGCCTGACGTTTAGCGACGGCTTGACACTCCAAAAGGCGTGGGATTTGCATGAATATTTTAAAACCCGTATCAAAACAGGCTTTGGTATCGGCACCAATCTCACCAACGACATGGGGCTAACCCAACTGAATATCGTGCTAAAACTTGTGGAATGCAACGGGCAACCTGTCGCCAAACTCTCCGACAGCCCTGGTAAGACGATGATTGACGATGATACGTATTTGGCGTATTTAAAGCAGGTGTTTGAAGTTAAAGAGTGATAAAAAAAGGGGTGTTATACCCCTTTTGTTTTTAAAATTTCTAAATGGCATTAAATAAAGACCTATTCGAAGAAACAGACGATTGAGATTGTTTGACATTGTTGATTTTTAATTGGAAAAATGTGCCTTTGTTTTTAAAATATTGAGTGGTTTTAAAAAATGACACCAAAAATATTTAAATTATCCTGTCAAGAAATTGAAAAACAATTTGGACAAGGAAATTTTGATGACGCCACAGAATATGTTTGGGATTTAATTTATCATTATTTTGGCAATAGTGATAAATTCATCATTAAAAATATTGATTTTGATGATAGTCATACCAACCCTTATTTTCATACTTTAAATATTGAAGTTTAAGGAATTGATAGTATTACGGCAGATTTAATTTTACAAGAATTAAATGAAAAAAGACTAACTTTTTAGAATTTGATAAAGCCAAAATAGAGTTTTAAAAATGTATCAACTGCAAACTAACGAAAGAACAGAAATATTTCATATTTCATCAATTTTAATTACTTGTGAAAAATATCATCAAAAATCAGCCTTTGTATTTTTTAAAAGTAAATTAAAGTGGTATCAGACTTATTTTGATGAAAATGTTCTTTTTATAGAATTGATTGAGAGAGATATTGACAATCATTTGAGTGATTTTAATGAAATTAAACAAATGGAAATTATGTGGCACAAAACACAAGATTTATTTTTAAAATATCAATTCAATCTTTTAATGTTTTTAGGTGAGGATTGCAAAGTTAATTTTAAGATTAAAGACGGTTATTTTTATTTATTCAATGATGAATAAACATTCACCATGAACAAAATAAAAAAAATAGCATTTATTAGATAAATTTTCACAATGTTAGTGAGCATGATATACCACACTCTTGCCCCATAAAATTATCAAGAGCGGTTTTTATAGGATTATGCTATACTAATGCACCATCAATGGGTGCGTACGGCACGCCAATCATTTTAGCATTAAAATTAATAGGAAAATCATGACCACCTTAGACCCCAACTGGCAATCCGATGCCCTAGACCCGACTTTGGGATTTTTTGAAGAGACTTTGGCAATCCGTGGCGGTTATCATCGCACGGACGAGGGCGAGCATGGCGAGGCGATTTTTACGACCAGTAGCTATGTTTACAAGTCCGCCAAAGACGCCGCCGACCATTTTGACGGCACAAAAAAAGGCAATGTCTATTCACGCCACACCAATCCTACCGTGCGAGCCTTTGAAAGACGGCTTGCCCTGCTAGAAGGGGGCGAACGCTGTGTCGCTACCGCCAGTGGCATGGGGGCGATTTTGACCATGTGTTTGGCGTATCTAAAAGCAGGCGACCACTTGCTTTGTGCCAAGCAGTTGTTCGGCTCATCGGTTGCGTTGTTTGATACTTACTTTCGCTCGTTTGGCGTGGAGGTGAGCTATGTGGACTGTTTTGACAATGACGCATGGCAAAACGCCATTCAGCCAAACACCAGAGTTTTGTACTGTGAAAGCCCTTCCAATCCCTTAGCTCAAATTGCCGATTTGCGATTTTTGGCAAACCTTGCCCATGACAATGGGGCGATGCTTATCGTGGATAACTGCTTTGCCACCCCTGCCATTCAAAAGCCGTTGGAGCTTGGGGCGGACGTGGTGATTCATTCGGCGTCCAAGTACATTGACGGGCAAGGGCGTGTGCTTGGCGGAGCGTTGGTTGGCTCTGATGAGCTGATGGAAAAGGCGTTTGGCGTGGTGCGTACGGGGGGCATTAGCCTGTCGCCCTTTAATGCGTGGGTGCTGTTAAAGGGGTTAGAGACCCTATCAATCCGCATGAAAGCCCATTGCGACAATGCCAATCGGGTTGCCGAATTTTTATCAAACCACCCCAACGTCCAAAAAGTGCATTTTTCAGGGCTATCTGCCCACCCAAGCCACACGCTTGCCAAATCGCAACACACGCACTTAGACGTGCAAGGCGGAGCATTCGGGGCGATTATCGGCTTTGAAGTGGCGGACAAAGACAAGGCGTGGCACGTCATTGACAGCACACGGGTCATCAGCATTACCAACAACTTAGGCGATGCCAAGTCCACCATTACCCACCCTGCAAGCACCACCCATTTTCGCATGACGCCCGAGCAACGAGTGCAGGCGGGTGTGAATGACGGTCTCATTCGCCTATCGGCCGGGCTTGAAAATGTCAATGATATTATCAATGATTTAAAGCGTGGGCTTGATGAGTTGTAAAAACATGGGTCAGCCACGACTTTTGCCAAAATTGCAACAAAATATTACAAAGGAGCCATGTTTGCTTAGGGCGGGGCTGTTATCTTATGCTAAATTTATTTTTGAAAGTTAATTTATGAAAAAAATTCTTAAAGTTGTTGCCGTCGGTGGGCTGATGATGACTCTATGGCACAAAAAAGGGCAGGGCAAATCGCAGAGTGATATCACCACGTCCATCAGTCATGCTCGCCGTAGCCGTGGATGGCTCCCTGTCATTGGCTCGGCACTGTTGGTGGGGACAGCGGTCATGACTGCCCCTGCGTATGCCATGAGCGAGTCAGCGGTTCAGAGTTTTGCCAGTAGCCTAAATACTGCCGCCAATGCTCAAAATATCGGCATGGTTTCACGTCTTATCGATGATAATGCTGTCATTAGTTTGACACGCAAAGGCAATACCACTACCCTTGATAAAAATGGGTATTTGCAACTACTCCAAAAATCATGGGCAGGGGCGAGCGACTATCGTTATAGTATTAATGTGACAGATGTGGTCGTCACAGGCAATCAAGCCCGAGCCAATGTTATCACCACAGAGAGCTGGACAAAAGATGGTCGTCGCACGACATTTAGAACGCATTCCAAGGCAACTTTGTCCTATACAGGCGGTAATGCCATGCTACTTAGAGCGGTGTCGCAAGTTACTGTGGAATAGACTATACGATTTTAAAAAATCAAGAAAGAAAATAGGTGTGGCAATGCCATGCCTTTTCTATTAACATATTTGGGTTTGATTGATGGGGCTTGATATATTATAATACGAGCATATTTCACATCATTAATTAATAGGATTTTATCATGGCTTTTTTTAACATAGGCTCTAAAACAGGCGTGGCAGGTCTTAAACCCTTGACCATTGCTGTCTCATCGACGTTATTATTTGCTTGTGCCAGTACCAATAATACTAACGTAAACACAGGTAATGCCCCCATTGTTAGCACCCCAAGCACGCCAAATGCCCCTGCTGATATCTATGCAGGCGTGCTTGACCAAGCAACCCTAGATGAGTTAGAAGACCTACTCCAAGCCACGGACATGACCATGGTAGAGGGTGATGCCTTGACCGTACAGCGTTATGGTGATTTGTGGGACAGAGTGCGTCGTGGCTATCGCATGAGCGAGATAAATAATGGACGCATTGAAGCCCAAAAATCATGGTTTTATAGCCGTCAAGACTACATCAATCGCCTAACCGCCCGTACATCACGTTATCTACATCACACCGTAACCGAAGCGGAGCGTCGTGGTATCCCAACCGAACTTGCCCTACTGCCCATCATTGAAAGCTCCTACGACCCATCAGCAACATCCAACGCAGCGGCAGCAGGTCTTTGGCAGTTTATCCCCAGTACTGGGCGTATTTATGGTCTCAACCAAAGCACCACTTATGACGGTCGTCGTGACATCATCGAATCCACCCGAGTGGCGTATGACTTTTTGACCAGTTTGTATAATCAGTTTGGTTCTTGGGAGCTTGCTTTGGCGGCTTATAATGCAGGACCAGGACGTATCCAAAGAGCCATTGACGCCAATCGCAATGCAGGTCTGCCAACCGATTATTGGTCACTACGCCTGCCTACTGAGACGATGAACTACGTACCACGCTTTATGGCGGTTGCTCAAATTGTCAAAAACCCCCAAAGCTATGGCGTGTATCTGCCTGCCATTGCCAACCATACCCACTTTAGAGCCGTGCCTGCCAACTTTGGTGTGAGCCTATATGACGTGTCAAATGTGACGGGCGTGCCAGTAGATGAGTTAAGACTACTTAACCCGTCGCTTATTAATTATAGCGTGGATGCCAGTGGACCGGGACGTGTGATTATCCCCAATAGCGTGCCAAGCAGTGCTGATGCAAGGCTTAGAGAATTGCAAGGCATGGGCTATGGTGCTTCTACCTATGTTGCAAGCAATTATGTACAGCCAAACATGGGTGTACAAAACCCCAATTCAGGCAAAGAGCTGGCATCTGCCAATGCTTTGCCAGCCACAGGGGCGGGCATCACGGCTAATAACAGTATCATCCAAGAGCCACCACTCACCCAAGAAGAGCGTGATTTTATCGCTGCTCAAATCCAAGCAAACAGCACAGAAAACGTCCAACCGATTGCCCTTGATGGTAATATTGAGCTAAACGCGGTGCAAACTCAGCAGTCTGTGCTTGAAGTTCGTGGCGAGACAAAAAGCCTAAGCTATAACGCCCCAACAGGAGCGGGCACGCCTGCGGTCGCATCACCGCCAAACACAGCATACATCCCGCCCGTTACTACCCCTACTACCCCAGTCCCCACGCAGACACAAGCCCCTGTCAGAGCAGAGCGTTACAAGGTCGTGGCGGGCGATACATTGACAGGTATTGCAGCAGCTCACGGGCTAAGTGTCAGTCAGTTGGCAAGCTATAATGGCATTCCTGCAAACACGCAAGTGAAGACAGGGCAACGCCTGTGGCTCATCCCTGGTAAAGTCAGCACGGTCGCCAAAGACACCGCCAAGCCAGCAGCCAAGACCAGTACGCATACCGTCCAGTCGGGCGAGAGCCTTACTTCGGTGGCAAGAAAATACAACATGAGTGTGCAGGATTTGGCGGCACTCAATGGTTTGTCGGTCACCGATGGCATTTTGATTAATCAAAAGCTAAAAGTATCAGGCGCGCCAGTCAAGTCAAGCAGTAACACAAGCTCATCAAGCGGGTCATCGAGCAGTGCCAATACTGGCACCTACAAAGTCCAGTCAGGCGATACGCTGACTGCCATCTCCAGAAAACTGGGCGTGAGCAATGCTGACATCGCTGCATTAAATAGCTTTAATGCCAACTCGCCACTTATCGCAGGACAGACGATAAAAGTACCTGCCACCAACGCCCAAGTGGAACGCAAACTAAACAACCAATCGGTAAAATACACCATTCAATCAGGCGACAGCTTGTCATCGGTGGCAAATAAATACGGTATTAGTGTGGATGAGCTCGCTGCTGCCAATAACCTATCAAGAACAGCAGGACTTATTCGTGGTAGAAGTATTACCATTCCTGCGGCAGGCACGGTAAATACCAGCAGTAGAAACACCGCT
This sequence comes from Moraxella lacunata, assembly GCF_002027545.1. Lineage (GTDB taxonomy): Bacteria > Pseudomonadota > Gammaproteobacteria > Pseudomonadales > Moraxellaceae > Moraxella > Moraxella lacunata. The sequence goes on from NZ_MXAN01000009.1 coordinate 10,302, forward strand.
CAAAGCAGTCGTAATGACAGCTCAAACACCGCTCGTGATAATGTCATCAAATCCACCGAAAGCTACACAGTAAAAGCGGGTGATAACTTAACGGTACTTGCCAATAGATATGGCGTGTCAGTACGGGATTTGGCGGCGACCAATAAACTGTCTGCCAATGCTCAGCTACAACGGGGACAGACACTCCAAGTGCCAAAATTGATTGATACTTATAAAGTTAAGTCAGGCGACAGCCTTAACTCTGTGGCGAGAAAATTTGGCATTAGTGTGGCAGAGCTTGCCAAGATGAATGATTTAAGCACTAACGCACAGTTGAAAATCAACCAAACCTTGATTGTGCCACACAAATAATCAGCCCAAACAAAACCCCATCTTGAAATTAAGATGGGGTTTTATGTTGTCAAAGGGGTTTAGAATAAAACCGCCATTAACTTCAATGACGGTTTTGCGGTTTATTTGGCTTTTGCCAATGCCTGATTTAAATCCGCCTTGATGTCATTGATATGTTCAATGCCGATAGACAGGCGAATCATGTCTTCGCTCACACCTGCTTTGGCAAGCTCTTCGTCATTAAGTTGGCGGTGGGTGGTCGTGGCAGGGTGGCAAGCCAGCGACTTGGCATTGCCGATATTGACAAGACGAGTGATAAGCTCTAAGGCATCGATGAATTTCGCCCCTGCTTCTCGTCCGCCTTTCACCCCAAAGGTTAAAATCGCTGACGGCTTGCCCTTATAGTATTTTTGTGCCAAATCATGCTCGGGGTGCGTGTCTAGCCCTGCGTATTTGACCCAAGCGACTTGTTCATGGCTTTCCAAGAACTTAGCCACCGCCAACGCATTATCGCAATGTCGCTCCATACGTAGGGCAAGTGTTTCAAGTCCAAGCATGATTTGCCTCATGGGCGACAGGCACGCCCCTGTGTTGCGAAGTGGGGCGACACGGGCTCGGGCGATGAACGCCATATTCCCCATGGCTTCGGCAAAGTTTACGCCATGATAGCTGACATCGGGGGTGTTTAGTAGGGGAAAACGCTCTTTTTGGCTTGCCCAGTCAAAACGACCGCCGTCAATGATGATACCGCCCACGCTTGTACCAGAACCGCTTGCGTATTTGGTCAAAGAATGCACCACGATGTCCGCCCCATGCTCAAAGAGCTTACATAGGATTGGTGTGGCGACCGTGTTGTCAATGACCACAGGCACGCCCTTACTATGAGCAAGCTCACTGATTTTGGCGATGTCTAGGATATTGCCTAGGGGATCGCCAATGCTCTCACCAAAGACTAGCTTGGTCTTATCATCAATCAAATCAAGCAGGCTTTCAGGGTTATTATAATCAAAAAAACGCACTTCAATGCCTTGACGGGGTAAGGTGTGGGCGAACAGATTGTAAGTGCCACCATACAAGGTAGAGACCGACACGATGTTATCGCCCGCTTCACAGAGTGCCTAAATGGTGTAGGTAATGGCGGACATACCAGACGCCACGCACAACCCCGCCACACCGCCTTCTAAGGCACTCATGCGAGCTTCTAGCACGGCATTGGTCGGGTTCATGATACGGGTGTAGATGTTGCCCGTCACTTTTAAATCAAACAAATCCGCCCCGTGTTGGGTGTTGTCAAAAGCATAAGAACTGGTCTGATAAATCGGCACGGCAACGGCTTTGGTTGTGGGGTCAATCTCATAACCTGCATGAATGGCAAGGGTTTCGGGGTGATGTGTGTGGGTCATGGCGTTTTCCTTTTTGCAATGAAGTAACCGTTAGATTGTAACAAATTGGACTGGTTATGGCAATTAAGATTTGACAATTAGGATTTGACAATCAAGATTTGGCTTTTTTCACGGCAGGTTTGGGGTCGGTTAAATCCAACGCCCCACCTGCAATCGCCCACAGATACAGACTTGCCACCGAATTATAGGGGGTAAACCGCCTTTGATATTTGGCAAACAGCTTGGGCGTGATTTCACGATGACGATACAACATTCTAAGCCCACGCACAATCGCCAAATCATGCTGACTTAACACGTCCATGCGATTTAGGCTAAAAATCATCAGCATTTGTGCTGTCCATTCGCCCACGCCTTTAAAGGCAACAAGCACCTGTTTTATCTCATCATCGCTCATCGTGTGCAGGCTATCCAAATCCAAATGATTGTCCAAAATATCGCACGCAATGCCCTGAATATAACCCACCTTGCGATACGATATGCCAATGCCCTGCAACTCATCAGCTGATAAGTTGGCAAGGGCGGTCGGTGTGATGTCGGTCAAATTTGTCAAGCGTTGCCATACGGTTTGGGCGGCGGAGCTGGAAATCTGCTGACCGATGATTGCCCGTATCAGCTCGCTAAATATATCAGGATTGACAGGGCGGTCAATGTGTCCGATTTTGTTAATCGCCATTGCCATTTTGGGGCAACGACTGGCCAAATAATCGGTATGGGAGTTGTCATATTGGAAAGTTTGCATAGGATTTCTTTTTATACTCAATTCATATCAAAACCATACAAAAAACCGTTCGCCCTGAGCTAAGTCGAAGGGTGAATTGGTTTTTCCGTTATGGTTCGACAAGCTTGCCACGAACGGAAAAACTTTTGTTGTGTTTTGAATAGAATTTACCATAAATCATTTAAAGTCATATTAGCACAAATCTTTATTTATCAGATATTTATCAATGGCAAGTTCAACGGTCTCTTGGGTAAAGGCTTGAATCGTTGGCACAACCCAGCCACGAGAACCGCCAAAATTTAGCGTTTTGATGTCATATTTTTCAATAAAATCAATAAGATAATCAGACGCTACTTCTGCCGAAAACACGTTCATATCAATGAGTAAATACGGCTTATGTTGGCTAATACACGTTTTTAGGGTCAATTCTGTGCCACTTTTTGGGGTGATTTGGGCGTGGTAAATAATCACGGTCGCATCGCTGTCTATCACGTTTTGGCGAGTGCGTTTGCGATAGCCCGCACCCATTAGGGGCGTGAGCGGATATTTGTCATCAATGATATCGTCTTCGGCTTGCCTGCCTTCGGGGCAATGCCCACCGCACGGCATACCACGAGATAACGCACCGTCCAACGCACCCCTATCCACGCCTGTCTGTCCGCCTGAGATGATTTTTGGGAAAGTCATGGTATTCCTTAAAAATTTACCAAAATTCTTTGAGTGGGTTAAACCGATTTGTCAATAGGATTGATAAGTTCTATGGGTAAATGAGTAAAATCTTTCAGATTGCGTGTGGCTAATGGCAAGTGATGAACAAGTGCCGTACCTGCAATCAAGGCATCAATGCCTTTCATTTTCTTAATACGGCGAATATGTGCGGTTTTAAAAATAATGTCGTGATTGATTTCTAACCATACAAACGATTTTTGCAAAAAATTTTCCACTTTTGTGGCTTGCTCATCATCAAAAGGATATGACAAAACTTCCATAACCGTCAAAATAGAAATGGCTAAATTGCCTTGATGTTGCTTGATGAATTTGACCGCATTATCATCGGCTGACAAATAATAATGTTGCTATCTACCAAAATCATCGCTATTCTGCCCGTAAAGCATTTTGAAATTCCACACCGTCCACGCCTTTTAATATACCAATCACTTGGTCTAGCGTGTCATCATTATGGCTAGGTTGTGGTTTAATTTGGCTAATTTCCACAACAAACCATTCATTTTGTGGAAAAGGTTGAATATTTGGAATAAATAACCCACCGTCTTTGGCAATGGCTGTATATTGCATAATAATCCTCCAATGTTTTAATAAGTTTAAAAAAATTATAACACATTGCAATCGCCAAAAACAATTAACCGCCATTATCTCTAACAGCGGTTAATTTTGATGTTTTTATAAGTAAATTACAAATCTTGCAATTTATACACATTAAACGGCAATGTCGTCTCATAGGCTTCACAAACCGCACGCCCTGCGTTTAGCGTGGTTGCGATGAGTACCTTGTTTTGTAGGGCTTCACGGCGGATTGGGAAGGAGTCTTCTAACGCCTGTTTGCCTTCGGTTGTGTTAATGGCAAGATGAATTTGACCATTTTTCATCATATCTACGATGTGCGGACGACCTTCGCTCACCTTATTGACACGCTCGCACGCCACGCCAGCATCGGTAAGTACGTCATGCGTACCGCCTGTGGCAACGATGTTAAAGCCAAAGCCCGCCAGACGTTTTGCCACGTCCACCACCCCTACTTTATCGCTATCACGCACCGAGATAAAGACAGTTTTGGTCTCGCCCTCTTGTGGTAGTCCTGTCAATCTGTCGCCACTGCCCAGCGTTGCCTTATAATACGCCTCGCCAAAGGTCTGACCCACGCCCATGACCTCGCCTGTGGATTTCATTTCAGGGCCCAAAATGGGGTCTACGCCTTGGAATTTGGCAAAGGGGAATACCGCTTCTTTGACCGAGAAGTGTTTTGGCACAATCTCGCTGACAAAGTTCTGCTCCGCCAACGTCTGCCCTGCCATACAGCGAGCGGCGACTTTTGCCAAAGACGTGCCGATACATTTTGAGACAAATGGCACGGTTCGGCTTGCTCTCGGGTTCACTTCTAGGATATAAATCTCATCGCCTTTTACGGCAAATTGCACGTTCATAAGCCCCACCACGCCAAGCTCTTTTGCCATGGCTATGGTTTGTCGTCTCATCTCGTCTTGAATGTCTTGCCCTAGCGAATAAGGCGGAATGGAACACGCTGAGTCGCCTGAGTGAACACCTGCTTGCTCAATGTGTTGCATGATACCGCCAATTACCACGTCTTTGCCGTCCGACACGCAGTCCACGTCCACCTCAATGGCATCGTCCAAGAAACGGTCAAGCAGGACAGGGGCTTCATTAGACGCTTGCACCGCCTCACGCAGGTAGCGTTTTAGCTCGTCTTCATTATAGACAATCTCCATGGCACGACCACCAAGCACATAGGACGGACGCACAACCAAAGGATAGCCGACTTTTACCGCCTCACGAATGCCTTCTTCTGATGATTTGACAATGCTGTTATTGGGCTGTCTTAGGTTTAGCTTGTTAATCATCTGCTGGAAACGCTCACGGTCTTCGGCACGGTCAATCGCATCAGGGCTTGTGCCGATGATAGGCACACCAGCTTCTTCTAGGCTACGGGCAAGTTTAAGCGGCGTTTGACCACCATATTGCACAATCACGCCCTTAGGATTTTCGGTGCGGACGATTTCTAGCACATCTTCTAGGGTAATCGGCTCAAAATACAAGCGGTCTGACGTGTCATAGTCGGTTGAGACGGTTTCTGGGTTACAGTTTACCATAATGGTCTCGTAGCCGTCTTCACGCATGGCAAGGGCGGCATGAACACAGCAGTAATCAAACTCAATGCCTTGTCCGATACGGTTTGGACCTCCGCCGATGACCATGATTTTGTCTTTGTCGGTTGGGCATGCCTCGCACTCGTCATCATAGCTTGAATACATATAGGCGGTATTGGACGCAAATTCGCCTGCACAGGTGTCCACTCGTTTATAAATCGGATATACGCCCAAATTCCAACGCTGTTTGCGGAACTGCTTTTGGCTAATGCCCATAAGATTGGCAATGCGTAAATCGCTCATGCCCTTACGCTTAAAGGTGCGGATATTCTCGGCAGTCAAATCGCCAAAGCCTAAGGTTTTGATTTCATTTTCGGTTTTGATGATGTCTTCAATTTGCACCAAGAACCAACGGTCAATCTTCGTCAATTCAAACACTTCATCAAGACTAAATCCATGACGAAACGCTTCGGCAAGATAAAAAATGCGTTCAGGCGTGGGAATGCTTAGGCGGTTTTTAATCTCAGAAACAATGGCATTTGCCGATTTGTTTTCCAAATTCATCACTTCATCAAAGCCTGTCGCCCCTGTTTCAAGCCCACGCAGTGCCTTTTGCATGGATTCTTGAAAATTGCGACCGATTGCCATAACTTCACCGACTGACTTCATTTGTGTGGTTAGCACAGGTTCAGCTTGGGGGAATTTTTCAAAGTTAAAGCGTGGAATTTTGGTAACGACATAATCAATGGACGGCTCAAAAGACGCAGGGGTAACACCGCCTGTAATGTCATTTTTTAGCTCGTCAAGCGTGTAACCGACCGCCAATTTGGCAGCGATTTTGGCAATCGGAAAACCTGTCGCCTTGGACGCTAACGCTGATGAACGGCTCACACGGGGGTTCATTTCAATGACGACCATGCGACCGTCTTTGGGGTTGATACCAAACTGTACGTTGGAGCCACCCGTCTCTACGCCAATCTCACGCAAGACAGCGATAGAGGCGTTACGCATGAGCTGATATTCTTTATCGGTCAAAGTCTGAGCAGGGGCAACGGTGATTGAGTCGCCTGTATGCACGCCCATGGGGTCAAAGTTTTCAATGGAGCAGACGATGATACAGTTGTCGTTTTTGTCTCGCACGACTTCCATTTCATACTCTTTCCAGCCGATAAGGCTCTCATCAATCAATAGCTGATGCGTGGGCGATAAGTCAAAACCACGCTGACAAATCTCCAAAAACTCTTCTTTATTATAGGCAATACCGCCCCCACTTCCGCCCATGGTAAAAGACGGGCGGATAATGACAGGAAAACCAAAACGAGATTGGATTTCTAAGGCTTGCTCCATGGTCTCGGCAATGTCGGCTTTGGGGCATTCAAGACCGATTTTTTTCATCGCCTTGTCAAATAGATTGCGGTCTTCGGCTTTTTCAATGGCTTCTTTGGTCGCCCCAATCAGCTCACAACCGTACTGTTTTAGCACGCCGTTTGCATCTAGTGCCAACGCACAGTTCAATGCCGTCTGTCCGCCCATGGTCGGTAGCACCGCATCAGGGCGTTCTTTTTCAATGATTTTGGCAACCGTCTGCCAAGTAATCGGCTCAATGTAAGTGGCGTCCGCCATAGACGGGTCGGTCATGATGGTGGCGGGGTTTGAGTTCACCAAAATCACTCGGTAGCCTTCTTCTTTTAAGGCTTTACACGCCTGAGCCCCTGAATAGTCAAATTCACAGGCTTGTCCGATGACAATGGGGCCTGCCCCGATGATAAGAATGGATTGTATGTCGGTACGTTTTGGCATGGTGTCTCTCTTTGTTGATAAATTTTTTGATTGATAAAATGGGTTAAAAAAGTGTTGCCATCGCTTGCTCTTCTTGGCGGATACGCTTAAATAAGACCAGCAAATAAATGGGCAAGCCAATCAATAACACATACCACGCTTGACATAATAAGGCGATGCCAATCAGTTCGGGTATGATGTTTAAAAAATAATTGGGGTGGCGAAATGTTTTAAATAACCACGAACGATTAATTTGATGTTTTGGTAAAATATAGATTTTAACCGTCCAAATCTCTCCCAACTGCTTGATAATCAACGCCAATATCACAAATGAAGCCGTCACCATCAGCGTACCAATCAAGGATATGCCATTAAAAGCAGTGTCAGAAAACCATACCGAGATAAAACATGCCAAATAATAAAGGGTATGAACCACCGCAAGCACCGTGGAATTGGTTTTTCCGTATTGTGTCGCCCCTTTGGTAATTAAGGCTTTTTCATGTTTAATGGAGACGGCTAAAAATAACAGTCTGATGATAAAAAATAGGATTAAGATGCTTAAAATCATTGTCATTGATGTTTTTCCATTGAAATTGAAATGAATATAAATTGGGTTTATGAGGTTTTTAATTAATGATGTTTTAGACCATCATGTTACACTCTACAAAACGAAAAAGTGCTACGGTTTCCGTTCGTGGTGAGCTAAGTCAAACCATCATGGAAAACCACCCGCAGGCATAGCTCAGGGCGAACGGCTTCCGTGGTAAAATTCAATTTTGTTAGCTGTATATAAACAATTCTCATAAGTCCACGCCACAATCTTGTTATCATCATTGCTTTTATAAAATGCTGATAATAATGTGTGCCATACGTAACCATTTACTTACACACGAGTACCAACTTAAAATCACTGTTTGATGATAAAATAAATTGCCATGCATTTTTTAGATTTAACAGCACTTGCATGTCATGGGTTGAAATGCCGCTCACACTCATGCCATCAATAATGGTTTTGGTCTGGGGAAAGTGGTATTGACATTTTCCAAGCGTGACATGCTGTGAATGACTTCCACGATATTCTTACGAGCCAAAAAACGATTTTGTTTAAGGGTTAGGTTGAATTTGTCAGTAAATATGATGGGCATATTCATTCAAAAAAATCTTCATCAATTTCACAAATTTCAAGTACTTCTTTAACTTGAATGCCCACTTTATATTTAATCATCAAACCAACCAGCTCTTGCCCATCAATCAGGACAATCTTGCCCAATAATTTTTGAGAAAATCCTTGGGCGGATTTGGTAAATGATGATGTGGTGATAAACACACCCCGTTCCACACCATTGCCCTGTAATGCTCCTGAAAAGGATTGTAATTCTTTTGAACCAATCATGTTATCACTGGCATATCTTTTGGCTTGAATGTAGATATTTTGAATGCCTAATGGGTCTTGTTTGATGACCCCATCAATGCCACCATCGTATGATTTGCCAGTATGTTCAAACAAGTTTTCTTTACCACCATATCCCATGGCAAGCAATAACTTTAATACTGATTTTTCAAAAAATAAAGGCGTGCCTTGTTGCAATTTATTTAACAGTTCAACCGAAATTTCTGTTTCAAGATTTTTAATGGCATTTTTAGCTTGGGCTTCAAAATCCATGTCATCATTATCATCAATTTTAATGGCGGATTTGTCTGATGATTTTTCTTTATGTTTAATTTCTGCTCTACTTTTTAAATAACTTTTCCAATCAGGTAAATCAGCTTCATCATATAGTTTCTCACTAATTTCTGTTTTATCTTGCCAAAGCTGTGCCATTTTTAAACCAATGGGTGTGATTTGATAAGTGGCTTTACTGATGCGATTTAAAATGCCTGCTTTGGTTAAAGAGGTGATTGACCAAGCGATGGCATTTTCCACTTTTGGCTGACCATGATTAAAGCGTAGGGTCAAAATTTCATCAGAAAATTCCCCCAATTGAATGACGCCTTGATAAATCTCTTGGCGTTTACGAACTTTATTATCGCTCATTAACTTTAAGGTTAAAGCACGGCATTTATCACGGTATTCACGATTATTAAAATTCATAACAGCTTTCCAGAAGAGCAAGTTATTTTAGATGGTGCGTTTCACAAACCAAATGCACCCAATTTATGCCTTCGCCTTTTGCATCTCCATAATAAATCTATCAAACAGCACCGAACAATCATGCGGGCCGGGGCTTGCTTCTGGGTGTCCTTGAAAACTAAATGCAGGGCGGTCGGTACGCTCAATGCCTTGATTGGTGCCGTCAAACAACGAACGGTGCGTGGCTCGTAGCGTGGCAGGTAGGGTGGTTTCGTCCACACAAAAGCCGTGGTTTTGGGAGGTAATCATCACCGTGCCATTGTCCAAATCCTGCACAGGGTGGTTCGCCCCATGATGACCATGCCCCATTTTCATGGTTTTAGCACCGCTAGCGAGTGCCAACAGCTGATGACCCAAACAAATGCCAAACACAGGGATTTTACTGGTTTCAATAATGGTGCGAATGCTGTCAATGGCATAATCACACGCAGACGGGTCGCCTGGGCCATTGGATAGGAAAATGCCGTCTGGGTTCATGTCCAGCACGTCTTTGGCAAGGGTTTGGGCAGGGACGACCGTTAGGCGACAGCCCCTATCGGCAAGCATACGCAAAATGTTGGTTTTTACGCCATAATCATAGGCGACAACGTGGTATTTTAGTTCAGGCTCGGTAAAGCCCACGCCCAGCTCCCACGAGCCTTGCGTCCATGTAAAGCCGTCTTTATCACAGCATTCTTTTGCCAAATCAAGTCCGTTCATGTCAGGGGCGTTTTTGGCAAGTTCTAAGGCTCTCTCCACATCATCGCCCACAACGATTGCCCCATTTTGAGCCCCTTTTTCACGCAAGATACGGGTCAGTTTACGAGTGTCAATATCGCCAATTGCCACGACATTGTGTTTGATAAGGTATTCAGACAGCGACATCTCGCTTCTAAAATTACTGTGAAGCAATGGCAAATCACGGATAATCAGACCGCTCGCCCACACCTTGTGAATGCGTCCAGACTCGGTGTCTTCTTCATTACAGCCTGTGTTGCCGATGTGCGGATAGGTCAGCGTAACCATTTGTTTGGCGTAGCTTGGGTCGGTCAAAATCTCTTGGTAGCCTGTCATGGCGGTGTTAAAGACGACTTCGCCGACCGTCTCACCGTCCGCCCCAATGCTAACACCATGAAAAATTGTACCGTCTTGTAGGGCTAAAATGGCTTTTTTGGTCATGACACGCTCCAATTGGAAAAAATAAATTATAGAGTTATAAAGATATAAAAATTTTGGTTTTTGGCAAATTTTAGACAAAATTTTTTGGCAAAACTGCCACAAGCTAAAATTTAGACACAAAAAAGCGAATGATTAAAAATAAAACTCAACTTTGCTCAAATAAGGGGCAAAAGTAAAGTTGTATTTTCATAATCACTCGCTTGTCGTAGATTTTGTTTATTATATACAAAAAAACAACTTTTTTCTACTACTTTTTATAAATTTTTGGGCGGTTGTGCTTTTTGGGGTAAATGGCAATTTTATTAGGGCGTGTTGAACTTTTGTATTTGCAATGAAAAACAAGATTTAGCCATTTTTTATGCAAAAACGATTAGTTTATTTCTAAAACATTTCTATATTGTAAATAGTGTTATAAAGGTTCAACACGCCCTACACAAACCCTAATCTTGGGCGAATGTGATTCGCCCCTACACACCAATTTTGTCATGGTTTTTGTTAAGTCATTTAAACATATTGATTTAACAACTCATCAAAATTTTGGCTTGTGATACGTCCTATCTCATCAGGCGTTTTACCAAAAATATCCGCCAGAGCCTTTGCCACATATGGCACAAAAGACGGTTCATTATCTCGCCCACGTTTCGGTGCGGGGGCAAGATAGGGACTATCGGTTTCTATCAAAATGCGGTCAAGGGGGAGTTTTTTGGCAACGTCTTGTAATTCCACCGATTTTTTAAAACTGACAATCCCTGAAAATGAGATGTATAACCCCATGTCAAGGGCGGTTTTGGCAAAGGCATAATCTTCGGTAAAGCAGTGGATAATGCCGTGTTCGCACTTTTCGGCTTTTAATAGGTCAAGCGTGTCGTGATAGGCGTTACGGGTGTGGACGATGATTGGTTTTTTTAGGGTTTGGCTTGCGTGAATGTGCGTGGCAAAGCTGTATTTTTGCTCGCTCTTTTTGGTGTCGTCCCAATGATAATCTAGCCCCGTCTCGCCAAACGCCCATACCTTGTCATCATTTAACCGCACAAAGTCGTCCACACTCACCGCCTTTAAAATCGCCTTGTCTTGGCAAGGGTGCAAGCCAATACTCATGCCGATGTTGATGTTGTCATTGGATAAATCTACCCACTGCCTGATGTCGTCAATCTCGCCAAATTCACAGCAAATTGCCATGATACGGCTGACGTTCATCTCTTTTAGGTTGGCAAGTAGGGCGGGTTTGTCGTGTTGGTAAGTGTCTAAATAGGTCAAATGGGCGTGGGTGTCGGTGTACATATTACTGTTCTTTTTGGTGTTGTTAAGTTATGTTGAATCGTGAGCGGTTAAATTAACATTGATTTGTGATGATAGGGTGGTTGTATGAATATGAATTTGTGTTGGGTGTGGCAATAAGTTATTTTGCCAAAATTGGCTGTTTTGATGAGTTATGCAAATTTGTCATGGTGTGTATTTTATCATTACCACCCCCAAAAAAGCAATTTTTGCCATCAGCTTGTGCCAAATGATGCCCATCTGCTATAGATTTTTCTCAATAACCTTTTAAATTTTTATAAAAAGATGAAAAATTAATCAAGTTAGCATGGTTTTTGCAACATATTATGATTAATTTTTAATTAATTTGAACAATAGTTAAACAAATTTTAATCATTACCATCTGTTACACAGCGTTTACAAAAAGAGTGACGATTGTATCCTTTTTGGCGACCAATAAAACTTAACAGAGATTTTTTTGTATTAAATCTCTTTCCAAACTAAAAATAAACCCTTATAAGTATTGGAGTTGAAGTTTTTAAAAATCCATAAAAATCAGGGTTTGGAAAGAAGTCTATTAAAATATTGTTTGATTTAAAATATCATTTAATTTTTTTAAACATTAATACATTGTAACGAACCATGCCGATGATGCTAAGCGACATGCTGGGTCATCGGTACTTTTGTTATTGGTTGTTACTGGTGTGATGTCTCAACAAAAACGCTCAAATAGGAGGCGTGATGAAAATTACCCTAAACTCCATTAAGATTGCCATCTGTGCATTGGCAGTATGCATGACACTGTCTGCTCATGCTGTTCGTATCGTGGATAATGAAAACACCAAGGCAGTCGGGCATGTCAAATGGCACAAAGAAAAAAGCGTGAATACAAACGATGTCATGAACGCACATGTGCCTGATAATGCGGTGAACGTGGTATTTATTCGTCAAGCCGACCAAGACCCCTTGCAGACCAGTGCCAATATTGCCATTAATGACCGCTTTCAGGTGAGCATCCAGCCGGGGAATTTTAGTCAAGTATATTCTTGCTCAGGCATTAACCAGCTTAGCTCTGCGGTTACGGGCGCTAAGCATAATGACCTATTGGCAAACCTACAAACACATTATCTATCAGCAGGTCAAACATACTATTTTTATGTAGAAGTAGATGATAATGCCCGCTCTACCATCAAGCAGATTGATGACACCAGTGCTAAGAGCCTGCTAGAACACACCAGATTGCAAACCCACCAAATCAGCCGTGTGGTTCCTAACTGCCCAGCACCTGCCCCTGCTCCCATACCCGCTCCTGCGGTTGTCAAACCTGCCCCTGTATCTGTGGCAACTACCGCCAAACAAACTCGCTCCATCGAGCTTGCGGTGCTGTTTGACACTGATAAGTCAGTTGTAAAATCCCAATATCATGACAAAATCAAAGAAGCAGCTGACTTTTTGGCAAGCCATCCAAATGCCACCGTGGTCATCGAAGGTCATACTGACAGCCGAGCCAGCGAGCCTTACAACCAAGCTCTATCAGAGCGTCGTGCCAATGCTGTAAGAAACGTACTTATCAAAAATTATGGCGTAAACCCTGACATCATCACTGCCGAAGGGCATGGTGAGCTACGTCCCATCGCATCTAATAACACCGCTGAGGGTCGCCAACAGAACCGTCGTGTGGTCGCTGTCTTTACTTACTAATCTAAACAGGAAATATCTATGAAAACCGTGATTGTAAAAACCTATAATACCAATGAAGCCATTAATGAAGTACGTGTGGTGACCAAAGACGGTCAGCCTACGGTCATCAAAGCAGGCAAGCATGTCAATTATGACTTTTTTGATGAATCTATCGGACGTGCCCCTAACCACATCATCACCAAGCGTCAAGGCAAAGACCTGCACGTCTCTTTTGAGCGAGAGGGTGTTGAGAGCGACCTTATCATCGAAGATTTTTATGAAAATGATGAGCAGGGCTTGGCGGGTATCGCCGAAAACGGTCGTTACTACTATTATATTCCTGATACCGGTGAAGTGGCAGACTACGTCACTCAGCTTCAAGCGGGCGATGTCGAAGGTCAGGCACTGGGCGGCGAGGAAATGCTGGTGCCATTTTGGATTATGATGGTCAATGGCTTGCCATGGTGGCCACTACTGGGCGTGGTGCCTTTTCTTATCAGAGATAAAGATGATGACCCAGCACCTTTAGCTGAGGCAAGACCTAACACGACGCCTGACATTGTCTTGGCACAGGTTAGCGAAGATGAAAAAGTAAATGGGGTGACGATTAATGTGTTAGATAATGACAGCTCATCAAATATCAATAAAGCTGGCATTAAGCTCATCAGCCCACAAACCAACCAAATCAGCACCGAAGAAGACGGTAAAAAAGTCACCGTAAAAGGGCAGGGTACATGGACAGTAGATGACGAGGGTAATGTCACTTTTGTCCGAGAAGAGGGTTTTACAGGCAACCCAACCCCCATCAACTACATCGTGCCAAACAACCAAGGGGAGTATTCAGTTAGCACTGCGGTGGCGGTGGACTACGGTCATGCCCTAACCGCCGATAACGCATCGGGCAAAGCAGGCACGCCAGTCACTCAGGATGTATTGGCTAACGATAACAAAGACGGACTGGTAACTGACACCCTGCAACTTGTCAATCCTGCCACAGGCGAGACGGGCTTGGCTTTGGTTGTGGCAGGTGAGGGCAAGTGGGAGCTTGTGCTTGGTGGTGATAATAAGCCAACAGGTGAGATGACCTTTACGCCCGAAGATGGCTTTACAGACAACCCAACTCCCATCAAATACCGAGTCACCACCACGACAGGCGGGGATTATGAGACAACGGTCGGTGTTAGTTATGACAGCGTAAGTTATGGCAATGGTCACACCAGACCTGACGTGCAGGTGGGTAATCTAGGCGAGCCCGTTACCATTGATGTCACAACTAATGATAATTCGGTGGATGCATCTTCGGTCAGACTGATTGACCCTGCCAACCCTGGTACTCCCGAAACCCCAATATTGGTCGATACTGTAAAAGTAAAAGATGAGGGTACTTGGACGGTAAGTGACGGCAAAGTGACCTTCACCCCTGATGCTGGCTTTGCAGGCAGCCCTAAGTCCATTAACTATGTCGTCAAAGACACTGATGGCAATCAGTTGCTACCAACACCGATTAACGTCACTTATCCATCAATGACCACCGCTGATGTCAAAACAGGTTCTTATGGTAAGCCTGTTGATGTAGACGTATTGGCAAATGATAAGAACATTGTCAAAGACAGCGTTAAAATCATCAATCCATCTACTGGCGAACCTACCAATGAAGTTGTCATTAAGGGTCAAGGTACTTGGAGTGTTGATGATAAGGGTATTGTTACCTTCAAGCCAGAGGATAACTATACGGGCAACCCAACACCGATTAACTATATCGGCACGGATTCTAACGGTCACACTACGTTGCCAACGCCAGTTACCGTCATCTATCCAAACCCTACCACCCCCGACACCAAAATCGGCACACCGGGCAAACCTGTTACTCAAAAAGTCACAGACAATGATGGTAATGTAGACCCAAGCACCGTCAAACTGGTAGACCCTAACAATCCAAATAACCCACCATCTGACAAAGTTACCATCCCTAACGAAGGTACTTGGACAGTAACCCCAGATGGCGAAGTTACCTTTACTCCCGATCCTAACTTCACAGGCAATCCAACACCGATCAGCTATGTTGTTGAAGATGACAATGGTAATGTGTTGCCACCGACACCTGTGGTGGTTAGTTATCCACAGCCGGTGGATGGCGATGACACGCCTATTGCCACCAATCCCGATACAAAACCAGGGTTTAAGGGTTATCCTGTCACGCAAAACGTTGTTGATAATGATAATAATGTTGATCCTACAACTGTTAAACTTATCAATCCCATCACCAAACAGCCTGTGGATGAGATTGTTGTGCCTAACGAGGGTACTTGGACAGTTGGTCCTAACCCAGGGGAGGTTACATTCACACCTGTGCCAGAGCTGGGCGATAAAGATCCATCACCGATTAACTATGTGGTCAAAGACATTGACTCCGATGATTTCTCAGAGCCAACACCGGTTAATGTTACTTATCCAGTAGAAGCACCAAAACCCATCGTCTCCATCAAAGCCACAGACCCTGTCGCCATTGAAGGCGGTGAGGGCAGTGACCCTGCCAAAGACAACAAACTTGTCTTTGAAGTGTCTCAAAGTGACACCATTACCGAAGCCAACACCATTAAGGTAAAAGGCAACCTACCAGCAGGTACGGTGAGTGCAGATGACATCGAGTCCATCAGCTACACAGATGGTGCAAATACAAAAGTAACCATTAAAGACCCAGCTGACATTGCCAAATTCTTTACAGATGGCATTGAGGTGGTCATTCCTGCCAATGGCACCACAGCACCTGTCATTACCATCACTGCCAAAGATGATGGCATCCCTGAAGGCACAGAGACCATCAGTGTTCAAGTGGCAGACGTTAGCAAAGGTTCAATCAGTCCTAATGCCAAGGAAAATACTGCCACAGGTAGTATCAAAGATGAGCCTTATGATGGCACCCCAAAAAATCCAAATGAGACAACTGATCCGAACAATCCGGTAACACCAAGCACCCCAGAAGTGCCGTCTAATGACAGCCCAAGGGTGCCAAAAGACCCAACCAAGCCACATGACCCAAATAATCCTGATGAAAACCTATTGGTGCCTGTTGATGAAAACAACACCTTAGGCGATAAGCCAATCGTTGCCATCAGTGGTCCAGAGCTTGTCAATGAAGCGGTAGGTACGGTTACTTATACCGTTGCCCTAGACCGTCCTGCCACCGAAGACATTGTCATCAGTTATGTCATCAACCACAAAGCAGATGGTTCAAACGATAACCCAACCGAAAATGATGACTTTACCACCGCCAACATCGGCACGGTACAAACTGTCACCATCAAAAAAGGCGACACCAAAGCAACCATTAGTGTTGGTATTAAAAACGACGACAATCACGAAGGTAATGAAGATTACAGCGTGAGCATTGTCCATGCCGACAACAAAGCTGTGGTTAATGACAAAGCCAACACCGTCATCACCACCATCAATGACGAAGGTCAAGGCACCACCGATGGACGTGATCCAAACGACCCATCTAACTACCCTGACCCGAACAATCCTGATGGACCAATGAAGGATCCTAACAATCCTGACAACCCTGTCACCCCTGATGATCTGCCAAAAGCAGATGATGACAGAAAAACACCAGTGGTTTCTATCAAAGCCACCAAGCCAGTATCAGTTGAAAAAGCTACCGCAGATGACTTTGTGGAGTTTACTGTGGCTCGCAGTGCCATCGTTGAGGGTAATAGCTTCAAAGGTGATGTCAATGTGACCTTAAAAGTCCAAGCTGATGGCACCGAGATTGATGCCAAAGATGTGGCTCGTGTTGAGATTGTTGATGAGACTGGCAAGAAATTGGCAGATGCAACTTATGCCGACCTGGTTGCAGGTAAAGTTGTTGTCATGCCACAAGACGCGACCGACACCACAGGTCAAATCAAAGTGCGTATCTATGCTAACGATGATGATGTCTATGAAATCTCAGAGAAAGTCACACTTGCCATCACTGATGTGGATGATACAGGCACGACTGATTCACGTATTGAGCCAAAAATCGATTCCAACAATGGCAATGCAACAGGCTATATCGTGGATGATAGCAAAGATGGGGACAAGCCATTTGACCCAACCAAACCTATCAACCCAACCACCAACCCTGCACCAACAGGGGATAAACCTGTGGTTATCATCAAGGGTGACGATGAAGTCCTTGAAAGTTCAGGCTCGGCTAATTACACCATTGAGATTGAAAATGGCAAAACTTCTGATAAGCCAATCAAGGTAAAATATAAAGTAACTTTACCCGAAGCAAGTGACACCATCAATCCTGCCGAACAAGCAGACTTTGGTGGCTCTGTTGTGATCGATAGAGTGGTCGAAGTTGAAATCCCAGCGGGTCAAACCAAGTTTGAGATTAATCTTCCGATTGTTGATGATGACATTTATGAGAGTAAAGAGACCTATCGTGTTGAGCTCATTGAGGCCAAACTTGACGATGCTGATGTTCGCACCACAGACTCTAATAAGCAGTCAGTAACCACGGTGATTGACGACTTTGAATCTGAGACTGATGCCAACAAGGATAAGCCCACTATTGAGCTTGATCCACCAGCTCACGTCTCAGAAGAGGGCTTGCCAGGAGGTAATAAAGATAATAACTCTGCTAAGCACGCCAACAACACCACAGTAGATGCAAGTACACCAAATAATAATGACTACGACATCACTAATGAGACAAGAACATCAGGCAAGATACGCATCACCAATGTTGATACTACTGATACGAACTTGCTTGATAGACTGTCGTTAGACTTGTCAAATGCCACCCCAATTCGTTTGAGCCAAAATGGTGAAAATCTGACATGGGAAAAAGATGAAAGTGTCGCAGACAAGATTACTTGGTATGCCTATGAGACTGATGTCAAAGACCCTGCATTGACCGTTACGATAGATAACAACTCTCGTAACGTGGCAACCGTTGATGGCAAAGAAGTGGTTGAGTTTACCTATGATGTTGAGCTTCATAAAGCCATTTATCATGAGGGTAACTCTATCATTACCGCTGATTCGTCAGCAGGAGAAGGTCAAGACAACTTGCCTGTAAACTTTACCATCATTGCCAAAGATGGTGATTCAAACATTGCAACCAATGAGACCGTTGTGGTGGTGATTGAAGATGATGCTCCGATAGCAGAACGAGTGGTGCATAATATCCAAGTGGCTCATGACGAAGTGACTCTTAGCGGTCTGATTGGTGGCTTTAAAGAAAATATAATCTTAAAGCCGACTGACAATAGCAATGATGTTACATTTAACAACATGAGAGGCAACTATCCTTCCCGTTGGAAGAGTTTAGATGATGACTCATTGTATGATGGTATTTCATGGGGTGTGCCATTCCCAAAGGAAAACCAAGGGTACAATCAAGCTGCCTATGAAGCTCGAGAAAACAGCGAGTTCTCTGGCACGAATGTCAAAGAGCTAACCACAGGTCTTGGTGAATCGTTCAATATCGGTACATTTACTCACCAAAACTACTCTATTTATACAGTCAGTCAGCAGATTCGCTCGGGTACGTTGACCTACAGCTTTAATACAGCTATTAATGGTCAAGATGTTACCATCTCAGACATTGACTATGATTTTGTCCATCTAGAGACCCAAAACATTGGTGTTCTTGATGGCGTAGCAGGCGACTTGGTGGCATTTAAGCAGTCAGACAAGACCTTTATCATTGGCGATACTGCTTATCGCTTGAGTGTTGAAGGCTTTGTTCCTGTTGCCAATAATGCCCCACAAGGTATGCCAGAAGGTGTCAGTTATGCCGATTATCTGCAAGCCCAGTATCTGTACTTCTTACAAGAGTCTTTGAAAATTAAGACAATTGGAACAACGGGTTATCTGTATGACCGAGAAGCTATGCAGATGCTAAATGAGACATTTGGTGCAGAGTTGATTGCTGAGGCAGAAAATCTTGGGTTGGTTGCCAATGGTTTTCATAACAATCACCCAAGTAACCCAATACTTAGCAAAGAAGATGTGGATAGGGCTTTGGCATTCTTGGATAAAGCCCAAATGGTGCTTGTGCATTCAGACGAGAGCCAAACCAACAACTATAACGTTCAAGCCCATATCGAGCCTATCACAAACCCCCTTGACCTTGAAACCAACGTTGATATTCAAGGCAAGATTCATGTGGGTGGTGACTTGCTGTTGGACAGTCAAGGCAACAAAAAAGTCGATGTTCTATGGACGGCAGTCATTGATGGTGATAATCCGCATATTAAAGAGATCACCTACAAAGACGCCAACGGCAGAGAAACCACCCAAGAAAATGCTCAGTCTACTGAAATCGTTACCACTTATGGTACGCTTGTGGGTAGAAAAGATGGTGATTATCGTTTTACTGCTGTCAATGATATTGCCAGACTTATCGCCGAAGGGGCTGATGAGACATTCACAGTGGAATATCAATATAGTGACTCAGATGGCGATATTGCCAAGTCAGAGGTGGTATTTAACTTTGAAGGTTTAACAAAGGCTCAAATGCAAGAAAGTCGTGCCAATCCTTACGCTGATGGTGAGAGTAATGATTATATTGTAGGCTCAACCCAAGCTGATATTATCTATGGTGGTATCGGTGATGATGTCATTGTTGGTAATGGCGGTGGAGATACACTCATTGGCGGTGCTGGTAATGATGTATTGTTCTATGCCAAAGATGCGGTCTTGATTGACGGTGATGGTGCCAATAATCAGGGTGGCGAAGCAGCCGATGGTAAGGATTATGTGGATATCCTGTCATTAACACATTGGTTGGAGCTTGACGAGAATAACAATCCATTACCTATTGACTTTAACGATGTGCGAAACGTTAAGAATATTGAAGAGATTGATATGAGAAATGATTTTGCTCAGACGCTAGAAATCACTGCTGACACAGTACTAAATATGACAGATGGTAGAAATCAACTGTTCATTCGTGGTGATGTGGATGGGGATGGTAGAGATACCGTGAAATTGATGAAAGGCATGAATGCAGAGTCAGAAGAAACTTATAATGACGAAAAAACCGGCACAACCTTTAAGGTATATGAAGGTTATACAGATGATGGAAGTGTAAAACTTTATATCCAAGACGGCATTACCGTTACAGGTGTCTAACCATCATCAATACTACAAACAACACCAAAAACGCCCCAAGTTGGGGCGTTTTTGTTTGGCTATTGATGGGTGTTAAGTTTGTACCCAATAAGGAGTTTATCAACAAACCCAACAACAAAAGATCCAACAAATTATGTCGGGTCTTTGTTTTGGTATTAAGTTGGGTATCTAGCTTTTTACCCAGCTTAGATCTTCATCAGGTCGTCCTGTCGTGATGATACAGCCGTTATCGGTAACGATGAGTGTATGCTCCCATTGGGCGGAGAGTTTGCGGTCTTTGGTGATTGCTGTCCAGCCGTCTTTCATGATTTTGGTTTGCCATACGCCTTGGTTAATCATCGGCTCAATGGTCAGTGCCATACCTGTTTTTAGCTCCACGCCTGTCCCTGCCTTGCCGTAGTGTAGCACTTGCGGCTCACAGTGAAACTCTGTGCCAATGCCATGACCACAAAACTCACGCACGATAGAAAACCGCTCAGGCAGGACAATCTTTTCAATCTCCGCTCCGATGTCGCCAAGTCTTGCTCCATTTTTTACCACGCTGATACCGGCATATAGAGCGTCTTGGGCGACTTTGCATAGGCGTTTTGCCATGACTGAGCCTTCGCCGATAATCCACATGGCGGACGTGTCGCCATAATAGCCGTCTTTGATGACCGTTACGTCAATGTTGATGATGTCGCCGTCCTTTAAGATGCGCTCGTGGTCGGGCATGCCATGACACACCACATGGTTGATAGACGTGCATAGGGTGTAAGGATAGCCGTGATAGTTTAGGCAAGCAGGAATGGCGTTTTGGACTTCGGTGATGTGCTTGTACGCCAAATTGTCCAAAAAGCCCGTACTAACCCCTGCCTTGACGTGGGGGTCTAGCATTTGTAGGACTTCACTGGCAAGCTGTCCTGCCACTTTCATCTTTTCAATGCCGTCTTTGTTTAATAGAGGAATAACTTTACT
The DNA here is from genome assembly GCF_002027545.1 of Moraxella lacunata. Taxonomy (GTDB): domain Bacteria; phylum Pseudomonadota; class Gammaproteobacteria; order Pseudomonadales; family Moraxellaceae; genus Moraxella; species Moraxella lacunata. The sequence goes on from NZ_MXAN01000009.1 coordinate 31,689, forward strand.
CATGGGATTCTCTTTGTCATTTGTTTAAATTTATAAAATTAGGGTAATGGTTTAAAAAGTATGCCAAACTAGGTTTTCCGTTCGCCCTGAGCTATGCCTGCGGGTGGCGGAAAACCGTTATGGTTCGACAGGCTCACCACGAACGGTTTTTCTTGTAGCATACTTTTGAACCAAAACTAAAATTAGTAATCATTGGAATCGGTGCTAACAGGCATATCCATAGGCTCGCCTTGCGTTGGGGTAGAGTGGGGTGGGGTGGGGGATTTTTCGGGCAGGTATAACGCCCCTTTTTGTCCGCACGCCGTCAGGGTGAATGCCAATGCTAGACCAAATAATAAGGTTTTCATCATCAAATTCTAAAAAAATAAAAGGTTATTTTAACATAATTTTGCCAAAATCGCTTGATTTGTGCAAACTCGGCATAATAAACTTTTTGCTTTTTAAGAGATAATAATTTGTCATGATAAACTGCTGTCTTTTTAAGTAAAATATATGCCGTTCTTAACTTTGTATAAGTGATTGATTTATCAAGGGCGAATTGCAATTCGCCCCTACGACCCAAAAAGTAATTATTAAACTTCCTGCAAAACTAGGTTTTCCGTTCGCCCTGAGCTATGCCTGCGGGTGGCGGAAAACCGTCATGGGCAGGCATGGCTCGCCACGAACGGTTTTCTTTAATTTGGGGTTTTGCAGGAAGTCTATTAAAAAATCAATGAATTGCCATTTTAAGTTGAGAATGAAGTAAAATATTTCTCTTTTCATCATTCGCCCACACCATGACCACCGATTATTGTTTTAAAACCACCGCCAAATACGCCTTTACCCAGAGTTTGCCCATTTTGTCGGGCTTTTTGTTTTTGGGCATGGCGTATGGGGTGTATATGCACTCGCTTGGCTTTTCGGCGTGGTATCCTATCATCATGGCGGTGCTGATTTTTGCAGGGTCGGTGGAATTTATCGTGGCGGGGTTACTTATCATGGCGTTTAACCCGTCATCGGTGTTTTTGCTTGTGGCGATGATTAGTGCCAGGCAGATTTTTTATGCCATTTCTATGTTGGATAAATTCAAAGGCATCACAGGGTGGAAACGCTGGTATCTCATCGCAGGCATGGTGGATGAGAGCTTTGCCATTAACTACACCGCCGATACGGACAAGGCAGGCGTGGATAAGGCGTGGTTTATGGTGCTCGTTACGCTGTTTTTGCACCTTTATTGGGTCATGGGGTCAGCACTGGGGACGGTCATGGGGGCGGTATTGCCGTTTGATTTGAAGGGGGCGGAATTTGCGATGACAGCACTGTTTTTGGTGATTTTTGTGGAGCAATGGGGCAGAGAAGCCACGCACGAAAGCTCGCTACTTGGCATTGGCATGACCGCGTTGGCGTTGGTGGTGTTTGGTAAGACTAATTTTTTAATCCCTGCCATGCTTGGGATTTTGGTGTATTTGACCGTCAGACGCTCGGCACTGCATGACAAACTGACCAACAAGGTGGCAAAATGACCCTAAATGAACAACTTTTGACCATTGCCACCGCCATTGTTGCTGTTCAGCTGTGCCGTTGGGTGGCGTTTTGGGCGTTTCCTGCTCACAAAAAGGTCCCTGATTTTGTGCAATATCTGGGCAAGGCGTTGCCGTCTGCGGTGTTTGGACTGCTCGTGGTGTATTGCTACAAAAACGTGGATATTTTGGGGCAATATCACGGCATGGCGGAGTTTATCGCAGGGGCGGTGGTTGTGGGGCTACACCTATGGCGAAAAAATATGTTTATTTCCATTGGCGTGGGGACGGTGCTGTATATGATATTGGTGCAAAAGGTGTTTGTGTAAAAAAGTATATAAAAGCGTCAATGAGTACGGCTACTACAACCACATGATGTGTGGATGTAGGGGCGTGCTGAGCACGCTTTGCATGGCAATATCATCAAAAGGTGTACTCAGCATATCCCTACAAGCCTGTGGTAAATATCAAGTTCGTTAGGTATGTATTTTAAATGATGGATGTAAATGATGGGCGTGTAGGGGCGAGTGGCTGTCCCAATTAATAGATATCAATTTATAAGTATCATCACTCACAAAAAACCAGAAACGGCAAGGATGGCACATGACAGGGATGTCATCATGTGCCATGGTGTATCAAAGCATGGGCTTGGTTACTGCCAACACCAAAATCCCCACATAGGCGATACCTGCAATCACCATACCTGCCTTTTTTTGGCTCAGTAGCGGAGCTCGCAAAGCCTTGATATTGGCAGAGACCGCCACAGCCAATAGCATAATCTTGACAACCGCCCAATGCTGAGCCCCTGCTACTTGCCACAACTGCCACATCAAATAAAGCCCACTGCCAACCAGTAACAGATAGATGATGTGGCTTGCTATCTTAAAGGTGCGTGACTGAGTCACCTGACCGCCTGCGAAAATCAGCCCTGTTTGATATAAAAACAGCCCAATGGTAATCACAACCATGAGTAGATGTAGATGTTTCATAAGACGACCTTAGTGAGTGTGTTGTTTGTATCGTTTATATTTGTTGGCGATGGCTGGCAAAAGCCATTATTCGTACAAGACTTCAACAATCTCATATTCTGCCAAGCCACTTGGGGTTTGGATTTTGGCTTCATCGCCTTCTGACTTACCAATCAAACCTTTGGCAATAGGACTGCCGACCGAGATTTTGCCGACTTTGACATCCGCTTCATCTTCGCCCACGATTTTGTAGCGTTTTTGGTCGCCCGAATCCACGTCTTCGATGATGACAGTCACGCCAAACACCACACGCCCGTCTTGGGGTAGGGTGGTTGGGTCAATGACCTGAGCCCCGCCAAGTTTTGCTTCGATGTCACGAATGCGTGCTTCGGACAGCCCTTGCTGTTCCCGAGCGGCATGGTATTCGGCATTTTCTTTTAGGTCGCCATGCTCACGAGCTTCGGCAATGGCGGCGGTAATGCGTGGACGCTCCACGGTTTTGAGCTGTTTTAATTCTGCTTCTAGGGCGGCGTGTCCTTGTGGGGTCATGGGATAGCGTTGCATGGTTTCTCCTGATAATTATCAATACATAGCTAAAAACACCACGCCGATTGGGGTGGTGTTCTGTCATCTGTGATTGGCTTTTTGCCAAATTGTTAGTTTGATAGTATACTAAAAACAGCCAGTGATTGCAACTGTTTTAACGCCAATATCTAAGTTTTGCCATCATAAATAACAGCCCCACAAACATTCCCAGATAGTACGCCATACGCACATCAAAGCTGTCATCTCGGTACTTGATGGGCAGACTGACAAGGGCGGTACAGCTTGGGATTAGCACAAGGTATAGCACCCAATTTTCTAGGACGTGAAGTATGCCTTGCATACTGTTGCCATTGCCATAACGATAAGCGGACAAACTTGTGAGCATGATGACGATGATAAGGGTTAAAATCAAGCCTTTAGGAATATCTTTGGGAACAAGGCCGTCAGGTAAAATGTTGCTTATTTTAAAATTTGCCATCAGCTATACCGCCCCATAATCGTCAAAATCGCCACAACAGATGTAAGATACCCAAGCGTGATGGCGTTCTGGGTTTGGATATTTGCCCCGTTAAATTTGTTTAAAATTTTTGCCCCACCAACAAACAACGCAGGCACAACAATCATAAAAAACGACACCACCACAGACGCATGACGCACCACCGCCCCCACGTCATGCCCTGCCAGTAGGCGAAAGCCATATCCTGCTAAGGCAAGCACAAGGGCAAAAATGGCAAGCCCGATGGTTACGCCAATGGGGACAAGGCTTGGGGGTTTGGGGGTGGGATTGGTCTCTTGCATAATTATACCTAACGAATTTGATATCTACCATAGGCTTTGTGGGGACGTGCTGAGCACGTCCCTTAATGTTATCATTTTTTTATAGGCGTGCACAGCACGCCCCTACACCCAAACATCATTACATTTGTGGTAATTTTAAATTTTCTTGGGTATATTTAATTGGTTTGGTTTATGGTATTAGGGAAAATGTGGCTCGCCCCTACATTCATATTTTCAAATAGAAAAACATTTATTTGGCAAAATCTGATTTGGCAAGCTCATCACGCATTTTGTCAATGACCACCTTATAATCATCTTTACCAAAAATCGCCGACCCCGCCACGAACATGTCCACGCCAGCATCCGCAATCGCACGGATATTATCAGGATTGACACCGCCGTCAATCTCCAAGCGAATGTCAAGCCCACGCTCATCTATCATACGGCGAACCGCTCGCACTTTGTCAAGCGTGCCGTCAATGAACTTTTGTCCGCCAAAGCCAGGGTTTACGCTCATAATCAAAATCTGGTCAAGTTTGTCAATGGTATAATCTAGGTAGTGTAGGGGCGTGGCAGGGTTAAACACCAGTCCACATTTAACACCGCCATCCTTGATAAGCTGTAAACTTCTGTCAATATGCTCCGATGCCTCTGGGTGGAACGTGATAATATCCGCCCCTGCCTTGATAAATTCTTCAATCATTCTATCGACAGGCTTTACCATAAGATGCACATCAATCGGAGCGGTAATGCCATAATCTTTTAAGGCACGGCAGACCATCGCTCCAAAAGTCAAATTTGGTACATAGTGGTTGTCCATGACATCAAAATGCACCACGTCCGCCCCTGCGTCTAACACGGCTTTTGTGTCATCGCCCAAACGGGCAAAATCGGCTGATAAAATGGACGGAGCGATAAGAAATTGTTTTTCGGGTAGAATTTTCATATTAGATAATAAAAGTTAAAATTTGGCTTATAATATCAGATTTTTGCTTATTTTAAAAATAAAAAACAAGCCAAAACATCTGCTTTGACTTGTCTTAAACATTTTGCCATGATTATTTTTGCTGATAGGCTAGCTTCACACCTGCGATAAAGCCATCATTATCATCAAATTCGCCCGCTTTTACACCATTAGGCAACTGAGCGGTAGCATCACCAAATTTCAGGTATTTGCCACCCACCGATACCGACCATTCTGGGGTAATATTATATTTCGCCCCAAGCCCTAAGCTGTAATAGCCTTTGATAGGTCCAAGTGTACTAACTGGATTGCCCGCCCCACTATCGTAACCCAGATTACCAGAGACAGATACTTTGTCAGAGAGTTTCTTACCCAAACCGACTTCTGCCGACCATTGATCTTTCTCATAGCGTACAATAGGCAAGCCATTTGGATAAAGAACAGGGTTGCTACCTTTGATTGTTTCGCTATATTGTGGCGGCGTGATATTAAAATCAGACCATGGAACATAACGCACTTTAGCGGTCAGCAATGTCGTTGGATTGATACCGGTTTGAAAATCTAAGTTCCATGATTCAGGCAGGGTTGCTTTAAAATTCTGAGAACTCTCATAGCCTGTTGCAGGAATGATCTCTGCAATAGAACGCTCATGATCTATCTCTGAGCGATAAGTTAACGCTGCTTTTAAGGCGATTTCTGGTTTGCTATAAGCAACGCCAGCCACCTAGCCATAACCCATGTCCGCCCCGATGTTGGCATCATAGCCTGTCATCGGTCCATAGGCAGCACCACGTAAATGCACCTCGCCTGTCAGACGTTGCATCTGTGGGCCGCCATAGATTTGCAAATTTTTATTTTCACCCAATTTGGCACCGAGCAATAATGTGGCGTTTTGGGTGCGAATCTCTACGTTGGTGCCTTGACCGTCAGTTGCTTCTGCATGTGCAGCCGCCGCTCTTAATCGGTCAGTAATGAGTTTGGTTTGTGCTGAATTTGAATTGCTCTCTAAGATTGATGCTACTGCCCGAGCACGCTCTGGTGATTTAACACTGTCTAAAACTGGCTTAATTGCTCTTCTATAAGTAAAGCTATCATTTAATTGTGCTTTTGTACCCTGATTGATGGCTTGGGCAAAAATCGTTGCTGTTGTATTTTTATCTGCCACAAAATTACTATTACCCTGATACTCTACCGCCGCACCCCACGGTTCATCATAGAGTACGCCCACACTAAACGTGTCATTAATGTCTGCTTTGACACCAAAACGCCCAAAATCATAGGCTTCGGCGATGTCAGAGATTGAGTTACCAGATGTGTCCTTACCCGAGATATCTGCATCAATATAAGTATAGACCACTTCGCCATAAGTGCCATCTTGTAAAAATGCTGTAACGTCCTGCCCTGAACGGTCAAGACCTGCTGCACTTGCCACGCTAACTGCACTGATGGATGCAATCGCTACTGCTAAGTGTTTGTAGTTAAACATAGAACCACTCCGATTTATTACCATAAAATTTCCGTATGTCGCACATACACCTAGAAATCCTGCCAAAACATCCATACAACTGTTTTTACAACCGTATAACAAACGTTTTAACAAATGTTTCATTGCTACATATTAAAACAAAATAACTCATAAAGCAATAGCAAAAACCGCACAAAAACCCCATTTTTTGGCATTTCATCAAAAATTTGTAAATATGGATAAATGATTACAAATAATAATTATTATTATAAATTAAATACTGTTTTTTGTTTTATCCACTCAATAATGCGGTGGTCTGTCTGCGAGTAAATCAAACGGAGCAATGCCGTCATCATCACGACTTTCCAAGAATTTATACAAAAGTTTTAATTGGTCTTGTAAGTCTTTTAAGGCTCTGTCCTGCTGGGCAATAACGTCATTTAGCGTATCCACTGTATTTTCAAGATAGGCGATTTTGATTTGCAAATCGGTAATATCAGCGTGGGTGTCGGTCATTTTATTTTCCCCTTTAAGGTGTAAATTTGCTATAATTGGCACATTTTATCATTGAAAAGCAGGTAGTGGTATAAAAAGTATGCCAAACTAGGTTTTCCGTTCGCCCTGAGCCATGCCTGCGGGTAGGAAAACCGTCATGGGCAGGCATAGCTCACCACGAACGGTTTTCTTTATAGCATACTTTTTGAACCAGAACCAAAAATCCGTATTGAAAATAAATTATGGCACTCATTCATCTAAAAAATATCTCTCTTGCCTTTGGCGTTGCCCCTGTCTTAGACCACGTTAATTTTAGCCTTGATGTGGGCGAGCGGGTGTGTCTGATTGGGCGAAATGGCGAAGGTAAATCCACACTCTTTAAGCTCATTGACGGCACACAAAGCCCCGATGACGGCGAGATTATCATTGCTGACGGCATTAAGATTGCCATGCTTGCCCAAGACGTGCCAAGCGATGACGGCACCTTGCTTGACATCGTCATGAATGGCGATGAAAAAGTGGCAACCCTGCTCCGCCAATACCACGACCTATCGGACAAATGTGGGGCGGGCGACATGACCGCCTGCGAGCGTATGACGGACGTACAACATGAGATTGACGCCCTGCACGGCTGGGAGCTAGAACGCAACGCTCGCACCTTACTTGACAACATGGGGTTAAACCCCACCGACCGCCTTGCCGACTTATCGGGCGGACGAAAAAGACGGGTTTTGCTTGCTCGGACGTTGGTGGTTAAGCCTGATGTATTGCTACTTGATGAGCCGACCAACCATTTGGACGTAGAGAGCATTGACTGGCTAGAAAATTACCTTTTAGGGCAAAATTTGACCGTACTATTTATCACGCACGACCGCAAATTTGTGGATAATCTTGCCACTCGCATTGTGGAGCTAGACCGTGGCAAACTCTCCACTTATGACGTAACCCAAGGGGTTAAGGGCTATGCTCGTTATCAAGAATTAAAGGAGTTGGAGCTTGAAAGCGAAGCCAAATCCTTTGCCGAATTTGACAAAAAACTTGCCCAAGAAGAAGTGTGGATTCGCCAAGGCATTAAGGCAAGGCGTACTCGTAACGAAGGGCGTGTGCGTGCATTAAAGGCACTGCGTGAAGAGCGAAAACAACGCCGTGATGTGGTCGGCAGTGTCTCACTCACCCAAAACACGTCCGAAAAATCAGGCAAAATCGTCTGTGAAGTCAAGGACTTAACCCTACAATATGACGGTAAAATACTGGTAAAAAACTTCTCAACCCTACTCATGCGTGGCGATAAAGTTGGTATCATCGGTAATAATGGCGTGGGCAAAACCACCCTAATCCGCACCGTGCTTGGGCTTGATGATTCTGCCAAAGTGGGCGGTACGGTCAAGCTTGGCACAAATCTAAACATCGCCTTTTTTGACCAATTAAAAGACCAATTAGACTTTGATAAATCCGTTGCCGAAAACGTCTCCGAAGGCTCGGATTATGTGGACGTGGGCGGAAGACGAACGCACATTTTGGGGTATTTGCAGGACTTTTTATTTACGCCAAACCGTGCCAGAACGCCTGTCAAAGCCCTATCAGGGGGCGAAAAAGCCCGTGTTCTGCTTGCCAAAAACTTGCTAAAACCTGCCAACGTCCTTGTGCTTGATGAGCCGACCAACGACCTTGACATGGCAACGCTTGAACTGTTGGAAGAGTTTGTCGCAGGATTTGACGGCACGATTTTGCTCATCAGCCACGACCGCACCTTTATGGACAACGTGGTAACGCAGACTTGGGTATTTGGCACGGACAAGGACGGTCATGGCGTGATTGATGAATATGTGGGCGGTTATCAAGATTATCTCACCCAAAAAGCACGGAGCGAACCAACCAAGCCCAAAGCGGATAAAGTTGAAAAATCAGAAACAGTCAAAGCTGACAAACCAAAATCCGACACGCCCAAAGCTGAACAAAAACGCAAACTCTCCTATAAAGAACAACGTGAATTAGAAAGCCTACCCAATGAAATTGCCGACCTTGAAAGCGAGCAAAGCGAGCTAAATGACAAACTGGCGGACGGCTCTCTGTTTGTCAGTGATTTGGCATTGGCGACTAAATACAGCGAACGACTTGGGGAGATTGATGAACTGCTTATGGAGAAGTTGGAGCGTTGGGACGAATTGGAAAATTTAGTAAAGTAAATACAGGCAAAAACAATGAGTGATAAAAACTGCTGTGGGGGAAATTGCCACACCGACAACCAAACCCCACAATCAAATAACCCACAAATTGACATTAAAAAAATGCCCGATTTGACCGCCACGCACAAACAAACAAGCATGGCGGACAAAGCCCCTTTTGAGTGGGAATTTTTATTGCCAAAATATTGGGGAATTTGGTTTGCCTTGATGATATTTTTACCGCTCATTTATTTGCCCTTGCGTATCCAATTTTGGCTTGGCAGAAAAATTGGCGAACTGGCGTATGCACTCATCAAAAGACGGGTAAAAGATACGCTGACCAATCTAACTTTGGCATTCCCCAATAAAAGCGATGATGAAAAAGTGTTAATCGCCAAACAGGTTTTTGTCAATCAAGGCATTGGCATTTTTGAAACGCTAAACGCATGGTTTCGCCCCAATGTCTTTAAACGCACGTTTAGCATTTCAGGATTACAGCATTTAATCACCGCCCAAAAAGAAAATAAAGCCGTGATATTATTGGGCGGGCATTTTACGACATTGGATTTGGGTGGGCGGTTATGTACGCAGTTTTTCCCTGCTGATTGTATGTACCGCAAACAAAACAATCCGCTTTTGGAATGGTTTATTTATAATGGTCGCCGTCATATTTTTGATGAGCAAATCAATAGCCGTGATATGAAAAAACTCATCAGTCGAATTAAAGACGGCAAAGTGATATGGTATAGCCCTGACCAAGATTTTGGTTTGGAGCATGGGGTCATGGCGACATTTTTTGGCGTGCCGTCTGCAACCATTACCGCCCAAAGACGATTTGCCAGCATGAATAAAAAAAATCCGCCTGTGTTTATTGCTTTTGATATGATTCGCCAAACGCCTGACAATATCCCCAAAGGCAAACGCCCCCATTATCATATCAGCCTATCGCCTGTGATTGACAATTACCCCAGTGATAATGAAGTGGCGGACGCCCAGCGTATTAACGACATCATGGAGCAAAGTATCAAAAAAGACATTGCCCAATGGATGTGGTTTCATCGGCGGTTTAAAACACAGGCGGACGGGACGGATTATTATGGGTGAGTTTTAAAAAATTGAAAAAGAATGATATTTGGGCGAATGTGATTCGCCCCTACGTCTTTTTATGGTAAATTTTTAAAATAAAAAATCACGACTTTAAACTTGTTAAAAATTTATTTAATTCATGATAATCAAAATTTTCATCAAATAAAATTTCGCATTCTTGAATTGCAGGCTGATTTCTTTCATTTAAAAAATCATCATCTATATAAATATTTTCAAAAACATCATGGCAATCAATGGCTTTATTATCGATATTTTTAGCCAAACATTTAGCATTATTCATATTTAAATCATCTAATTTAAAAATAAAAGCATTATAATTGGTTCAATAAAAATTGTCAAAATTCCCTTGAATTTGCTATAATACGCCCTTTAATTGAATACATATTAAGGCAAGCCATGACCACCAAACGCATTTTAACAGGCATTACCACCACAGGCATTCCCCATTTGGGTAACTATGTCGGGGCGATTCGTCCTGCCATTCAAGCGGTACAAAATTCCGATGATGACGCTTTTTTCTTTTTGGCGGATTATCATGGGATTATCAAATGTTTTGACCCTGATGAGATTCATCGCTCCACCAAAGCCATTGCCGCCACTTGGATTGCCTGCGGTCTTGACCCCGAGAAAGTTACCTTTTATCGCCAGTCGGACATTCCCGAGATTCCTGAGCTTGCGTGGATTCTAAACTGCTCTTGTGCTAAGGGGCTTATGAACCGAGCCCATGCCTACAAAGCGAGCGTGGATATGAACCTTGCCAAAGAAGACACGGACGCTGATTTTGGTATCAGCATGGGGCTGTTTAGCTATCCTGTGCTAATGAGTGCGGATATTTTGATGTTTAACGCCACGCACGTCCCTGTCGGCAAAGACCAGATTCAGCACATTGAAATGGCACGAGACATTGCAGGGACGTTTAATTTTAAATACAAAGAGCTGTTCACGCTCCCCACTGCCGTAACGGACGAAAACACGCCCCTGCTGACAGGGCTTGACGGTCGCAAAATGAGCAAATCCTATGGCAACACCATTCCGCTATTCGGGGACGGCAATCCCACCATTGACCCACAAAAGGCACTAAAAAAAGCAATCGGGCAAATCGTAACCAACTCCCAAGCTCCCGAAGAACCCAAAAATCCCGATGAGTGTAATATTTTTGAGATTTATAAAGCCTTTGCCACGCCTGATGAGATAAATGCCCTTGCTGAGCATTATAGACGTGGTATCGGTTGGGGCGAAGCTAAGGAGATTTTGTTTAATAAGATTGACGGCGAGATTGCTCCCATGCGTGAAAAATACGCTCATCTTATGGCAAATCCTAAGGAGCTTGAAGAAATTTTGCAAATGGGAGCAGTTAAGGCTCGCCGTGTCGCCCAAAAACAGCTCGATAAAACCAGACGAGCGATTGGGATTAAACCGCTTGCGAAGTTAAAGTAAACAGAAATCATCTAAGTTAGAAATGGATATTTTATGAAAAAAGCAATCGCAGTAGATGGTGCCACCACATCTCATGGTGGTATCATTAAAGCCACCCAAAATAAATCAAGCACCGATGGACGTTACTGGCTAAGAGAGGATGATGGTTTGTTATGTCCCAAATGTGGCGTTTGGTCATCCATCATTCGAAGTAACACATTCATTAACGTTCATGGCAAATATGTTGCCATGGTGGGTGACAAACTAACTTGTGGTGCCGTTATTACCGAGCCTATGCAAAATCTAACATTTGCTGGTGATAACAGTCAAATGATTGATAACAGCTGCTTTAATATCACCGATGACTTAGCAAGTGCTACCAAGCAGTACAAAGAACGCTTTCAACTCATAGATGAGAATACAGGCTTTCCGCTTCGCCAAATCAATTACCGTATTAAATTAGGCGAGAAAATTGTCGCAGTCGGTATCACCGACGATGATGGCTACACCAAAGTCATAGAATGCGATAATATGGAAGAGGTAGAAGTAGAGATAGGCTTGATACACGGGGATGATGATGGAGTTTAAGAGTGCTTATCGTGGTGGGATCATCGGTGGGATGTCAGAACACACCAAGCAGATACAAGTATCAATAATCAGAGAGCTGACATCTGCTGAGATTGCCATGGCAAGGCGTATATTTAAAAACAGTATTAACTATCAGCAGGTAAAAATCTGCCGTGGCAATCCGTTTCATAACCTAACAGGCAATGCCCAAGTACTGGGCAATAACATGACCTTTCCTGCTGATATTTATGATAAATACAGCAAAGGCAATATTGATTTTTCCAATACTAGCGACAAAAATCACCAAGTGTGGTTTATACACGAGATGGTACATATTTGGCAAAATCAGCTGGGCAGCTCCACTCTAAAACATGGTGCTTGTATTTTTGTTGGGGGTAAATACTTTGGCAGTGGTGGTACACAAAATGGTCAAGCTTCTAATAGTGCCAAGGCTTATGATTATGACATCGTCAACGACGGTATAGATTTTCCTGATTATAGCCTAGAACAACAAGCCGAGGTCATCTCGCACTATTTTGACATCCTAAAGTTTGGTCAAAAAGCAAAATTTTATTCTCTAAAAACATATTATGAAAAATGCTTGGCTTATTTCTTAAAAAATCCAAATGAACCTTTGTTATTACCCAAAAACATCAAATGGACAGAATGTTTTGATATCATAAAATAGGAAATGCTTTTATGAAAAAATCACTGTTAATGATACTGGTATTGATGAGTACCATACTGACCGCCTGCGATGGACCTGAGTATGGCGGTGTGCTAATTACACTAAAAAACAATCAACCTTGTTTTTACTTGTATGACGAAAAAGATAATAATCAAAAAGCAGACAATTATCATTTTTTTCTCGCCAATCTCAATCCATTTGTGGATATTGAAAAAGAAGGGCAAGATACTTATTTTACTGGCGACCTACCCATATTAAAAAGCCCTGAAAACTGTTTTATGTTTTCAGACTTTAGCTATAGACTAAATGATATTTATGTTGTATCTAGCAGGGAATATAATGCCAACTCCTACTTTTGCCTAGTAGAAAATAATGGCAAATTACAAATCAATCAAGCAGAGTATGTGCGTGATTCACAAGGCTATTTTACACAAATATGCACTGATAAAGCATACAGCAACCATCGTGGTTTTTGGTGGCGATTGAAACGTTGGCTTTTTTAATGCATTTCATCCAGTAGGAATGTTCTTATGAAAAAATCACCACTAATGACATTGGTATTGATGAGTGCCATGCTTACCGCCTGTAGCAATGGAGAACCCAACGATGGTGGCGTGCTAATTACACTAAAAGACAATCAGCCTTGTTTTTATTTATATGACGAAAAATATAATGATGAAAAAACGTACAATTATCATCTGCTTCTTGAGAATAGCGAACCATCTGTAAATAATGAAAAAGAAGGACAAGATACTTATTTTACTGGCGACTTACCTATATTAAAAAGCCCTGACAGTTGTTTTATGTTTTCAGACTTTAAATATCGGCTAAATGACATTTATGTCGTATCTAGCAGTAAATACAGTGCCAGTGCTTACTTTTGTTTAACAGAACACAATAGCAAATTACAAATCAATCAAGCAGAGTATGTGCGTGATTCACAAGGCTATTTTACACAAATATGCACTGATAAAGCATACAGCAACCATCGTGGTTTTTGGTGGCGATTGAAACGTTGGCTTTTTTAATACAGTTGAAGAAAAAATAGAGTATTTATGAAACTGCCACTAATTATCTTATTGGTATTAACAACCATGCTTACTGCCTGCAAGAAAGGGCCTGCAGAAGGTGGGGAGTTGATTATCCTAAAAGATAACAAGCCCTGTTTTTACTTGAATGATGCCAAGTTTGAAACTGAAAAACACAAAATCATTAATTTTTTTAGAAAATATAACTCAAGTGCAAAAATACAACAACATTAGTAATAGAACTTCGTATTCTGGAGTAATACCGATACCAAAAAATCCTGACAACTGCTTTATCTTTCCCCAAGAGTTTGAGTACCGACTAAACGACATTTATTCGATACAAAACTTTAGATACTACACCACATCCAACTTCTGCCTAACAAAAAATAACGGTAAATTACAAGTCAGTGAAGTCATTGGAGTGTCTGATTCACAAGGTATTTTTACAAAAACATGTAGTGATAAAGGATATGGCAACCATCGTGGCTTTTGGTACGAATTAAAACAATTTTTTTGATATATTTTAAATTTATTTAATTATGAACTTCTCTTCTATCCGTATTTTTGATACGCCCGTTTCATCATTGCCCGATGATTTATATATTCCGCCCCAAGCATTTGCGATATGGCTTGAACAATTTGCAGGCCCGCTGGATTTTTTGTTGTATTTGGTCAAAAAGAATAATTTTGATTTGACCGAAACCGCCATTTTGCCGATTACCGAGCAGTATTTGACTTATATCAAAGAGCTTGATGATACTTATTTTGAATTAGCGGGCGATTATCTGCTCATGGCAAGTACGCTCATCGCCATAAAAAGCGAACTTTTGCTCCCCCAACCACAAATCACAGGCGAAGAGCTAAGCCCCAAAGCACGACTCATCAGACGGCTAGAAGAATACGCCCAAATCAAAGAAGCCAGTCGCCGACTAGACAGCCTTATCCGCCTAGAACGTGATGTGTTTTTGGCGTTTGCCAGCCTGCCCAGCAGTGAAGCCATGAAAGCCGAACTGCCAAGCTACTCGCCCCAGATACTCATCAACAGCTTGATTACTATGCAAATCAAGCCCGATTATCAAATGCACCACATCAAGACCGACCCTGTGCCACTGCCTGAGCGTATCGCCAAGATTAGCCTGATGTTAAGCCAACAAGGTTCTGGCACGTTTGCCGAGCTGCTTGATGAAACGCAGGGGCGTGTGGGCGTGGTCGTGAGTTTTGTGGCGGTGCTTGAACTTCTAAAACGGAGGCTGATTGGCTTTGCTGACGGTGATGACGCCCTACTCAAAAGTGAGATAAATGTGGACATCGCCCAGAGTTTTCAGCTTGAAGTCATGGACGCCCCCACGTCCAAAAAAGGCAAGCAAAAAGACCCTTTATTTAACATCAATAACACCGGCTTTGACTTGTCCGAGCAGACTTTATATTGGCTTCATTAATCATTAGGGCGTGTTGAATATTGGTATTTGCAATGAAAANNACGATGAAAAACAAGATTTAGCCGTTTTTCATGCAAAAATTGGTTGAAATTGTCAAATTTTGCCATATCTATAAAAATGTTATCAATGTTCAACACGCCCTAGACAACTGTATGCAAAACAACCAACCCTTATCAACGCTTATACCCAACAGCGATAGCGACAATATCGCTGACGACATCAAAAACACCCACGCCACTGCCACAGCGTTAAGTCGCTATATTGAAGTGCTACTGCACGCCAGCGAGTCGCCTTTGACGGCAGATGATTTAAAAAAGCATTTGATGATAAGCCAAGATGAATTTGACGTGGCACTGGCGGTGCTAGAAGAGCGTTTGTCGCACAGCGTGCTGACCCTTGCCAAGACCGCCAGTGGTTATCGTTTGCAAATCAAGGACTCATACAGTCGCATTATTCATCAGGTATTCCCCGAACGCCAAGAGACCCTAAGCCAAGCCCTGTTAGAGACCCTAAGTGTCATCGCTTATAAACAGCCTGTAACTCGCTCGGACATCGAACATATTCGTGGCGTGAGCGTGTCTAGCCATATCTTACGCCAACTGTTTGATAAGGGTTGGATTATGGAAAAGGGGCATAAAGACGTGTTGGGTCGCCCTGCCCTGTTGCACACCACAAAGGCATTTTTGGACGCATTTGGTTTGACAGATTTAAAAGAATTGCCCGAATTGCCTGATTTGGAAAATTTTAAAGTGGACGGGTAGGGCTGATATTAAAATGACTGATTTTATAATATTGGGTTGTTTATAAAGTATTATCTTAATTTCTTTTAAATCATTTGATTTTAATTTATTTTATTTTATTTTAATTTGGTATTATTAAATTGGGATATGTAGTGGGCGAATTATATTCGCCCAAGTATTTTATTTAAAAATACATTTTAAAAATTGTAAGTATTTAATTAATCATATTTTTAATTATAAAGTTATAACCATTGATATTAAAATTTCCCCAATATTTTTAAAACCCTACCAATAATAATCTCTGCCCTATCTTTTTCTTTTGCGTTTTATCATCATAAATTTAATCATACGCTCGGAGCGGTGAAACCATTTTTCCATATGCACATAACTGATTGCCGAAAGAAAAATAATGGTAATGGGTAGAAGCATTGACCAATAGCCATATTTGGCATAGAGCCACACCGCCACAAAGCCACCGCCAAAAAATCCCCACCATAACGCACTTTGTAGCACCACTTTGGCAAGGCTGACCTTTCGTCCCACAAGCCAATGCCCCACAGTCGCCCCCAAATCAGACGTTACCCCTGTCAAATGCGTGGTACGCACCACTGCCCCATGATAGGTTGCCACCATGGAGTTTTGTAGTCCACACGCCATGGCGATGAGCATTTGCCCGTAGCCGTTGCCCGATAGATACAGCCACAGACTGCCACAGAGCAGGACAAATTCTAGGTACATGGCATAGCCATAATGACGTTTGATGTGTAGCTCACTACCCCCGATAATCATGCCACTTAGCACCGAGCCAAGCCAAAACGAACCCACCGACACGAGCAGTAGCCACAGGTTTTCCCAGTCATGATGAAAAGACGTTACCGCCAGCAGGCTGATGTTGCCCGTAACGTGTGATGCCGAAACGTGGGTAAATCCCATGAGTGCGGTTGTGTTTAAAATGCCAGCACTAAATGCCAACACCACCGCCCCACACAGTACCCAAGTGGGAAGTTGGTTTTGCATGACCGATAAATGAGTGATAACAAACCAATTAGTTTACAAAACTTTGGACAAAAATAAAAGCACACAACACAAGACGTGCTTGATTGTGTGCTGTTAAAATGTTACAAAATTTTACAAACCTTGGGCGTGCCTTACTCGGTATCGTCCGCCACCAGCTCCATAAGCTCACTGCTTAGTCCGACCGTATTAAACCCTGCGTCCACAAACAAAATCTCGCCTGTAATACCGCTCGCCCAAGGCGATAGCAGGAATAAGGCGGTGTTACCCACTTCCATTTGATTGACGTTGCGTTGTAAGGGCGTTACTTTTTCGGTAACGTCCAGCATTTTGCGGAATGACTTGATGCCACTGGCGGCAAGCGTGCGAATGGGGCCTGCACTAATGGCATTGACACGAATGCCTTCTTTGCCCAGCGAGCTTGCCAAATAACGCACCGATGATTCCAAACTGGCTTTGGCAAGTCCCATGACGTTATAATTTGGCAATACAGAAATACTGCCTTCATAAGTCAAAGTAAGTAGTGAGCCTTGACGTTTGGCAAGCAGTTCACGACTGGCTTTGGCAAGTGCCACAAAGCTATAACTGGACACATCATGAGCAATGGCAAAGCCTTCACGGGTCGTGGCGTCTGTAAAATCACCGTCCAACTGCTCGGCAGGGGCAAAACCAATGGCGTGTACCACACCGTTCACGCCGTCGCCCCAAATGCGAGCTACTTCATCAAAGCATTTGGCAATCTCATCGTCCGAGCTAACATCGCAAGGCAACACCGCCACCGCCCCAAAGGTCTCGGCCGCCATGTCTACCCGTTTTTTGATTTTGTCATTGGGGTAAGTCAAAATCAGCTCCGCCCCTTCACGGTGCAAGCATTCGGCAATCGCCCAAGCAATCGACAGCTTACTGGCGATGCCCGTTACCACAAATCGTTGACCTTTTAATAACATCAGTCGCTCCACGCATTTAGTTAAAATTGTTGGCATTATACCACAGATTTTGTCAAATGGGGAAAATTTAGGAACGATTGTAAACTTTTAATTACATCGCCATTTATTTGGATTTGATTAGGGCGTGTTGAATGTTGGTATTTGCAATGAAAAATGAGAAAAATCGTACGTTTTTCAGGGAAAAAACGCAGGCTGATAGTCATTCTATCAGACAAGTTTTTGACGCAGAAAAACCAGATTTAGCCATTTTTCATGCAAAAATTGATAAAAGTGTTAAATTTTCATCTTATTTTATAAGAATATTATCAATGTTCAACACGCCCTATTTTAAAAAGGGTAAAATTATAACCCATTCACACCGCAAAACACACAAACCATTTGGCAAATCTTGTCTTTTTCGCTATAATATCACGTTTATTTTTATTTGATAATACCATGTGCCAACATTGCGACAGCCACGCCACGCCCGCCTTTTCTTTTGATGTAGAAGCCACCGCCCAGAACTACGCCAATATCATCTTGGCCAGTGGCGAAAATCTAAGCCGTGAAGGACTGCTTGATACGCCCATGCGTGCCGCCAAAGCCTTTGGCGACTTGACGGCAGGTTATCATCAAGACCTACATACGGTTGCCAATAATGCCGTATTTGCCAGCGATAATGCTGATTTGGTGCTTGTGCAAAACATTGAATTTTATTCATTGTGCGAGCATCACATCTTGCCGTTTTTTGGCGTGGCACACATCGGCTATCTGCCAAATGGTAAGGTATTGGGCTTATCCAAATTGGCTCGCATTGTTGATATGTATGCCAAACGCCTACAAATCCAAGAAAACCTAACCAAACAAGTCGCCCAAGCCATCCATGAACTCACGGACTGTCGTGGTGTGGCGGTCGTCATGGATGCAAGCCATATGTGCATGATGATGCGTGGTGTGGGCAAACAACAGTCCACCACTCGCACCACGTGTATGCTTGGGGTGTATGAGACGGACAATCAAGCACGAAATGAATTTTTGGGCACCATTCCTAAGCGTGCGCCAGCATTTGGCTGATGGTGATCTGTTTTGGAATTAGAAATAGGCACGATAAAAAGCCCTTAATGTAGAGTTAAGGGCTTTTTCAATTGGGTTAATGATGGGTTAAATGATGTGGATTAACCCAAAAACGCATTATACATCCAAATTTCTTTTTCTTGGGCTTGAATGTAGCCTGTTACGATATCAGCAGTACCTTGGTCAGATGCTGATTCGGCAAGCTCGGCAACGGCTCGTTGTTCTTCGATAAGTGTTTGTAAGCCCTTAACCACGCCTTCCACACAGCCACGACCATCAAACACGCCTTTGTCTTCTTTGATGCTAGAACGCTCGGCAAAGTCGCTATAAGCGTGTAGTGGCGTGCCACCTAGGGTTAGGATACGTTCGGCAATTTCGTCAATTTGCAGTTGTAGCTCGGTGTACAGCTCTTCAAATTTTGGGTGCAAGGTAAAAAAATGCTCGCCTTTGACATTCCAATGATAGCCACGCACGTTGATATAAAACAGATGATAGCTAGACAGTAGGGCGTTTAGGGCTTTGATGACTGGGGTAAGTTCTGCTTTTTCAAGACCGATTTGATTGGTACTCATAACATTTCTCCGATTGGTTGGTTTATAAATCAGTATTATAAATTGATTTTTGGTAATCAATTTATTTATATAATCATAATACCACAATTTTATGATGAGTAAAATTAGTGATTTTGATGATTATCATAAATTTATTCAATAAATACACAGTAAATTTGTGGATTTATTGAGAATCATTATACTGTTATATTATCCGCTTTCAAGCCCTTTGGTGTAACTTCTTGTAAATGCTTGATGACGGTATTTACGGGGAAATGCTGTTGGCTTAGGCGTTTTGGCAGGATTTGACTGCCCTTTTGTCCATTTAGCTCAAACATGATAAAAACAAAATTGGCCGTCTCGTCCCATTGGCTAACTGCCGACCACGGAATGACCCCTTGTTGCATGGGGGCGTGGCGTAGGTTCATGCCACGCATTTGCGGAGCGGGGGCATTTTTGACAGGCACAGCCATGATAAGCCCATGACTTTGCACGCCAAGTTTTAGCTCACTCATCTCATCGGGCAGACCGCTCTCGGCAACTTGTTTTTCAAATTCTTTTTTCATGTACCATTGTAGCCCAAGCGTCCGCAGGGCAAGGTAGATGCCCACGCCCACAAGCATAATCCAAAAAATAATCGTAGAATAGCCACTGACAAAAATAAGCCCCAAAATGGCAAGCACGACCAACACGCCCAAAATTCCCCATTCTTTGGTGCGAATGGATTTGAAGCCGACCGATTGGGCGGTTTTTTCAAATAGGGCAAGCTGTGCCGATTTGAATTCAGCGTCCGTCATGTTTAGGGCGACAGGTTGTAGGGTGTAGGGGTAGAGTGCGTCTTGTTTTTTGGTTTTGGCTTGGCTCATGGCGGTCAATTCTCGGTAAAAATGCCTATATTACCCAAAACTTGCCAAAAAATAAACCCAAAAAACAAAAACAAGTGAAATTTTGTGGTAAATTTGATATGATGAGCAAAATTTTAGTAAAAAGGTAAACCCATGCTAGACCCCAAATTATTACGCACCGATTTGACTACTTTAAAAGAAAAACTGGCAACCCGTGGCTATGAACTTGACGTGGTGTTTTGGACGGACGTAGAAACCAAACGCAAGGAACTACAAGTCCGCACCGAAGAATTGCAAGCCCAAAAAAACGCAGGGGCAAAAAAAATTGGCGAATTAAAACGCAGTGGCGAAAATGCCGATGACCTGCTTGCCCAAATGGAAAAAGTCAGCGACCAGATGAAAACCGCCGAAAACGAGTTAAGAGACTTGCAAGCGGTTATCACAAACGCAAGCCTTGCCATACCGAACCTGCCCGATGACAGCGTGCCTGTGGGGGTGGACGAGAGCGACAACGTGGAAGTACGCAAATGGGGCGTGCCACGAGTCTTTGATTTTGAGATTAAAGACCATACCGACATTGGCGAAGGCTTGGGACAGCTTGATTTTGCGTTGGCAAGCAAACTCACAGGGGCAAGATTTAGCACATTAAAAGGCGGACTTGCACGGCTTAACCGAGCGTTGATTCAGTTCATGCTAGACACGCACATCAGTAAGGGCTACACCGAAATGTATGTGCCTTATATGGTAAATGCCGAGAGCTTAAAGGGGACAGGGCAACTGCCTAAATTTGAAGAAGACCTATTTAAGGTGTCAGACAGCTATTATATGATACCGACAAGTGAAGTGCCACTCACCAACACTGTGCGTGATACCATTTTATCACCAAGCGATTTGCCGATGAAGCTCACCGCTCATACGCCTTGTTTTAGAAGTGAAGCAGGGTCGGCAGGACGAGACACTCGTGGGCTTATCCGTCAGCACCAATTTGAAAAAGTAGAAATGGTGCAAATCGTGCGAGCGGACACGTCCATGCAAGCCCTAGAAGAGATGACTGCCCAAGCCGAGAGTATTTTGCAAGCGTTGGAGCTTCCCTATCGTGTCATCACGCTATGCACAGGCGACATGGGCTTTGGGGCGGTCAAGACTTACGATATTGAAGTGTGGCTACCGTCTCAGGATACTTATCGTGAGATTAGTAGCTGTTCTAACTGTGGCGATTTTCAGGCTCGCCGTATGGGGGCAAGGGTTAAGGACGGTAAGCAAACCGAGCTTGTCCATACCCTAAACGGCTCAGGGCTTGCGGTGGGCAGAACGCTCCTTGCCATCTTAGAAAACCACCAAAACGCAGACGGCACGGTCAATATTCCTAAGGTACTGCAACCTTATATGGGTGGACTTGAAGTGTTGAAATAATGTTTTCATACAAACCGTTTAGTCTTGGGATTAAGCGGTTTTTTCTTGCCAAAATTCGCCCAATAAGGCGGATTATGCTATAATACCGCAAATTTTCACTTCTAGAATTTGGATACTCCTTATGCCAACCCCCCTAAACCAACGCCACAACGCCAACGCCATTCGTATCCTTGCTATGGACGCCGTCCAGAAAGCCAACTCAGGACACCCTGGGGCTCCGATGGGCATGGCGGACATTGCCGAAGTCGTGTGGCGTGAATTTTTAAATCACAACCCCAAAAACGCCAAATGGGCAAACCGAGACCGCTTTGTGCTGTCAAACGGACACGGCTCTATGCTACTGTACGCCTTGCTACATTTGTCGGGTTATGATTTGACGATTGATGACATCAAAAATTTCCGCCAACTGCACGCCAAAACCGCAGGACACCCCGAACATGGCTATGCGGACGGCATTGAGACGACCACAGGGCCTTTGGGGCAAGGCATTGCCAATGCGGTGGGTTTTGCCTTAGCTGAAAAGACCTTGGCAGGACAGTTTAACAAACCCGACAACGCCATCATCAACCACTATACCTACTGCTTTTTGGGGGACGGTTGCCTTATGGAAGGTGTGTCGCACGAAGCCTGTTCGCTCGCTGGTACGTTAGGACTTGGCAAGCTCATCGCCTATTATGATGACAATGGCATTTCTATTGACGGCATCGTTACAGGCTGGTTCTCTGACGACACCGCCAAGCGTTTTGAAAGCTATAACTGGCAAGTACTCCACGTGGACGGACACGATGCCGATGCCATTCGTGAAGCAACTTTGCAAGCCAAAGCCGAAACCAACAAGCCTACGCTCATCATCTGTAAAACCATCATCGGTCTGGGTAGTCCCAACAAACAAGGCAAAGAAGACAGTCATGGTTCGCCACTTGGTGTCGATGAGATTACGCTAACTCGAAGCGAATTGGGCTGGAATAATGCCAATGCCTTTGAGATTTCCGATGACATTTATCAAGCGTGGAATGCGTGCGATAAGGGCGAGAAGTTAGAAAACGACTGGAACGCCCAATTTGCCGAGTATCAAGCCAAATATCCAAGTGAGGCGAGCGAGCTACAACGCAGACTGTCAGGCGAGTTGCCAAGCGATTTTAACGCCAAAGCGGACGAGTTTATCAAAGCCTGCCAAGCCAAAGGCGACACCATCGCCACTCGTAAGGCAAGCCAAAATACCATTGGTGCGTTTGCTCCATTATTGCCCGAGATTTTGGGCGGTTCGGCAGACTTGGCAGGATCAAACTTGACCTTGTGGAGCGGTGCTAAGGGCGTACAAGACCACGCTGACGGCAACTATGTACACTATGGCGTGCGTGAATTTGGCATGACCGCCATCGCCAACGGGGTGGCGTTGCATGGCGGATTTATCCCTTATACTGCCACGTTTTTGATGTTTATGGAGTACGCTCGTAATGCGGTGCGTATGTCAGCTCTCATGAAACAGCGTATCATCAATGTCTACACCCACGACAGCATTGGGCTTGGCGAAGACGGCCCGACCCATCAGCCTGTGGAGCAGATTGCAAGCCTACGCCAAACGCCAAACCACTTCACTTGGAGACCGTGCGACACGGTAGAGACGGCGGTGGCGTGGAAAGTTGCCCTACAAACTGCCAATGCCCCAACGTCCCTTATCCTATCTCGCCAAAACCTTGCCCATCAAGACCGTACGGACGAGCAGGTTGCCTTGATTGAAAAAGGGGCATATGTGCTTGCCAAAGAGCAAGGCGACTTGCAAGCCATCATCATCGCCACAGGGTCGGAGGTGGACTTGGCAATGCAAGCTCACAAGACACTAACCGAGCAGGGCGTGGGCGTGCGTGTGGTATCTATGCCATGTGCCGAAGTTTTTGTCAAACAAGACCGTGATTATATTGAAAGCGTACTGCCTAGCGATGTAAGAAATCGTGTGGCGGTGGAAGCGGGCATTACCGATTATTGGTATAAATTTGTCGGACTTGACGGCAAAGTCATCGGCATGACGACTTTTGGCGAGTCCGCCCCCGCCAAAGACTTGTTTAATCATTTTGGTATTACCACCGATAAAGTCGTGGAAGCGGTGAAATCGTTGATTTGATTTTGACTGTTTGATGTTTTACAATAAAACCAATCAGTACTATGCTGATTGGTTTTTTAATGCTTAATCCTAAGTCCTAAATCCTAAATCCTAAATCCCAAAAGGAGCAAATCATGGGTATGTACGCCAGTTATTATGCCATTGACGACAGTCAAGCCAAAGAATATAAAGCGTTATTGTCAAATAATGATGACGACAGCGTGGAAGAATTTTTTGAAAATTTAGAAGAGCTTGATGACAATATTGATGATGAAGATTTTGCCAATCTTGATAAATTATGGGACGGCTTGCATTTTTTATTGACGGGCTTTGCCAGTTATGATGATGAAGATGAAGTCAAAACCCCAGAGCAGATTGCTTTGTATCAAGGGTTTTTTGGTACGGACGCACTAAGCGATGAAGGGGTGTATTTATTGGACGCTGATAACGTTGCCAATGTAGTCAATGCCCTTAATAAAGTAGATATTGATAAGCTCATCAAACAGGCGGATTTTACCAAGTTTGAAGAAGCTGATATTTATCCGTCCATTTGGGATGATGAAGATGAATGTGATGAGATTGGCGAAGAGCTGGCAGAATACTTTGAAAAATTTAAACGTTTTTATCAAAATGTATTAAAAAATAACCGCTCGGTGCTGATTGTGATTTGTTAGATAAAATTTAGACAAAGTTTAGACAAAATGGTTGTTTTTGTTTTTATCTGGATTTAAAACGATTTTTGATAAAGTAAATCAAAAAAACCGCATCACAACAACACCCCTTTATCATCATATTAAATGCTCAAACACCCTAGGCGTGTCTCCATAATACACGCCCAGCCCCACGCCCGTTGGTCCATGATTGGCGAGTGCGACGGTGGATATGGGAATGACGGGAATGTCATGCAGCCCATATTCATTGGCTAAGAGTCTTTTAAATTCATGCGTATGTAGTCCGATGGATGTGTCTACCATGTATATAAAGGCGTTTCGGTTGGCGGCTTGACCCACGACGATGTCCGCCATGTAATGCATGACCCGCTCAAATTTACGCACTTTTTCTTTGACCACGACATAGCCGTTATCGTCAATCCATAAGATGGGTTTGATGTTAAGTAGATTGGCAAAAAAGCCAGCAGGGGCAGAGAGTTTCTTTCTTTGTATTAAAACACTCAGGTCAGATAGACTCATGATGAATGCGTTATTGGCTCGCAGGGCATTTAAGCGGTGGATGATGTCAAGCATGGATTTGCCTTCTTGCATCATTAGGCTTGCTTCAAATGCCAAAGCTCCTTCATTGATGTTGATGGTTTTGCTGTCGTACAGATAGATGTTCATTTTGCCGACATACTTGGGGATGACTTTTGAGAAATTCTCATGGGCTTGGCTCAGTACCGAAGCGGCGGTGCAGACCAGTACTTCTTCATAATCTGACTCATACAACTCATCAAAAATCTCTTCAATCTCTTGGCAAGTGGGCGGTGTGGAATAAACGTCCAAATGGGGGTTTTGGTAGAGCATGCCGCTCAGACGGGCGGTGTCAATGTCTTTGCCATCCAAAAAATGAGTGCCATTAACCATGATGTGAAGTGGCACCAAACGAATGCCGTGCGGTACTGATAAATGCCCAATGCAGGAAGTGGACGTGCTAAGAACGATGCGTTTCATGGGTATTCCTTTGGTAAGTTGCCATGATTTTACTAAAAATCATTGGTCTTGTAAATAGCATCATTTGATATTTTAAATCAAAGCAAAAACAAAAAAAGCGAACCGAAGTCCGCTTGTTAGAGCATGCCTACCCTGACTATTTGAGATATTTGACGATTCTGGGTACTTTACCGTAATACACGCCCAGCCCCACGCCTGTCGGCCCATGGTTGGCAAGGGAGACGGTGGAGACAGGGATGACTGGCACATTGCGAAGTCCGTAGCCATTGACAAACAGTTCTTGGAAACTGTCGGTATAAAAGCCCATGGAAGTATCAACCATATAGATAAAAGCGTCTTTGTTGCCAATGTGGGCGATGGCAGTCTCTGCCATGTAGTTAATACTACGTTCGATTTTGCGGATTTTGTCACGGGGAATGACACGCCCGATATCATCCACCCACATGATGGGCTTGATGCCAAACAGATTGGCGATAAAGCCAGCAGGGGCGGAGAGTTTTTTGTTGCGGACGATAAAGTTTAGGTCAGATAAGGTAAACATGAACAGGCTGTTTTTGCGTAGCTCATCCAAGCGATTGATGATGTCAAGCATGGATTTGCCTTCTTGTATCATCAAGTCCGCTTCAAATGCCAACGCCCCTTCGTCAATATTTAGGGTTTTGGTGTCGTAAACATAGATGTTCATTTTGCCAACAAATTTAGTTTTTAGGGTGTTAAAAATCTCATGGCTTTTACTGATGGCGGATGAGATGGTGCAAACCAGAACTTCTTCGTAGCCTTCGGCATACAGTTCGTCAAATAGGGCATTGATTTCATCAGCGGTTGGTGGGCTGGTTGTGACGGATAGGTTGGGGTTGTCGTAGAGCATTTTGCTCAGACGAGCCGTATCGATGTCTCTGATATCAAGGTGGTCTTTGCCATTGATGATGACGTGAAAAGGCACCAGACGGACAGCGTGGGGCGTGTTAATGTAGTTTAGGCTAGAAGAAGATGTGCTAAGAACGATGCGTTTCATGAAAACCTTGCTAGATGGCAAAAAGAGTGGGATGGCTGTGCCAAACGCAACAATGTTCTTGTTTTTGTGGGGTGTTAAAATGGTTTGGCGATAAGTGATTATTTTAAATAAATTTACCCAAAAAGTAAACGCTTGGTGGGTGTTTTTTTGGTGGTGGTCTAAAAAGTATGCCAAATTGGGTTTTCTGCTCGCCCTGAACCTGCCTGTGGGTGGGAAAACCATTATGGGCAGGCATGGGTCACCACAAACGGAAAAACCCTTGTTGTGTTTTGAATGGAATTTACCATAAGTTAAACAGCAGGCTAAATGGGCAGGGTAAATAGCCCTGCATGTACTTGACCGATTTTGGTGGATTTAAAGAGGTTGGCACAAAAAGGGGTAAGAATGTCATTTAGGGCAGTGTTGCTCTCAATATAGCACAACGTGTCAGCGTGGTAAAGCCCATGCTCGATAATGCCACTGATGATGTCGTGCCAAATATCAAGTGCATAAGGCGGGTCAATAAAGATGACATCAAAGGGCGTGCCAAGCGTGGGTAGGGCGGTTTGGGCGGTGTCGTTGATGACGGACAGCTGACTGCGGGTGAGTTTTAGGCTGTCGGCATTATCTTCGATGGTGCGTGCTTGGGTGGGGCTAGGTTCTATCATGACGACGTGAGATGCCCCCCGTGATAGTGCTTCAAAGCCCAACACGCCCGAGCCTGCACAGACGTCTAGCACTTTGGCGTCATGAATGTCTGCCATGAGCCAGTTAAAAAGTGTCTCACGCAAGCGGTCAGGGGTGGGTCTTAATCCGTCAGCGTCTATAAAGCTGATGCTACGGCGTTTAAACTGTCCGCCGATGATACGGACTTGATTGGTGGCTTTGTTGGTGGTTTTGAAGCTTGCTTTGGGTGGTTTTGCCATGGGTCTCTCTTGGCGGTGTTTATTGGGTGGTATGGTTGGGTTTATTAAGCCATTTAAGCTCTAGCTGATTTATTTGCCTCTTTGGCTTTGCGTTCTGCTTCTTTGCGTCGAGCTTCTTCTTGTTTACGCAAGGCTTCTTGGCGTTTGGCTTCTTCTTCTGCCTTTTTGCGTTCTTCTTCGGCTTTTGCTCTGGCTTTTTCGGCTTCTGCCTTGGCGATTTTGGCTTTGATGGCTTCACGCTTGGCGGCACGGATTTTTACCAATTCTTCATCGCTGGGTGGTGTGATGGGGTTGGTCTCACGTTGGAGAATCCAGTAATCAAATAACGCTCGCCCGATGGGAGCCGCCACTTTACCACCGCCACCACCGTTCTCGACGATGACTGCGATGGCGATTTGGGGGTCATCCACGGGGGCAAAACCCGAGAACCACGCATGGTCCCAGTGACGGGAGCTGATGGCGGCTTTGTTATAGCTTTTGCCTTGGGCGATAGATTTGACCTGTGCCGTACCTGTTTTGCCTGCCATGCGATAACGGGTGGTGTAGATGTTCTTTGCTGTACCCCGTTTGACAGTGTCTTCCATGGCGGTATGCATTCTGTCCCAGTCGGCTTCGGTGCCATTAAAGGGGATGACTCCGTCAGGTTTGTCAATGATGGTCACAGGAGCCTGCCCTTCAGAGCGTTTGAGCAGGTGGGGCGTTAGGTGTTTGCCCTTGATGGCGGTCATGGCGGTGGCATTGGCAACTTGTAGGGGGCTTGCCAAAAATGCCCCTTGTCCGATAGAGACCGAGATGGTCTCGCCCGGTAGCCACTCTTTGCCGTAGGTGTCCATTTTCCATTTGGGTGATGGCATGATACCCCCCTTTTCGTTGGGTAGGTCAATGCCTGTTTTTTTGCCAAAACCAAAACTACTCATCCAGTCATGAAGCTTGTCAATGCCCATGCGGTGAGCATTTTTATAATAATAGGTATCCACACTCATGATGATGGATTTGCTCATATTGACCGTGCCATGCCCGCCTTTTTTCCAGTCACGAAAACGGTGACTGTCCCCTGGTAAGCTAAAATAACCAGGGTCAAAAATGGTGTCATTCCAACCCATGATGCCATAATGCAAAAAGCCCATGCTCTCAAAGGGTTTGATGGTAGAAGCAGGTGGGTATAGCCCTTGCAAGGCACGGTTATATAAAGGTTGGTCAATGTCATCTCGAAGCATGCCATACTCTTTGCTGGATATGCCAGAGACAAAGGGATTGGGGTCATAGCTGGGGTTGGAGACAAAGGCAAGGACGTCGCCATTTTTTGGGTCAAGTGCCACAATCGCCCCACGTCGTCCTGCCAGTTGTTTTTGGGCGGCCATTTGTAGTCCATAATCTAAACTCAGATACAAATCGTTGCCCGCCACAGGGGGTTTGGTGTCTAGCTGTCTTAGAATCTCGCCATGAGCGTTGGCTTCAACGGATTGATAGCCTGGTTTGCCAAGTAAGACTTCTTCGTATTGGGCTTCGATGCCGATTTTGCCAATCAGGTCGGTGCCAGCGTACAGGGCTTTTTTGTAGTCGTCTTCGGCGATTTTTTTGGCTTCTTTGTCGTTGATACGCCCGACATAACCGATGACATGGGCGAACAGCTCGTCATGGGGATAGACACGGGTGAGTTTGGTCTGAATGCTTACCCCCCGAAAAAAAGGCTTTCGCTCACTAAACTGTGCAATCTGCTCTTCGGTCAAATCCATCTTGATGGTAATGGGGTCATTTTTGGATTTGTCTATCCTTGCCAAAATGTCCGTAATCTCTTCATCAGTCAGACCAAAGATGGGGGTGAGCAATTTTAGGGTATAGGCTAGGTCTTCAATCTCATCGGGGCTGATGACCGCAGAAAAAACCGGTACGTTATCGGCAAGCAACACACCATTACGGTCATAAATATAACCCCGTGATGGCGGGTCGGAGATGAGTTTGATGCGGTTGTTATCAGCGTTGGTTTGGTATTTATTGTATTGATGAACCTGTAAAAAACCATAACGAGCAAACAGTCCAATCATGCCAATAAGCACAAATAACGACGCCACGATCACTCGGCGTACAAAGACGCGAGTGCTGATGTCAGAATCGTTAGGACGTGATGAGGTCATGATTGGCACAAAAGAACAGCAAAAACCCCTAATTATAGCATATTTTCAAAGGTGTATTCAAATTTATAAGATTTATTCAAAAGCAAATTTGGGCAAAAGATTTGCGTGATGGTTTTGACAAAATAGACAAAACTGTGGTAGAATTATCCGTTTTATTTTGTTAATTTTATTTTGTCAATTAGCCAATAGTCTAGCCCATTGCCAAACCCCAACAAGTGATGATTTATGTTCAATTCCATCTGGCAAGCCCTAGCTGAACACCCCGAATTTATCGCCATGCTCACCATTCCGCCCGTTACGGCTTTTGTAACATGGGCTCATGTATGGATGGCGTTGGAGATGTTATTTCACCCCATTAAGTTTTGGGGTATTCGTGTGCGTGGTATGCCGTGGGGCTTGCAGGGCTTGGGCTGGCAAGGCATTGTCCCTGCCAAAGCAGGCAAAATCTCTGGGGTCATCGTTGACCAAACTTTATCCAAACTTGGTAACATCGATGAGTTTTTGCAGGCGATGGAACCTGAGGAGATGGCACAGTTCATCACCGAGACGGTGGACAAAAACCTAGAAAGTCTCATTGATGAGATTATGCTCGAACGCTACTACGCCCTGTGGACGCACACGCCCTATGCCATTAGACGGCGGATTTATGCTCATGCACACAGCGAGATGCCAGCGGTGATGAAGTCCTTAGTCATTGACCTAACCACCAATGTTGAGGAGTTGGTGGACATGCGTGCGATGATTGTCAAACGCATGGAGAGCGACCGTAAGCTCATGGTAGATATGTTTTTGCGGGTGGGTAAAAAAGAGATTAACTTCATCTGGAAAATCAGTGCCGTGATTGGCTTTGGTTTTGGGATTGTTCAGATGGGGATTTTTTATTTTGTGCCACAGCATTGGACGGTGCCATTTTTTGCGGCGATTTGGGGGGCATTGACCAACTGGATTGCCATTTGGATGGTGTTTAATCCTGTCGAACCCAAAAAAGTCCCTTTTATCCGTCTGTTCCGCTATGATAATGGTCGGGTCAAACCCATGTTGCCCCATTTTCATGTCTATGACTGGCAGGGCGGTTTTATGAAACGCCAAGATGAAGTGTCCAGCGTTTTTGCTGAGATTGTTGTGAATGAGCTGGTTACGCTCGAAAACATCATGAGTGAGATGATGTACGGCACTCGCTCGGCAAAAACCCGTGAACTCATGAAATCGCACCTGTATGAGTTGTTAGAGTCGCCTGTGGTCAAATCCATTTTAAAAGTGGGTATGGACAACAAAGAGCTAAGTGCCTTTAAAGACACCATTATTGACAAATCCATTGATGCGACCATGATACCCATTAGAGACCCTAAACTGAACACATCTCGGGCAAGCAAAATCTTTGGGCTGTTTGAATCTCGCATTCGAGAACTCTCACCCCATGAATTTCAAAACCTGCTAAGACCTGCCTTTAAAGAAGATGAGATGACATTGGTGATTTTGGGGGCGATAACGGGGCTATTGGCAGGGTGGCTACATTTGATTGCGGTGTTTTTTTGAGTGGTTTGAATGTTTATTTAAATTTAGAATTAAATGGCATTGTTAATTAACCATACCTTTGGGTAGATTTGTAGGGGCAAATCAAATTTGCCCTGTGATAAAGATAAAGTGTTGATTTTTGGGCGAATAAATTGCCCCTACACGTCCAAATTTTAAAATATATCTTTATTAAACAATACCAAATAAATTATTGCCAAACTTGATTATTATGATATTAAATGGTGCGTGGTATGCACCCTACGATTTATTTAATTTATAAGTTATTTATAAATTAAAACCATTAAATTTATTTTTTAATTAGACTTCTTTCCAAACCCCGATTTTTGTGGATTTTTAAAAACCTCAA
>NZ_MXAN01000009.1:63087-67935 GCF_002027545.1 Moraxella lacunata
TTTGGAAAGAGATTTATTTTCTAAAAGGTTATTCTGTAAATTTTAAATGTTATTAAAATGATGATTTATTGTAAAATTTATTTTTAAACAAATTTTTATTACTTTTATTTTTAAAAATTAATAAAATCAGTTTTTAACAGTATTAAAAACAAAACCCAAATAGCCGTCGCTAACTTGATGAGAATGTCTTTATGCTAATCACCGAACTGGGGTATTTTGCCTTACTGCTTGCGTTGGTGCTTGCGATACTACAAACCGTCCTGCCTGCACTGGGTGTGATAAAACATCAGACCGCTTGGCAACGCCTTGCTCCAAGCCTTGCCGTGGCAGGGTTTTTGGCGATGTTGGTGTCATTTTTGGCACTCATGGCAGGGTTTTTGTACAACGATTTTAGTTTGGTGTATGTGGCAGGGCATTCTAACAGTCTGCTCCCGTGGTACTATAAGCTGTCAGCGACATGGGGCGGACATGAAGGCTCGCTACTGCTGTGGCTGACGATACTGGCGACGTGGTGTATGCTCGTGGCGGTGTGTAGCCGTGGGCTGCCACTAGACATGCGAGCCAGAGTGCTGTCGGTGCTTGGTGGGGTGCAAGTGATGATGCTTGCCATGCTGACCTTTACATCAAATCCCTTTGTGCGGACATTGCCAAATCTGCCTGTGGACGGGGTGGATTTGAACCCACTGCTCCAAGACCCCGGACTTATTTTTCATCCGCCCATGCTGTACATGGGTTATGTGGGGCTTGCCGTGCCGTTTGCCTTTTGTATGGCAAGCCTGTGGGCGGGTCGGCTTGATGCGGTGTGGACACGGTGGTCTCGTCCGTGGACGGTGGCGGCGTGGGCGTTTTTGACTTTGGGCATTGCTCTTGGTTCATGGTGGGCGTATTATGAACTGGGCTGGGGCGGTTGGTGGTTTTGGGACCCTGTGGAAAACGCTTCCTTGATGCCGTGGCTTGCCAGTACCGCTCTTATCCATTCGCTTGCTGTTACCGAAAAGCGTGGTGTGTTCAAGGCATGGACGATCATGCTTGCCATTTTTGGTTTTGCTCTGTCGCTTTTGGGGACATTTTTGGTGCGTTCAGGGGTGATTACGTCTGTGCATTCGTTCGCCGCTGACCCGACCCGTGGCATGGCGATTTTGGCGATTTTGGGGGTGGTCATTGGCGGTGGCTTATTGATGTTTGCCCTGCGTGGTTGGCGTTTGACCGTGGAGAGTTTTTATCAGTTAAAATCCCGTGAGACCATACTGGTTATTAATAACATCATTCTGCTGGTGGCGACACTGGTGGTGCTACTAGGCACGCTGTATCCGATTATCGCTGATGCTTTTAAACTCGGTCAGGTTTCGGTGGGTCCCCCGTATTTTAATGCGTTATTTGTGCCATTATCATGGGTGCTACTTGCCTTTATGGGCGTGGGGGCGACCATGCGGTATAAATACGACAGCCGTCCCATGCTAAAAGTGCTTATGATGACGGCGGTGTGTAGCCTGCTACTAGGTGTGGTGGGTTGGTATATGATAAACCTGTTGGGCGAGAATACGCCCTTTGACCATACCATTTATATCACGGCAAGCCTATCGGCATGGGTGCTACTGTTTATCGGGCTTGACATTAAGGATAAGACTCGTCACGCTAAGGGGCTTATCAATGGACTGCGTAAACTTAGTCCAAGCTATTATGGCATGCAAATCGCCCATATCGGTGTGTTGGTTACGGCACTGGGAGTGGCAGGCGTGAGTGCGTTAAGCCTAGAAAAAGACGTGGCGATGACGGTGGGTGATAGCACGCACGTGCAGGGTTATGATTTTTATTTGCAAGAGTTTGAATTGATACAAGGTTCAAACTATGATGCCACACGTGCAAGCATACAAGTCAAAAAAGACGGTAAGCTCATCACCACGCTCTATCCTCAAAAGCGAAACTATGTTGTCTCTATGATGCCAATGACCGAAGTGGGACTGCGAGCAAGCCTGTTTAATGAATTATATGTTGCCTTAGGCGAGCCGATAATCAAAGATGGCAAGATGGATAACAATACCTGGGCGGTACGTGTGCATGTCAAGCCAATGGTACGTTGGTTATGGCTTGGCTCTATTGTTATGGCGTTGGGGGGTGTTGTTGCCATGCTTGATAAACGTTATCGCATGAAAAAAGTTAAACCGAAATTGGCAAAAACCAACAAAAATGCAGATGGTAAATACGCCCAAACCGATAGCCAAACAAAGGGAATGATGCCATGAAACGCACCCAAAAACGTACGATAATATTTTTAACGCCATTTATCATCTTTGCTCTGCTTATGGTTATGTTCTTTAACCGTTTGGGTCGGCCAACTGACATTGTTGTATCCACAAGCATGAACAAACCTTTACCAGCGTTTCGCTTGCCCTTACTGTCTGACCCAAATCGCATGATGAGTAATGACAATCTACCTAAAATGCCATTTTTATTGAACGTGTGGGGGTCATGGTGTCCAACATGTAAAGTAGAACACCCTTTTTTGATGACGCTACACGCCCAAGGTGTGCCAATGGTGGGCATGAACTACAAAGACGAGCTTGCCGATGCGTTGGGGTATCTTAACCAATACAAAGACCCGTTTTTGTACTCGGTGCAGGATTTGGACGGCAGGTATGGACTAAGTTTGGGACTGACAGGAGCCCCTGAAACGTTTGTGGTGGACGGCAATGGCGTGGTCTATAAGCACATCACAGGCGAGATACACGAAGGCAACTGGACGGCAAGTATCAAACCATGCATGGACGCCCTAGCTAACCCCCAAGCGAACCAAACCCAAAGAACACAGGCGTGCCAATGATGAAATTTTGTTTAAAACACACGTTGTCCGTACTGGCGGTGGTCGGGACTTTGATGATAAGTACGGCAAGTTTTGGGGCGATTGAGATTTATGAATTTAAAAGTGCCGAAGACGAAGCCCGTTATAAGGCACTCATCGAAGAGTTACGTTGCCCCAAATGCCAAAACCAAAACTTAGCAGGGTCGGACGCTCCGATTGCGGTGGATTTAAAAAACCAAACCTATCAGATGATACAGGACGGCAGGAGCGATACCGAGATTCGCCAGTTCATGTTTGACAGTTATGGCGATTTTATCAGTTACAAACCGCCTGTGCGTCCGTCCACGTGGATTTTGTGGTTTTTTCCGCCCATTTTGTTGGTGGTGTTTATCTTAGGCTGGATTTATAAAGCCAAAAAAGGGCGGACGGTGGCGGTTGATGAAGTGGCTACCTTATCCAAAGCCGAAGAAGAGCGTGTTGCTCAGATTTTAGCCAAACATCAAAATCCCCAATCAGAGCAAGCCCAACATTCTAATACCTCAAATTCCCACACCCAAACCGATAAGGATACGCCATGACCCCCACGCTGTTCTTGTTTTTTAGTTTAGCCGTACTGCTGTGCGTGGTATTGGCGTTGGTGGTGATTTATCCGTGGCTTAAAGGGCAAAAGGCGGTGGACAATCAGCTCATGGCGGTCAATGTGGCGGTATTTGGCGAGCGGATTGCCGAGCTACAAGCGGACAAAGAAGCAAGGCGGATAGATGAAGCAACCTTTCAAGCAGGCGAGATTGAACTCAAACGCCAACTGCTAGATGCCCAGACCTATGCCGAGACCTATGCCCCTGTGGGTATCAAAAGCCGTGCCATTGTCATGGTGTGGATACCTGTGCTGGCAGGGCTTGCTTATCTGACAACCGCCGACCGCACGTCTGTGTTTAAGCTGTGGCAAGCCCAAGACAGTGTGGGACAAGTGGCGGACGATTTGCTAACGGGCAAGATAGACACGCCCCCCGAGTGGGCGACCGCCGATAGCACCGCACTCATCAGTGCCATGCAAACCAACGTTCATCATCACGCCCACGACCCCAACCGCTGGATGCGACTGTCCGAGCTGTTCATGGCATTAGAAGCCACGCCCCAAGCCCTAGAAGCCTTGGCTCGTGCTTATCGCCTTGACCAAAGTAATGATGAGATTGCCATTACTTATGCCCAGACCAGCTTTTTTGCCAATAATGGCGTGCTAGATGCGACCGCTCGTGATGTCCTGCGTGGCATACTCTCAAACACCCCAGACCATGAAGGGGCGATGATGATGATGGCGATGGGCGAGATGCGTGCCAATAACTTTACGATGGCAAAGGCATGGGTTGCCAAACTGCGTGAGAGTATCACCAGTAAGGGCGGTGCGGACAGGCAGTCGGCATTGGCAAGCCTAGATGAGCTGATGGCGACCATTCACGCCCAAGAAGCCAAAGCGATGGCAGGGGTCAATGTCCATGTGAGCGTGGCAAGCAGTCTGCTCCCCCAAATCGATGAAAATGCCGTGCTGTTCGTCTCTATCTCGGACGTGGCAGGCGGTGCCCCTTATGCGGTCAAACGCCTGTCGGTGCGTGAGTTGGTGCAGGGGGTAACGGTGTCGCTTAGTGATTTAGATGCGATGATGCCCGAGCGTACTTTGACGGCAGGGCGTGAAGCAGGGGTTGGTCTTGCGGTCAATGCTCGTATCAGCCACAGTGGTGGGGCGGTCAGCGAATCGGGCGACTTGATGGCAAACCCTGTGATATTACAAAAAGGACAAAATACGGTCAATTTGGAAATCTCACAAATCGTGCCGTAAGTTTAGGGCGTGTTGAACATTGATAACATTTTATTTAAATTCGGTAGAGTTTTAAAGCCTTGATTGATTTTTGCATGAAAAATGGCTAAATCTCGTTTTTCATCGTCAAAATCCTTGTTGATATTTCAATATCAACTGCGGACTTTTCCTTGAAAAACTTGCGATTTTTCTCATTTTTCATTGCAAATACCAAAGTTCAACACGCCCTAGT
>NZ_MXAN01000010.1 GCF_002027545.1 Moraxella lacunata
GATGATTGTGGGTGGGCAAAAAAATAAGTATCTGATTATTGGGCAGGGTTTTGTTGGCAAGGCAGTTGCCCAGATGTTATCTCAGGCAGGGCATGATGTCACAGGGTTGGCACGCACCGCCAAGAGCTATGATGAGCCTGTACATTTTTGGCAAAGAGATGCTAGGACACTCGCCCAAGATGATCTTGCTCCATTTAGTCATGTCGCCATTATTATCACGCCAAACCATGAGATGACCAATAGGGTACAAGCCTATCGTGAGAGTTATTTGGCGGTGTGTGAGCATATCGCAAGCCTTGATTTGCCAAATCTGCACCGCGTACTATTTGTCTCATCCACATCTGTATATGGCGAGAGCGGGGGCGAGTGGGTGGATGTTGATACGATAGCATGTCCTGCCACAGATACAGCCAAGATACTGTTAAAATCTGAGCAGGTATTGCAAAAAGCCTTTGGTGAGCGATGCGTGATAGTTAGACCATCTGGTATTTATCATGGTGGCAGTACACGGATGAAAAGAATGGCTCAAACTGCCCACATAGATGGCGTGCCGCTCTCCCATTATACCAATCGCATTCATCGTGATGATTTGATACAAGTGATTTCTCAGGTATTAACTTTGCCTGCTTCTAAGTCTGTGTATTTGGTAAGTGATTGTGAGCCTGTCACCAGTCTTGAAGTGATAAGATTTTTGTGCCGAAACTACGGTTATCTCCCGCCAAAGGTCATTCATGCCACACCCACAGGTAAACGCATTCGGGGCAATGTGGATGATTGGCTTGTTTTTAAAAATTATCAGATGGGTTATGGGGGTTGATTATTTATTTCACTCCCACTTAACATGGTAACTTATTGATTGCTGGGTGATTTTTTCTGAACCATGGGGGCGAATTAATTTACCCTTGATAAATCAATCACTTATATAAGGTTGAAAGTAGGTTTATGTACTAGGGCGTGCCGACCCTTTATAACACAATTTACATTTTAGAGTGTTTATAGGACATATCTGCCATTGATGATATTTTCACAAAATATGATGAAAATTTAACGCTTTTATCAATTTTTGCATGAAAAATGGCTATCCGATTACTTAATTTAAAAATTAAGAAAAATTTTAAAAATTTACCCAGTATAAGTGATCGGATTATTTTTCCTTGAAAAACGGGCGACTCCCCTGCTTTTTTAGACGAGCGTTTTTTATGGCAAATATCAAAGACAGGCACGCCCTACTTTGAATAAAAAAGGGGATGATATCATCCCCTTTGTGGTTTATTGTTCATCAATGAGTGTTGGCGGGCACTAAGCTCGTCGTCCCATCAGGATTTTGTATGCGGCGATAAACGATGCCACCATAAGAAATATGATCAGAGTGGCTTTGACTAACCGACCCCCGAGAGATGCTAAATGATGAGCTTGGGCTTTGGGATGGGTTTTGGTTATCTTGGCGAATGTGTATCACGCCCGTCTGATTGCCATAATTCACACTTTGTATGGGGCTGGACACGGGCTGATAGGTTGGGCTGACATTGCCAGCATTGCCCATGATGAGACGGTAGAATTTTTGTCCTGCACGTCCGTCAGCAGGCACGCCCATTTTACGTTGATATTCTCTGATGGCAATGCGAGTGTTGTCACCGATGATGCCATCAACATTACCGATATTGTAGCCGTTATTAATGAGTGCCTGCTGAATTTCTTTGGCTTCACGACGGCTGATGCCAGGGTCATCGGTTGGCCAAGGGGTGGCAAAATTAACATTGGTATCGTTATTTTCGATCAAAGTGGATAGATGGGCGATGGCAAGGGCATAGCTTTCGGATGCATTATAAGAATAGAACGTGTCAAAGTTCTTACCTACCAAGAAAGCCGGCCCTTGCCGCCCAGCAGGTAGCAGTAGCCCTGCTGATGTCATGTTGTTCGGTAGGGGGCGACCGTCAGGTAGGGTAATACCCATGTTTTGCCAGTGACTGATGGATTTTTTGTTGGTGCGACCACTTGACCCCGAGTAGCCGTTTAGCTTGACTTCATAACCCCAAGGCTCGCCACTGCGATATCCCCGTTTGGCAAGGAAGTTGGCGGTACTTGCCAAAGCATCCGCCTTAGAATTAACAAGGTCTTTACGTCCGTCATTGTCAAAGTCCACCGCCAATTCTAAAAAGGTGCTGGGCATGAACTGAGTCTGGCCAAATGCTCCTGCCCATGAGCCTGTCATGTCCTGTGGTCGGATGTCGCCGTTTTGGACGATGCGTAAGGCACTGGCGTATTCGCCACGGAAATATGATTGGCGACGGTCAAAGCAAGACAGCGTGGCAAGACTGGTAAATAATTCCTTTTTACCAAGGGTCTGTCCAAAATTACTCTCAACACCCCACACGCCAAGCACATGTGCGGGCTTGACCCCGTAGCGGTTTTCAATGCGTCTTAGTACGTCTGCCATCTCGTGTTTGGCATGCAGACCATCCGCCACACGTTCACTATCAACCAATGATGCGTGGTAATCCCACGGGTCTTTTTTAAATTCAGGCTGATAGTTGAGTGAGCGAATCACCGTTGGGTCAGGACTGCTGGGTCTGTAACGGTCAAAGGTGTTGGATAAACCACGAAAATTAGTGCTATTTCTTAGGGTGTTTAGGCATTGGTCAAAATGACTTTGGGATAGATTGGGCAGGTCGTTAGCATGAGCGGTGCCGATGGCATTCAAGGCAATGATACTAAGTGCTAGGGGCTTAAAATAAGTCATGGGAGCATCCGATAGAATTTGGGTTTAAAAACTATTTAAAAAACCAATTAAAAATAAAAATAATACGATATTAGTATATCATAGCCGATTTTGCCATGATAAAAAAGTGCTTTTTGGTAACTGGGACGTATTCATGTCTTTGATGGTATATTTTATGTTGAAAACATCGCTATTTTTACGACTGTTATTGCAAATACCAATGTTCAGTATGCCCTAAAATGTTTTTAAAAAGGGTTAAATTTGATTTAACCCTTTTGTTGCTAGAATGTTAGCTCCACTCCTAATGTGTAATTCCGTCCTGCGGCTGCATATCTGCTCGGACTTAGGTTTTGATGACCGAGTAAATCAGCCCCTTTGCTTGATGACTGTCTGGCACTCTCCCATGTGGTGTAACGATAGTCAAGTGCGTTGTTGATACCCGCTCGCACGCTGATGTTTTTGTTGATGTGATAATATCCTGCCAAATCCAGTGTTATCCATGATTTTGTGGTCAGGTTGGTGGTGGCTTTACCATAACCATTGCCAAAACTTTGGCGATGAAAGGCAAGCTCATCGGGATTTTTGGCTTTTGAATAAATCCATGTGGCACTTACCCCCCCCATTTGTCATTGGGGTTATCGTAGGACAGTCCATAGACAAACCGACCAGGTTGCACTGCTTCTAGGGGGTAGGATTCTACCGTATGCCAGTCGCCGTCATTCAGATACAAACGGTCGGCACGGATTTGATTGTACGAGCCAAATGCCACCAGCCCTTCTGGGATTTTGTCGTACACGGCATTTAAATCTACCCGACCACGCAAGTTAAATCCCTTTAAATCAGCATTTTGGGCGTTGTGATAGCCTGTTTGTTGGTTTTTTGGTAGATTGCAGTTGGCGTTTGGGGTGCACAATGTGCCTTTGGTGATAAGGTCTTGATAGCGACTTTTAAAGACACTGCCTTCTAAATCCCACACGCCATTATTAAAACGTA
This sequence comes from Moraxella lacunata, assembly GCF_002027545.1. Taxonomy (GTDB): domain Bacteria; phylum Pseudomonadota; class Gammaproteobacteria; order Pseudomonadales; family Moraxellaceae; genus Moraxella; species Moraxella lacunata. The sequence continues at coordinate 3,713 of NZ_MXAN01000010.1, forward strand.
TGCCTGCTTCGTGGCTTTGTGATGTTTCGGGTTTTAAGTTTTGGATGAAGTGAAATTCGCCCCACGTTCGTTGCCGTGAATGCCGTCAAACCCATATAACTCTTGAAAGCTAGGTACACGAAAGCCTGTGGATGATTTAGCAAGCAAGGTGAAGTTGTCGTTAATGTCATAGGTTGCCCCCACGCCCCACGAGTGGTTGCGATAGGTATTATTTCGCACCGCCTTATCATCAGAGCGTACACGATTGCTATCAAAACGCACCGAACCGCTTAACGCCAATTTGTCAAAACGAGCCACATGAGACGCACCGATAAAGGTGTTGGTCATATTAATGGGTAGGCGAGTGCAGTTGGCTTTGTCAAAACACACGTCATCATGAAAAATATTCACACCCAAATCTTGATAAATATCCACGCCATCTTCACGCCCAACGTGAGATGCCAAATGGCGTGCATGCGTGTTGATGTTGGTGCGATGATAGTTGGCTTGGGTTTTGCTCATGCCTGTCATCAGGCGAGAACGGTGGCTTGCCTTAAATGCTGACCATGCTTTATCAAGATTAACCATGCCATGCCATGCTCGCTCGCCATAATGAGCCGATTCGTTGATAGAAAACGACCCTGCTTTATCAGTACCAACTTCACAATTTTCATCCACGGTGGGGTAGATGCTACACCCCTTTTTGGTGGAAGCGGTGACTTGGTTGATTTTTTGATGAGTGATGTTGGTGCTGATTTTATCAAAAAACGGGGCATTGGTATATTCATGCGATACGCCAAGCCGTTGTTTTTTATGAAATTCGTCCAGCAACCTGATGCGTGTGTAACGCAAAGACGGCAATACTGTTTCGCCTTTTTTGTGAATGCCTGTCAGTTCACTGGCGGACGTGTTCTCTTTTAGGTGTACGCCAGACAGTCCATAAGTGGATAAAAATGCCATGTTGGTATCACAACGACTTTTTTTATCCAATGGCAGATAGCTACAATAAGTCATATCACGACTGTCATAGCGTTGGCGAGTGTCTTCTAGGATGAGCCCAAAATGATGATGTTCGTTGGGTGTGTAGCTAAAATTACCCAAATACGAATCCGACTCATAATCCATAGGGTTGGGAAGCAGTCGCTCATAACCTGCATAGTCTGTTGCTGAGATGGTTTCGGTAATGTGTTGGCTGTTTTGGTATTGTGTGGTTTCGTCAGCGGACAAATCAGCAGGCGAGCGGTTACCGAGCGTGAGCTTGTCAGATGTGGGCGAGAGCCGATACATGATACAGTCATCGCCCACACAGTCAGCAAAACGGTAAGGATTGTAGAGAGTATTTGGCGAACGCAGGTCGTATTTTTCTTCAAAAGAGCCAAGCCGAGTAAAGGTATGCGTGCCACGCCCTGCATCTTTGTGAGCGTGTACGCCTTCGCCTTTTCGTTTGGTGTATTGTAAAAGCCCACTAAATTTACCATCATCAAATGCTCCTGCCACCGTCTGAGCCAGTCGCTTGTCTTTGCTAGTATAGGTGGTGTGGCTTTTTATGACATGGTCTTGACCTGTTGGTATGATGTGGCTGGCTTTTTTGGTGGTAAATTCGACCGAGCCACCTAACGCCCCACTACCGACAAATGCTCCATTACTGCCTTTGGCAATATCTACTGCATAGATGTTGGCAATCTCCACTTCATTCATAGAGCCTGTATTGCCTGAGTTGGTGGTTTCGTCCACATAGGATTGGGACTGAGCCACGCCGTCCACCGTTACGGCGACACGGTTTTTGTCCACGCCATAAATGGCATAACCGCTACTGCCACCACGCCCTTGTTCTACCACTGACACGCCTGAGTCATATTTAACCATGTCCCTAATGCCCATGACCTGCTCTTTTTTTAGGTCGTCGGCAGTCTTGGTAATGCGAGATAAGCCACTGATGTCTTTTTTAAAACGAGTGGGTTTCTTGGTAATGGTGATGACTTCATGTCCAAGGTCGACCGTGGGGGTGCTGGTTTGGGCAAAGCCGGTATGACCAAGGCAAATCAATGGCAGGGCATAACAAGCACGACAAATACTCTGAGTCAATGGTTTGTGTTTAAAAACTTTCATGATGTCATCCCCTTACTTTTTGCTTGCCCCAAATACCATGCCCAATCGTACGTTTGGTTTGTCAAAATGCTCTGCTTTACCGTCATTGTTGTTGTGCCAAATCACACCGCCAATCTCTTCGCCGTTCTCACCATAAAATCCACCTTTGACGATGGCGTCATTGATATGAATGGTTTCTTTTGCCCCCGTGCTAAAACGGTTAAAGGTAAAGCCTGCACCCTCGGTTTTTGCCGTGCCATCAAATCCCGTGCCTGTGATGTTGGCATGAACGTCCAGCACGGGCTGTGTGCCTGTCAAAAGCCGTCCCGTTAAAGTCTTTTTGCCAAAATCCGCGGTAAAGTTGGCGGTATTATTATTGGCATCGTCTGAAAAGTAATGTTTGACAAATGGGCTGTCATCATAGGCGGCGTCCGTGTCTTTTCTTGGGCGAGTGCTGTCAATAAAGCCTGTTCAACGCCCCGCATAAGTCGCCTGACCTGCGGTAGGGATGGATGTTGAGCGAGTGCCTTGTACAAAATAGCGTGGCGTTGTCATTTCATCCACTTGAAACTGCCCAAATTTAACATGGCTAAAATCATCACAGCAGACATTAATGTAGCGACTGGATGTTTTGCCGTCAGGGGTTTGAGCGAGAACGAGTGTGCGAGTTGTGCCGTTTTGGGTGATTTTGATGGCTTTGGCGTTGGCAAGTACGTCATCGGTGGTTTTGGCGTTTAGATTGTACGCCTTGCCATTAACACGCAATACGCTGGGGTCGCCAAACCCTATGCCATTTTTTGGCATAACAAGACTGGATACTTGCCCACGCACAGTAGCTAGATACTCATGGCGAGCATTGGTGTAGGCTTCTTCTAGGGCGAGTAGCTCGTCATCATCCAACTCAAATTCGCTGTATTTTGTCAGTGTTTCATCAAAGTCTGTCGCTCCGTGACTAAATGCCTGCCAAAATACCCCCGATTGCACTTTGGCTTTGGCTAGCTAGCCATCGTCAAGGGCGGTTATCAAATCTTCGGGCAGATTTAGAGCGAGCGATTCGTTGTTGGCTAGGTCACTGTTTTTGATGATTTGGTCGTGCGTAGGGTCAAATTGGATGTTGTCGAATAGTGTGACGTGGTCTTTGGTGGCAGTGGTCTTTTTTGCCCCAAATACGCCCATCAGGTCGTTATTGTTGGTGATGAATTTACCGACAAGCTCGGCACCGTGTTCGCCATAAAACCCACCTTCCACCACGCCATCTGTGCCAAATAACGCCTTGTCAATACGAGTATCATTATGTGTGTAGCTAATGCCATAATGATTGATGGTGCGTGGGGTGTTTTGCACTTGGCTTTTTGCTGTGCCTGTAAAGCGGTTTTGGTTGATGTTGGCATTGATGTGATATAGGGGTGTGTAAGGCTGACGCATTTTGCCAATTTTTTGTTTTTTGACATCTTCTATGTCATCATCACGAATGTCAATTTTATGAGGTTTGCCATAGGGGTTTTCGTAGGCTAGTGTGCCCGTGAGTTTTTTGTCAGCAAAATCAACAGTAAAGTCGGCAATCATGTTATCGTAGCGGTTGGCACCATTAAGGGGTGACAAATCGGTGCGGGATGCATGTGTGGCACTGGCAAACTTGGCGTTACCTGTGGTATCGTTAAAATCAATCAAATCATGAAAATACTGACTGTTGTCCGCTCCGTGAATGTCTACATTGATGTTTTTGTCTTCTTCTGCTTTTTTGGCACGAGCATCGCTCATGTATGTCCAGTGCCCTTTATAATGAATTTGATTGGCGATGGGCAGACTGTTGGTGGGCTTATCGCCATGATAAAAGGTATAAACTTGGGGGATGGGTTTGCCATTGGGGGCAAGGTGGGTGCGGTGTATCAAATGCCCAAAGCGAACGTGCTGATAATCGCCATAGTTGGTCTGTGAAAGGGAAAATGTCTTTTTAGGGTTGATGACACTCAAATCTCCAAGACCTGTCAAACTTACGGCATCATTGTTGCTAAATAAACTGTGGTCTAGGTCAGGTTTATTACCCAGACTTTGTAACTCATGGATGTGTAGGGCTTTAATCTCATCATCATCGCTACGCACCGCTCCTTTCATTAGGTATCCTAAGGCAGGCTTGTGCAGGGTGTCAGTGGCTTCGTGGTGGATTGGGGTAGTAGGCGGGTGGGGACAGGTTTGGTTGGGCTGACTAAGGGTGTGGAAACGGAGGTCGTGCCAAAATCACCCCCTGTACAGCCTGACAACATGCCGATGAGTGCCAATGAGATGGCTTGGTATAAAGATGAGTGTCGAATGGTCATGCGTTGCTCCTATGAAAATTTTTACAATAAAACCACAAAGATTATACATTATATTGAATAATTATCAATAGTGTTTATATTCTTATTAGTTCTATTATTTAATTTATAAAATAAAATAGGAATGCTCCATTCTCAACTTTATATAAGTAATTGATTTATCAAAGGTAAATTGCAATTCATCTCTACAACTCCAAAAAATAGTTATTGAGCAATCAACGAGTTGCCATTTTAAGTTGAGAATGAAGCATGGGGGTAGAAGTGCGTGGAGACTTGGTGTGATTACACTCTACAAAATGAAAAAGTACTACGGTTCCGGTTCGTGGTGAGCCTGTCGAACCATAACGGAAACCGACCCTTCGACAAGTTTAGGGCGAACGGTTTCCGTAGTAAAATTCAATTTTATTAGCTGTAACTGCTGGATGGTCGCTCATTCTTCACAACCAATCACCCATAAAAACGTCGGAAATTTGAACGATTTTGGGTAAACTTTTGTGGTATAAATGTTATTGCCATGTCAAGGGTGAGGATTTTTACTTTATTTTCGCCTTATCATTGGTTTGACTTTTTATTCATGGAGTTTGATATGAACCATATTTATCGTGTTATTTTCAATACCGCACTTGGTGTGTGGCAGTGTGTCTCTGAGATTGCTCGTGCCAAGGGCAAATCTAAATCATCAAAAACAGCAAAAGCCCTGCTACTGGGGGCAAGCATGACGGTCGGTGGCATGGCATGGGCAGATGTCGCCATTGACAACAATCAAAACATCACAGGCAGTGTCTCGTATGGTGAGACGGTAAATATCGCATCGCAAGTCGATGGCAAAACGATTGTTAATGTTACGGGCAAGGATGCCATGTTGAGCATGGATGCTGGGAGTTTGCATGAAAATTGGATTGGGGTGGGTGAACGTGGACATGGCGTTCTAAATGTTGATGGCGGTCGTGTCAACTCATCTGATAGCGTGATTCTCGGTGTAAAACAAAAAACAGACAGCAATGCCTTTGTTGGCACAAAATACAGCCTAGGCGAAGTGAATCTAAAAAATGGCGGTCGGATTGATGTGACCAACAGCTTGATTGTCGCTGATGGCGGTAATGCCAACCTAAACATGCAAACAGGTGCTACCATCTATGCAGGGTCGGTTTCGATGGCTCATCTGGCAGACACAACTGCCAAAGTGGATATCATCGGCACAAAATTGGCAAGTGGCGACACCAAAACAGGCATCTACACCACTGGTAACTTGGTTTCAGGCGATGAAGGCAGGGCGGACATCACGGTTAGAGAAGATGGCACGATTGCTGCTGACACCATTTTGATTAACAAAGACAGCACCATCAATGCCATCCAAGGTGGCAATCTAAACGTGGGTAATATCGTCCGCTCAGGCAATGGCTCGGGGGCGACGCTATTTTTTGATGAAGGCGACATCAAAGCACATCGCCATGAAAGTGATTTTTTTGGGGGATTTACATCATCGGACACCATTCGTGTAACTAACGGCTTGGAGTTTAATACGCAAAACTTTGATGTTACCATCAATCCCAATGCGGTCATCACGGGCAATTTTGGACGAGTTAATCTTGATAACTTAAAACAAAACAATCGCTCTTTGGGCGGGCTTGAAAAGACGGGCAAGGGTAAACTAACCATTGCCGAAAGCACCATTAAGAATGTCGGGGGCGATTTTGCCATCGGTGGTGGTACACTACAAATCAATGGCAATCACACCATGAAAGCAGGCGACTTGCTGGTGGTGGGTATCAACGACCGTAACGACTACGGCAAATTTCATGTCTCTGGCAATGCCAACATCAGCGAAGGTAAGCTAAATATGATAGCCGCAGATGTTGTCAAAGCACTCATTACCGGTACCAATCCTACTGCCGAGTACACCGATGTCGTCAAGGCGGGCAAGCTCATCGGGCAGTTCAAGGACTATGCCGTGCTTGACCGTCAAGGCAGTGCCATCACAACCACACTCACCCCTGTGTATGAAAACAACAGCGTCCATCTAAGAATGGGTAAAACTGATGACCCAACCCAGTACCCTGTCAATGGTGAAAATGGCACAGTCATTGATACCAAAGGGCAAACCATTAACCTAACTGACAGTGCCATCAAGCGGGGCGTGGATTATGTTACCATCACGAATGGCGGTACGGTCAATGTCAAGGCAGGCGACAAGCATTGGCGTGAAAGCCGTGTGGAGAGTGGCACATTGCGTGTGGATGGCGACTATAAGCTGGCAGGAGATAAACTGAGCATATCACTAAATAGCCTAAGCGACTATGGTAAATTACATGTCAATGGCAAAGTGGATGTCCGTGATGCTGACCTTGATGTGGCGGCCAGCGATGTGGTGCGTGCCTTAATCACAAGCAAAGACCCATCAGCATCATGGAGAGATGTCATCAAAGGGACAAGTCGTGTTGGTGAGCTATCTGCGGTGAATTTGCTTGATAAAAATCACAATAAAATGACAACGCACAACCTAGTGGCGGATTACTCTGACTCTACGGCAGTGCACCTAAAAGTAGAAGGAGCAAGCACGCCCAGCACGCCCCCGACCAATCCTGTTGTCCCACCTGTTGCTCCGCCTGTAAACCCAACCCCGCCTGCGAATCCGCCTGTGACAAGCGTGGGGACATTTGCCGAAGCGACCAAGCATACAAATCAGACATCATCGCTTGCCATCGCATTGGCACTGGACAAGATCTTAGCAAGTGGCAATGGCTTGGGAACAGCCTTGGACATGCATATCCAAGACCTGCACATCCAAAATGACAGTCAAGCCCTAACCGAGCTTGTCCAGAGCCTACAACCTGCTATGAACGCCCAAGCTACCCATGTGGTCAGCGAACAACAAAATATCGCCACACAAGCGGTGATAGACCGTGTCTTTGGGGCGAGACTGGACACCACGCAAGGCTCGGATAACGACCATCGTCCGTTTAGACGTGGCGATGACGTGGGCAGTCAAGTGTGGGTACAAGGCTTGGGCATCAAGCACAAGATGGATGCCAAAAATTCATTTGCAGGCTATGATGGCAACTCGTATGGTCTGATTGTGGGTGCAGACAGTTTGGTGGGTGATGGTCTAAGACTGGGGGCGGCGTTGTCCTACTCAGACAGTGATGTTGATTCTGTAGGCACTGTTAATCATCAGAGCCTAAAATCGGACAACATCCAAGCCTTTATCTATGGCGACTACGTTGCAACGGATGAGACGCATTATAATGGCTTTGTTAGCTATGGGCGTAGCGATGTCAAAACCGAGCGACGACTGTCATTGGCGGGGATTTCTGACATTGCCAAAGGGGAGTATGATGCCAATATTTTGCAGGCAGGTGTTGGTATTGACCATCGTATTGGCTCGCATGACAAACACGTCTCGCCCTATGCCCAGCTTCGCTACACTCGCATCAAAAATGACGGATACACCGAACAAGGCGGACTGGCTCAGCTCAATTTTGTCGTGGATAAGCAAACTTATGACAGCCTAAAAGCGACGCTGGGGGTGCATTTTGCCCAACCGCTGTCTGAACGCCTGGGTGTGGTTGGACACTTGGCAGGACATGTTGAAAATGCCGATGACTTGGCGGTTAATACCAGCTTTGCGACCATGCCAAGCGTGTCCTTTACCGAGACAGGCAGGCAGAAAAAGAAATTCTCTGTCGGCACGGGCATGGGATTGCGTTATCAGATGGGCATGAACACAGAAATTACAGGCCAGTATGCAGGCGAGTTCCGTAGCGGTGCCAAAGACCATGGTGCGGTTGTGATGGTCAAGTGGAAATATTGATTTGACTGCTAAGTTAGGCATAAAAATCAAAACATAAAATCGGACACATTTGTCCGATTTTTATTGCAAATCAATCATCAAATGGCGACATTCCCTAAGATGACTTATCCAAAAACTCATCACCTGTAACCACAAGCTCTTCGTGTCGTACGGTGTCGCTGATGGTTTTGCTGATGTTTTGGCTATATTTGTGCAGGTTTATCTCTTCGGCAACGTGGGTTTCTTTGCTAACCTTGACCACCTCTTTACTGATTAAAATTTCCATAGGTTCACTGATGGGTGTATCATTCACCAGCACGGTAGCAGGTCTGGCATCGTCTAGCATGACCGCATCTGCCAAATCCATTAAATTGTCATTAACAATTTGAATGCTTAGATACTCTTCGGTCAGTTCAACAGGAATATTAACTGTTTTGGTACGAATAACTTTTTCAAGAATTACCTTGCCTGATTGTACTTTTTGGGTATCAACAACCAAACGCTCAGCAAGCAGTTCTAAGGTTTGAGAATTATTAAGTGTGGTCATCTCATCATGTGTGGATTGGGGGTTTGACATGGGTTAATTGTCCTTAATTTTCAACAAATTTTAAATATTGATTTAAATATTAGGCGTTATTTATGTTTTAAAATAATTTTCATCAAACAACACCAAACAATACCAAATATCATTCATCATACGCTTATTTAAGTTAGGTCATGAATGGTTTTGGGTGAATGAATGTGGTATTTTAGCATGATTATTTAAAGAAATGGTCATCATCAGATGGTAAATAATAACCCCAAAATTCAAAAAGCCAGAGCATTGCCCTGACTTTTTGATGTGGATGGATTATAGACCACGAGCACGGCGAACTTCATCGGCGGTAATGCCTTCATAGCTAACCACGTTGCCTTCACGGTCAACCACGTTACCTAGGTCGTCCACGTTTAGCTCTTCACGCTGAATGGTCTCCAAAATGGTCTCGGTGCGAGTGCCAGTGGTTTTGCCTAGCGTTACTTCTTCGGTAACAAAGGTGTCTTTGCTCACGTTGGCACGCTCTGCTTCTAGCTCAACACTCACCGTGGCAACCCCAGCATCATCACCGATACGGCGGTCAGTTGGGCGGTTTACGGCAGTACGCTCGATGTGAGCGTGCTCTTCTTGTAGTTCAACTTCAACACGTTGCTCTTCGCTGACCACACGTTTGCCAATGCTTGCCACCCCTGAGGCGATACGGTCTTTGTTCACAGACAGACGCTCTTCGAGTAGCTCCAAGGTGTTGGGTGCGGTGTAGTGGTTGTCGGTCAGCTCAACACGGCTCTCGGCAGGTAGTGTTTCGGCAGCGAAAAAATCACGGTCTTTGGCATATTGCTCTTGGTAGTTATAGACATAATCACGGTCATAGGCTTCCATTGCTTCCGCTTGGTCTTTGGTTAGGCTGTCAAAGTACACGTCATCGCCAACAATGCGAGATAGACCTGCTGGGATAAGCACTTCTTTTGAGCTGAACCAACCGCCCACATCAACGATAAGATAACGCACACGTCCTGTTTCTACTTCTACAAGGGCATCTTCTACTTTACCGATTTTCTCTTCGCCAATGCCATAAGCGGTTTTCCCTGCTGGGTTGTAGTAGTCTGTACCCAATACTTCACGCTCGGTGGCTTCGATGTCTTGTAAACGAACTAAACGGCTCATATATTTCTCCTAAATCATGTTAATAAATGCCTTATGGCAACTTACAAGTGCTTCATGTGCTTGACTTGATGAGTGCATTGTAGGGGGATTTTGAGATGAAAAATAGGATAAGTTGGTAAAAAATAGGAGTTTTTCACGGGTGTTTGGTTCGTCAAATGTAAGTCTTGGTAACTTCATGTAAACTGTGAAAAATTGTGTTGGATTGTGTTATGGTTGGGTAATTTTTCATCAAATGGTCATCAAATTTTCATGAAAAAATGGCAGATTATTTTAAATTATCTTTATAATTTTATTAAATTAACTTAATAAAATCAGCATGACTGGATAAAAATTATCATAACCCATTGATTTTTATAAAAATAAATCAATCAATCGTCTTAGCGATACAACACCAATGATGAGTGCATTGACATTAAAAATCGCCAAAATCCCAAAAATCGGCTATACTAACCGCCATATTAATTTGCCTAACATCACAGATTAGGAAACCCAAATATACCAACACCAAGTAAATACCAAGAGAGAAAAACCATGAGCCAACGCTTACAACGCCTAGCCGACCAGATTCAGCGTACCTTGTCGGTGCTTATCCGTGATGAGATTAACGACCCACGTCTGACGGGGTTTGTTACCATTTCTAGTGTTAAAGTTAGCCCTGATTTGGGTTATGCCGATGTTTATGTAACCATTTTGGAGCCGTCCAAAAATGGCGATACGGACGGTGGCATGAACATTGATGCTCACCGTGAGAGCTTAGAAGTTTTAAAAAACGCCTCGGGCTTTTTGCGTACCGAGCTGTCCGCCACCATGAAAACCCGCACCACGCCACGCCTACGTTTTCACTATGATGAAGTTACCGCTCACGGCAACCACATGATGAATTTGGTTAATGAAGCCATGAAAAAAACAGGCGAGAGCAGTGCCGATGACGTGGATAACAACTAATGGCAAAACAGATAGTCTCTGGGGTGCTACTGTTAGATAAGCCAAGCGGTATCAGCTCGCACTCGGCTCTCGCCCAAGCCAAACGCCTATTTATGTCATCAGAATTTGACAGCAAAAAAGCAGGGCATACAGGCACGCTTGACCCCATGGCGACAGGGCTTTTGCCGATTTGTTTGGGCGATGCGACCAAATTTAGCTCCTTTGGGCTGGACGCTGATAAGGGCTATACCGCCATTATCAAACTTGGCGAGCAGACCGACACAGGCGACAAAGAAGGGCAAATCATCGCTCGACAGGACGTTTTGCCCTTTGATGAGCAGGGGCTTGATGAATTGGCTTGCGATTTATTGGGCGAACAACAACAAACCCCGCCCATGTACTCCGCCCTAAAAAAAGACGGCAAAAAACTCTACGAATACGCCCGAGACGGCATTGAGATAGAGCGAGCTCCACGCCCCATTGTCATTCATCATCTGGCTCTGACCAAATTAAGCGATAACGAAATCGCCCTTGATGTCATCTGCTCCAAAGGCACTTATGTGCGAGTGCTGGGCGAGACGGTAGCCGAGCGTCTTGGCACGGTGGGGCATTTGACCGCTTTGCACCGCACCAGTACGGGCGGATTTGACGTGGCAGATGCGATAAGCCTTGATGATTTGGCGGATTTATCTTTGGATGAACGCTTGGGCAGACTTTTGCCCACAGATGTGATGCTTGGTCATTTGCCCATGTTGAGACTGACAATGGATGAGACGGCACGCATTAAAATGGGGCAACGATTAAATGTCAAAGACCGCCTTGATGATGTGAACTTTGGTGATGATGCCATACAAATTCGGCTCTATCATGATGATGATTTTGTCGGATTGGGGCAAGTGGCGATGAGTGGACGATTGCAGCCCATCAAAGTGGTGCAGTGCTATTGACAAAATTCCTTGTTTAAAATTCCTTGTTTTTGTGTGTAGATGAGATTGAGATATTGATGCAGCGTGTTTTCATCCCGTCTTGATTTTTATACATTTCATCTAAAAATAACAAATAATACTTGCAAAAAACGCAGGGGGGGGGGTAATATATGGATACTTTATGTAGTTTTGTAAAGTTTTTCTCCAATTCTCAACTTAAAATGGCGATTTACCGATGATTCGGTAGTTGCTTTTTAAGTTGTGGCGTGGATGATGATTTGCCCCTGATGAGTTAATTACCTGTATTAATTACTTGCATCAAGTTGAGAGTGGGGCAGAGTTTGGTGGTTTTATTTTGTATTTTATTTGGTATTTTTAAGGAATGGTTATGAAAAAGCTACTTTTGGCAGCCCTATTGACAAGCACTTCAACACTGGCAATGGCTCAAATCTCCACCGATGGTCTGTATGTACAAGGCAATGTTGGCGTATCAAAATTTAATACCAAGGCGGACGGTGAGAAGTTTAAAGACAACGCAACTCAATATACCATCGCCGTCGGTAAAGACATGGGTACAGCACGTTATCAAGCAGATTACACCAACTTTGGTAAAATCAAAGAAAATGGCTCAGACGGCGAGCGTGGCACTGCTAGCTATGAAGAGTGGAAAGGTTCCTTGAAATTCCATTCGTTGGGCGTGTCTGCCATTTATGATTTTAACACCACGGCAGGGCTAACCCCTTATGCAGGCGTGCGAGTTGGCGTTAATCAGCTAAAAGCCGATTACCATGATGTATCTACTGCAATATCAGCAACGGGTCAGTTGACAGATATCACTGATAATTCATCAGTGAAAAAAACCAAAGTAGGTGCAGGTGTGCTTGCAGGTGTGCAATATGCCTTTAACCCACAAATGGCATTAGATGTGGGCGTGGAATACAACCACTTAGGCAAAGTTGAAGATGTCAAGGTGGAACAGTACGGCGGTAAAGTCGGTCTGCGTTATAATTTCTAATCTGTTTAAGATTGGCAAAATCCCTTGTTCTCCACGCAGGGGATTTTGATTTTTAGGGTGCGTCCTAATGCTTTTTTAAAATTTTTATGCTATAATGGCAAAATTGCCTTATCTATGGGGATAGGCTTAGGCAAACCTTAGCAATGCAATGTTTGCCTGTATGTATCCGCATTGCGTATTTTAAGGATTAGTTATGCTAACCAACCAACAACGTGAAGAGATTATCGCCAAATTCAAACGTGGCGAAAACGACACTGGTAGCCCAGAAGTGCAAGTGGCTCTATTGACTGCTCGTATCAACGACCTACAAGACCACTTCAAAGCCCACAAAGCTGACCATCACAGTCGCCGTGGTCTTATCCGTATGGTAAACCAACGCCGTAAGTTGCTAGACTACCTAAAAGGTAAAGACCTAAACCGCTACACCGCTCTTATCGGTGAGCTTGGACTACGCCGTTAATTTCAAATTAGGCTGTCTAATTTTGTCAAAAACGGTGTGCATTTGTGTGCCGTTTTTGTTGTTTTAAACGTGTAAAATACCCACAATTTATCTTAAAAGTAGATTATTGATTGGTGGTAAGGGTGAATTGCAATTCGCCCGTACAATTTTGGATAATTCCAAATTTATCAATAAATTACAATAAATTGGGGTAGTTAAAATCATTTTGATAAGGTTGAGATTTAGAACTCTAAGAGATGTTTTTTGTATTTTTAAATGAAATCGGCAAGATACAGGGCGTGTTCAACACACCCCTACAAAATCTGCGGTTTTATGATAAAACTTTAAGGTTAAAAAATCATTATTAAAAAAACATCTCTTAGGGCTTTAAATCATCTTATCAATGACAAACCCAATCATTTAAGGAAAACCTATGTTTAACATCATTCGTCAAGAATTCCAATACGGCAATCAGCAAGTTGTCCTAGAAACAGGGCGTGTCGCTCGCCAAGCTAATAGCGTGCTTGTGCATATGGGTGATGTGTCGGTGCTGGTGGCAGTTGTGGTACGCCCAGAAGCTGTGGCAGGGCAAAACTTTTTCCCATTGACCGTAAACTACCAAGAAAAAATGTACGCTTCGGGCAAAATCCCCGGGGGCTATGGCAAGCGTGAAGGTCGTGCGTCAGAATTTGAAACTTTGACTTCTCGTTTGATTGACCGTCCAATCCGTCCGCTATTCCCAGAAGGGTATTTTAACGAAATCCAAGTAACGGCAACGGTCATCTCATCGGGCAAAACCCAAGATGCCGACATTGCAGCGATGATTGGTGCGTCTGCGGCATTGGCAATCTCTCCTGCTCCGTTTAGCGGTCCTATCGGGGCGGCTCGTGTGGGCTTTATTGGCAACGAATATATCCTAAACCCAAGCCTTGCCCAGATGAAAGACAGCTCGCTTGACTTAGTCGTGGCAGGTACCAAATCTGCCGTGCTGATGGTTGAGTCAGAAGCGGACGAACTCTCCGAAGACCAAATGCTCGGTGCGGTGCTGTACGGACACGCCCAACAGCAAATCGTCATTGACAACATCAACGCCTTCGCCCAAGCGGTAGGCAATGCCAAAGCCGAATTTGTCGCCCCTGCCATCAATGAAGAGCTAAACGCCCAACTAAAAGAGCAGTTCACCGCCAAAGTCAGCGAAGCCTACACCATTACTGTCAAGCAAGACCGCTATGCTCGCCTAGATGAGCTTGCCACAGAAGCCTTGGCACTGGCAGGCGATGAGACGGCAGAAGACTATGCCGATAAAGTCGCTCAAATCAAAGAGCTGTTTGAAACCTTAAAATATCGTACCGTGCGTGATAATATCCTATCAGGCAAGCCCCGTATTGACGGACGTGATTTGGAGACCGTGCGTGCATTGGATATCCAAGTGGGCGTGTTGCCTTATACGCATGGTTCTGCACTGTTTACCCGTGGCGAGACCCAAGCCCTTGTAACCACCACGCTAGGCACAAGCCGTGATGTGAACCTTGTGGATACGTTATCAGGCACCAAGCAAGATCACTTTATGTTACATTATAATTTCCCACATTATTCGGTGGGCGAGACAGGTCGTGAAGGTGGCCCAAAACGCCGTGAAATCGGGCATGGTCGTCTGGCACGTCGTGGCGTACAAGCGGTATTGCCTAAGGCGGAGCGTTTCCCTTATACCATTCGTGTGGTGTCGGACATTACCGAGTCTAACGGTTCGTCATCTATGGCGAGCGTGTGTGGTGCGTCATTGTCGCTTATGGACGCAGGCGTGCCACTAAAAGCTCCTGTGGCAGGTATCGCCATGGGTCTGGTCAAAGAAGGTGAGCGTTTTGCCGTGCTATCGGACATTTTGGGTGATGAAGACCACTTGGGCGATATGGACTTTAAAGTGGCAGGTTCGGTAAACGGTATCACCGCCTTACAAATGGATATTAAGATTGAAGGCATTACCGCCGACATCATGGAGCAAGCCCTAAAACAAGCTCACGCAGGGCGTATCCATATCCTAAACGCCATGAACGAAGTCATCGCCACGTCTCGCACTGAGATTAACGCTCACGCACCAAACTATGCGACCATTGAGATTAACCCTGAAAAAATCCGTGATGTGATTGGTAAGGGCGGGGCAACCATTCGTGCCTTGACCGAAGAGACAGGGGCGACGGTGGATATTGATGACAACGGTACAATCCGTATCTTTGGCGAGTCCAAAGCGTCCACCCGTGCCGCCATTGCCAAGATTGAAGCGATTACCGCCGAAGTGGAAGTGGGTGCGGTCTATACAGGGACGGTGGCTCGTATCGTGGAGTTTGGGGCGTTTGTTACCATTTTACCAGGTACGGACGGCTTGGTGCATATCAGCCAAATCTCTGATGAGCGTGTTGAGAATGTAACCGACTACCTAAAAGAAGGACAAACTGTCAAAGTCCAAGTGCAAGACATTGACAATCGTGGACGCATTAAATTGACAATGAAGGGGATTGAGCAATAATTTACTATTGTGTGAATTAAGATTATAAAAAGCCAATAGTTAGCGTTGGCTTTTTATATTTGGTTTATTTGTAAAATTAGGGAAACTTACTGTGCTTTATTACGAAAATTTAGAAGAAATTATATTTAGTAAACATCAGCTTTTAGACAATCCTGATGAACTAGTAGTTATTTCAGGATATTTAGGACCTGCACCAATTAAACGATTAAAGGAATTGCCACTAAATACAGTAGTCATTGGTGGAATGTATTCACAAGGTGTAAATAAAAACCTTTTTAGTTCTTTAGATAAAATTAAACAAGATGATGATGGCTTGACCTTATTGTTTTCCAAAATAGATATTCATTCCAAAATTTACATTTGGAAAAAGAAAGGTAAGATAATTTCAGCCCTAATTGGCTCTGCTAACTTTTCTCGTAATGGCTTATGTACTGATTTTAGAGAATCATTGGCAGACGCAACCAGTGATACTTTTCAACCACTCAATAAATATCTACAAATGATAGTAGATAATTCTACAAGTAAGCCAAATATTGTTGAAAAAATTGCTAACCAAATCGATTTTGAGTATCAAACCGATAAAACAGTAACTCAAAATTTAAATTTACAATTCAGCTATGATATTCCGCTATTTGCCACAAAAAATGGTCAAAATTGCGTTCCTGAGAAAAGCGGATTAAACTGGGGATTTTCTGACGGTCATACTGCAATTGGCGATGCTTATATTAAAATTCCCAAAGAACTGTTAAGACAGCAAGCAGAATTAATTCCGCCTTTTGACAAGCACTATATTCCAACAAGCAAGAAAAAACGCAACTCCGATCCGATTGAAATTATTTGGGACGATGGTACAATTATGGAAGCCTCATTGGAGGGCGAACAAAATTTAGATGACTTAATTTATCCCAAACAGCTTACTTCATATAGTAAAAACCGCCCTGTATTAGATGGCGAGCGTATATCAGCAAAAAGTATTTTAGGTAGATATTTACGAAATCGCCTAAATGTGGATGTTGATGAACTAATTACAATGCAAACTTTAAATAATTATGGCAGAACAACCATAACTTTGTCTTTGATTGAGCAAGGTTTGTATTATGCTGATTTTTCAGTTAAATAATTTTGCTCTTTTTGAATCAGTTGATGATAAAAATCGTAAATGGTTTGGGCTAAGATTTTGGCAAATTTTGGCGGAACAGCATTACCAATCATTTCAAAGTTGGCAACCATAGATTCATTAAATAAAAAATCATCATCAAAAGACTGCAATCTTGCCGCCTCTCGGACTGTGATACTGCGTTTTTGTTTTGGGTCTGGGTGTATGTGGCGTAATCCGTCCTTTTTTAGATGAGCAGGAATGGTATTGCTTGGTTCGTCCCAACGCAAAACATAATACTTATGAACTTTGGTTGTTTTGCCTGTTTTATCATAATAAAGCTGAATTAAATTTTCAGCGGATAAATATTTAAATTCTTGCAACTCAATGTCTGTTGCTAATTCATAGAAAATCTCTTGGTCTCTCACACTGTGAAAGCGTGAACAATGTCCATTGATTTGATTATTATTGTCATAAGCATTTTTTTTGGTTTGTTCTTTTAGTGGATAAATTGGTGGTAAATCAAAAATGGCATCTTTGACGGTTGATTTTTGAGTTACTTTTTTCTCGGATAACAGTTGATAAAAGACTTTTAATTCAGTCTGATAATTGATATTTTTATTATCTTTTCTAATACCAATAATAATTACCCTCTTTCTTTTTTGTGGGACACCAAAATCTGATAAATCCAATAGTGCAAATTGTTTTAAATCATCAATAATTTCATAGCCAACTTCATTAAACGCCTTTTTAATTAAATCAATGATTTTTTCACCTGTTGGAATTGCAGTCAAGATACCTTCTACATTTTCAAAAACAATCATTTTTGGGCGATAATGAGCAACCAATGCAATATAAGATTCAAATAAAAAATTACGGTAATCATCTTTCATACCGTTTTTATCTTGCACACGACCTGCCATAGAATAGGCTTGGCAAGGCGGACCACCAGTGATGATATCCACTTTTTGATTACCAATAATAGATTGCAATCCATTATGACTGCCAAATTTAGGGTCGTTTTTCCAACCAAAAATTAATTCATTGACTCGCTGTATATCAAAATGCAACACTCTATTTTTTGCATCTGTAATTTGATATTTGCTTTCTAGGCGTTGAATTAAGGTATTGACTTGTGGTTTTTCCCATTCTATTGCTGACAATAAATGATAATGACCAGTTTGTTTAAAACCATCCAATAAACCACCACAACCTGCAAATAATTCTAAGATGTTAAGCATTTTCTATTTCCAGTAACTTTTTGCCAATAGCATAACCTAATAATGGTGGAACAGCATTACCGATTTGGCGATATTGCTGAGTTTTTGTACCCAAAAAACGAAAATCATCAGGAAAAGATTGTAAGCGTGCATTTTCACGAGCGGTCGGCACCCTATGCCAACGATAGTGAAAATGATTGCGGTGTCCTGTGTCAATGGTTCTTGACGGTTTTTGGCTATGATAACGAGTCCACGCCTCGTTAAATTTACGAGAATCGCCAACGCCTGCAGGTAAATCTTTATGATTTCCGCCCTCTGGCACTTGTTTAATGACAGAAATAACCAAATCACTGTGTTGTGTGCCGATATGATTTAAAAGTTTTGTTGAGTTTTTTCGCATTAACTTTTGATAATCACTCATTGCGGGCATTGGATAATCAATATTATCTTTGCCCAAATCATTTTCTAAACTGGGTAAATCGCCTATTGCTTGTTCACAAGTTACATAATTGCTTTCATTATGTGTCGGTGTTGGAAATTCAAATGGTTTATCGCCTTTTATGCCGACAAAAAACATTCTTTTACGAATTTGGGGTATGCCATAATCGGGGGCGTATAATAATTTTTCGGCAACAGAATAACCTAATTTGGCAAATTCTTCCAAAATAGCCTGTCTTGCTCTGCCTTGATATAAAGTTGCAATACCTGGTACATTTTCAATCACAATGTATTTTGGTTGAATTTTTTCAGCTAGTTTAAAAACAGAATAAAATAATTTATTTCTTTTGTCATTTTCATCTCGTTTTCCTGTCAAAGAAAAACCTTGACAAGGTGGACCTGCAACAATTAAATCAATTTTTTTATCATTGACTTCACTGATGATTTTGTCAATACTTTCATCAGTAGACAAATCCAAATTTAGAGCTTTGGCGTGTTTGTGGTTGTAAGCAAAAGTATCAAGTGCAGATTGTTCAAAATCCACACCCAGCACACACTCAAATCCTGCTTGTTCAAATCCAAACGACAGTCCGCCACAACCTGAAAATAAATCAAGAATATATTTTTTGTTGGTCATTTATTTGCAATCACATCTAAGTAAGGTTAAGATTACCCATTTTATCATACTTTGTAGGATGTGCAAAAAAACCGCCCAATCATGAGCGGTTTTTTTATCATCATTCGTTCACCCCATAAACCTTACGAATCACCCGCTTAAAATAAGCAAACGCATCATCTGCTCCTTTCATGGCAGATTGTTTATCATCATCACTTAAAGGCAAGGCATTGATTTTGGCTTTGGTGGCACGCCAATGAGGCATACGTCCGTCTGCATGGGCTGCCAGATGAGACGCACCGAATTCATCGGACAGGTCAATTTTGCCTGCTTCTTTGTATAAAATCGCCGCCCCCACGTTTGAGCCTTCTACGCAGTAGAGCCAGCCGATGGCTTCACTGTCGGTAAAGATGGGGGTTTCTACGTCCCTGTCAAAAGGGGTGGCTTCTAGGTCTTTCATGTCGGATTTGACACGGTCAAGACGGGCAAGTTCTGCCAAGCCGTCAATTTGACTGGCTAATTTTTCGTTATGGTAAATGGGATTGACGGTGCTGTGAAATTCATATTGGGCTTGCAAAAATTTGCGGTAGTTGTCATGACTGGCAAAGGGTTGCATGCTCATGACAAGGTTGTCCACGGCATCGTGGGTAGTGCGTGAATGCTCTTTTAGGGCTTCGGTTAGGGTAAGTTTGCTCATAAATCACCTGTGTGAAACGCATATTAAAAACGGATATACAATAACCTATTTTTATCAATTTGTAAATAAAAAAATAATAATCATTAATGTTTACAAACATGCCTTATTTATGCTATGCTGTATTGTCCTATAAAGGTGGGTGATTTTTATTTTCAATATTTTAAATCTCGCACTGATTGCCAAAGTGCTATAATAGGGCTTTTATGACAAGATAATTCTGCGATAAATCTGCAAATAAAGGCGTTATCTTGCCGATAGTAGGTATCAGCCTGCCTTGATTGTTGTATTGCCATGTCCGACCACACCGACCCTGATTATACCGACCCCGACCATACCCCATCATCACGACCGTCCAAACACGACATACATCAGAATGTCTTGTTACGTTGGGCGTTTTTTATCATGGGATTTATTTTTGTGGGGCTTGGGATTTTGGGGGCGATACTGCCCGGTATGCCGACCACGGTATTTATCCTGCTGGCAGGTTACTGCTGGGCGAAAAGCTCTCGGCGGTTTCATGGCTGGCTTATGAGACATAAGATTTTTGGTAAAATGCTCATCGACTGGGAAGAGCGACGTGCCATGCCACGCTTTGCCAAATATCTGGCGTGGAGCATGATGACGATGTCCAGTGCGTTTTTGTTTTGGCGACTGCCCCCCGATAAACTGTGGGTGGCGGTGCTGACAAGTGGGATTTGTCTGGTGACTGCCATTTGGATGTATCGTCTGCCTGATGCTTAGCACGCTTGATGCCTTGTCCTGTGGTTATTTTATGCTATAATGTTTACCAACCAAAAAGCACGGACAGCCATCATGGATAGATTTAATTTCAATTTTGCCCCCTACAATACCCTAACCCCCACCGAACAAAAACACCTGCAAAAACAAGTCCAAATCGTCTTTTTTGATGACAATGCTCCCATCATTACCGCAGGCGAGCCGATGGACGCTCTGTATGTCGTCATCAAAGGCGTGGTCAAAGAGCTTGGCGATGATGGTGACGTGGTGGCGTTGTACCGCACCAATGACAGTTTTGAGACACGGGCGTTGTTTGAAAATGTCAGTCCGCACAGCTTTATTTGTGCCGAGCAATGCCTTGTCTATGCCTTGCCTAAGTCCTTGATTTTAAATTTAATAAGCTCAAACGTGCGTTTTGGGGCGTATTTTTATGCAGGCATTGCCGAGCGGTTGTCTAGCATCACTCGGCACGAAGGGCATGAGCTGTCTCAGCTTTTTCATGCGAAGGTATCGGATGCTTTTCATCATGACACGCTGTGGGCAGATGGGGGCATGAGCCTTGCTAAGCTTGCTCGCCTGATGCGTGAACACAAAGCCAAATCGGTGCTGGTACGCCATGATGACAAGGTGGGGCTGATTACCGAGGCGATATTTCGTGATATTGTGGCAAATGGAGCGGACACAGGTGGGGCGATTTTTGCTCATGCCAACTTTGGGCTTGTTGGGATTGGCGGAGATGACTTTTTGTTCAATGCCTTGCTTACCATGATGAATCACCGCATTCAACGCCTTGTCGTCAAGGACGATGGGCGGATTGTGGGGATTTTGGAGCAGATGGATATTTTGGCGTATCTGTCAAGCCATAGCCATTTGGTTGCCGAGCGGTTGCACCGAGCGGACAGCCTTGATGAGCTTGCCAAGATTGCCCACAGCATGACTCAGTCCATCTCATCGTTGCAAGCCAGTGGCATGAGTGCTGTTCAGCTTGCTCGCCTAATGCAGGTGCTAAACGGACAACTGTTTGAAAAGGCGTGGCAGATGATAGCACCGCCTGAGATGGTCGCCAAGACGTGCCTTATCGTCATGGGGTCGGAGGGGCGTGGCGAGCAGGTGTTAAAGACCGACCAAGACAATGCCCTAATCGCCGATGATGACGTGGATATGAATGCCTTACATGAGTATGCGGTCAAGTTCTCCGATACACTTGACAAATTTGGCTATCCGCCATGTATGGGCGGAATTATGGTATCCAATCCCAAATGGTGTCAGACAGTCAGTGACTTTAAACGCACGGTCGCCCATTGGTGCAAAAGTGCCGATGGCGAGAGCCTCATGGACATGGCGATATTTTTGGATGCACGGACGGTGGCGGGTAAGACGGAGCTTCTTGATGAAGTCAAACGCCATCTGAACGCCCATTTGGATAAAGACGTGGGCATGCAGATGAATTTTGCCCGTGCGATTATGCAGTTTGATGAGCATAATCGGGGCTTTTTTGCCAAAATGCTGGGTAAAGCGGACAATCACAAAATGGACGTGAAAAAAATGGGGCTATTCCCTGTGGTGCATGGCGTGCGTGCGTTGGCGTTAAAGTCGGGGGTGGATGAGACCAGCACCTTTGAGCGACTTGTTGCTCTAAAAAATCAAGGCATTATCAGCGACACGCTCGCCAAAGATACGGCAGATGCTCTGGGGTATCTGATGAACATTCGCCTAAATGCAGGGCTGTTTTATGTGCGAAATGGCGAGCCGATTAGCCCCAATCAGGTGGATACCGAGCTACTTTCTACCTTGGAGCGTGATTTGTTAAAAGATGCGTTGGCGGTGGTCAAACGCTTTAAACATGAAGTCAAATCACAGTTTGGACTTCATAATGAGTGATGATATACCTAACGAATTTGATATTTACCACAGGCTTTGTAGGGACTGGCTCCGCACGTCCTTTGATAACACACCAATTTTATAGGCGTGTTCAGCACGCCCCTACATCCATACAGCATTACGTTTATAGTAATTTAAAAGTTTATTGGGTGTACCAATCTAAATACGACGCACAGACAGGGCGGATTATTATCCGTCCTAACCATGCCTTTAAAATAATGCCTTTAACATCATTTTTTTTAACATCATTCCTTGGGCTGTATTATCACTGGCAACACCAAGCCACGCCCGAACTCATCGGCAAAGACATAATCAAACTTATCCGCCACGACATCGGGGGTGGTCGTGATGACGAGCGTCATGTCCGCCCCATCAGTGAGCTGATGGGCGATGTATCTGCCGTCTCTTAATTGGTCTAGGATTTTGCTAAGTACTTCGGGGCTTGCCATGGCGATGACCATGCTGTGTTGGGCTTGCTTGTCCGTGATGTCATAGGCTTTGGCGTAATTTTTGACCGCCATGCTATCAAGGGCGATGAGGTAGTCATACGTTGCCGTGTCTGCCTTGGGCGTGTCGGTGAGAATGTGGGTCTTGTCAAGGGCGATTTTGCCGTCAGCGGTGGTTAGTGGCTGTACATCAGGCAAGGCGGACGGGTCGGATGTGCTAAGCTCACTGGCAAGAGCTTGTAAGTCGTGGGGGTTCTCGGGGGTGGTTGGCTCGCTCGGTTGCTCGGCAGATAATTGTGTAGATGACTCATCAGGCGACTGACCCGTGGCAGGGGCAAAGTTATGCTCGGTGGCGGATTTGTCGCAGGCACTCAGGGCAAGCATGGCGATGAAAAGGAAGGTGTATTTCATGATAATCCTTATGAGTTAAAGCGTGATACGTCTTGGCAGGGCTGACTGATACGCCGTTGTACGGTGGCAGGCGATGTGCCTGTATGCTCGGCAAGGGTTTTAAGTGGTGAGTGCAGTCGTCTTGGAGTGGGTTTGGCAGGGTTTTGTCGGGGTCATCTAGGTCTTGGGTCATGGTCGGCAAGCAAAATTTTTGGTAAATTTTATCAAAAGTAGCCAATTTTTGCAAAAATTAATCATCATGATGATAAAAGATAAAAATTTTTATCAAACAAACCTTTTATAATACGTCATCTTTTATCAATGTATCAACCAAAGACCATGAACCTTGCCCTACCCGCCCAATTTAGCTTACCCAAAAACACCTTTGCCCTAGGTGTAACCCTTGCTATCTTGTCCAATGTCATGTTTGCCATGGTTTATGCTTATGGCAAGTGGCTACCGCCCTTGACGGGGACGGCGGTGTTTTTGTGGCGGATGGTCATGATGTGGGGGTGTTTGGTGATACTCATCAGCACGCTTGGCAAATGGGAATTTGTGTTGGGCGGGCTGTCTCGGGTCAAGGGGGTTCGGGGCTGGGCGTGGTTACTTGCCCCCACGCCCATTCTTGCCAGTCAGTTGTGGCTGTTTGTCTATGCACCCCTAAATGGTCATGGCGTGGCGGTGTCTATGGGCTATTTTTTGTTCCCGCTGGTGATGGTATTGGTTGGCTTTGTCATGGGTGAGCGGCTTACTCGCTTGCAGTGGCTTGCGGTGGCATGTGCAGGCGTGGGCGTGGGCATGGAGATTGTGCGGACGGGACGGGTCAGCTGGGCGACGTTTTGGGTGTGTTTGGCTTATCCGATTTTTTATGTGATGAGACGGCGACAAAATATCCCTGCCTTGACGGGGCTGTTTGTGGATTTGAGTATCATTGCCCCCATTTGCCTTGTGGCGTTGTGTTTTCATGAGTCTGCAATGTCGGCGGTTATCGGCTCGCCTGTGATGATATTCAAGGTCATCGGTTTGGGGCTCATTAGCGTATTATCGCAACAGGCGAACCTAGAAGCCAACCGCTTACTGCCCACGTCTTTGTTTGGATTGCTCGGTTATCTTGAACCTGCGTTGCTGTTTGTCCTTGCCATTACGGTGTTGGGCGGAGCGTTTGAATGGCAAATGCTGACAAGTTTTGGGCTGATTTGGGTGGGGATTATTTGTTTGTTGATACAGGGTGTGGCAAAGCGGTGGGGGTTTAAATGATGGCGTCGCCTGTTATTTAACCACTTGTGACATTGCCCAATTGTCATTTTTTCGTGACAAATTGTGTTGTATTCTTTTTAAAATCTACTACAATGGCAAATGCCTTATTTTAAGTATGGTGTGCTGAACTTTTGTATTTGCAATGAAAAATGAGAAAAATCGCACGTTTTTCAAGGAAAAAATGCAGGCTGATAGTCGTTCTATCAAACGAGCTTTTGACGCAGAAAAACAATCCGACCACTTAACTGGGTAAATTTTAAGTTGTGTTATAAAGGTTCAACACACCCCAAGGTGTTCCCCCTTTAACATTTGGATTTTATCATGAGCCGTACCCTATTTCGCACCAAGTGTCTAAGTTTGGCATTGATGAGTGTATTTGCCTTGACTGCTTGTAACAAAGAGTCAGCACCCGCCCAAGAGACCGCCCCACAGTCAGCGACCACAACTGCCCCAGCAGAGAGCAACGTCCAACAAGCGGACGCACCCAAAGACACTGCCAATCTACCGACTTATCGTGTGGCGATTGACCCTTATTACCCACCTTTTGAGTATTTGGACGAAAACGGTAAAATCGTCGGTTTTGACGTTGATTTGCTAGACGCCATTGCCGAAAAAGAAGGGTTTAAACCTGATTATCAAGCCAATGAGATTTTAAATATCGTCCCATCGGTACAAGAAGGCAAGGACGATTTGGGAGCGTCATCCATCTTTATCCTGCCTGAGCGCCAAGAAGTGGTGGATTACTCGGAGTCTTATTTTGAGTTGCCATTGGCATTTTTGGGCTTGGAAAAAGAAGGTCGCCCACAATCCATTAATGACATCACTGGTAAAACCATCGCCGTACAAAAGAATATCGTCATGGAAACCATCGTTGATGAAGAGTATGTGCCAAAGGGTAATGAAAAGCATGGTGTCAAAAGTAACTTCCTTGCCTTTCAAAACGTCATCCAAGGTCATAGCGATGTCATGATTGACAACGTGGTGACGCTACAAGGCTTTTTACCAAAAACAGAAGGTAAAGAGATTTACACCCTGCAACTGCCCAAAGAGAAAAACCTACAATTGGGTTATGTGGTACAAAAAGGCAACACCGAGCTACTAAACAAGCTTAACAGCGGTCTTAAGAAGGTCAAAGAAGACGGCACTTATGATAAGTGGTTTGGTAAAGATTCACAGTACCCCATCGTTAATATGACCGTTAACACCAATGCTCAGTAAGTCTTTTTAAAAGACAGTACAAACAAAAGCCCCACGTGTTGGGGTTTTTGTTTTGGGTGATTGTTGGGCTACTATTGGGGCAAAAAACAGCTAC
>NZ_MXAN01000011.1 GCF_002027545.1 Moraxella lacunata
AGTAGCTGTTTTTTGCCCTATATGACTGAATTAAAAAACCATACTTGTAATTATACTACTTTTTTTAAAAAGTCAAGTATTTTATAAAAATCAATACATTACAACCAAATCCCCTGCAACCCCTGCCAACCAACCTTAATCCCAAGTCCGATAAGTACCCATAGGATAAGCGTGCGGAATTTGTCGGACGGTAGGCGTTTGCCAAGTTTTGCTCCGATGACGATACCGACCACAGACAGCACGGTCAAGGCGATGATAAGCCCCCAAGTGGACGGCTCTACCGCTAAGATAATGTCTTTTAAAACAATGACTTGCACAAGTTTATTGACAAAATAGCACAGATTGCCAACCTTGATAATCGTGCCCTTATCGTCCGTCATGGAGAGTAGATACATCAGTAACACGGACGACATGGCGTTGGTCGCACCGCCAACCACCCCTGCCACAAAGCCAATGCTAACAAGGGATAGAGCGGTGTTGGGTAGGACGATTTTTTTACCCATAAGGCTTGTTATGGCGTACCACAGCACAACGGCACTAAGGGCAAGCATAAGATATGCCGAGTTCACCACAAGGAGCAAATACGCCCCGAGTGCCGAGCCTAGCACGGACACCGTAACAAGTAGCCAGTATTTTTTAAGATAAAAACACAAGTTATGCCACGCCCCGCCACGTCCGCCAAGCCAAGCGATAAGATTGAGCGTGGCGGTTGGCACCAGCACAAGGATAATGGCGTTCGTCAGTCCATATACGCCTGATAACGCCCCAATCGTGATAAGCGGAAAGCCCATGCCTGCAATGCCGTGCAATACGCTTGCGATAAGAAATAGGGGAATTAGCCAAAGTTCAAATTTCATCAATCCTTTTGCCTTTTATTTTTTGGGGAATTGGTGGTGGGCGTCAAGGCAAAATCCCTACCACACACTCCACCAAACTTTTGGCAATGCTGTCTTTACTTGCCTTATCTAGCACCACTTTATCCTTGCCATACCGCTCGGCAAAAAACACCGTCATGGCGTTGTTGTCCGAACCAAAGCCGATGCTTTTGTCCGAGACGTCATTGACGGCTATCATGTCTAGGTTTTTGGCGGTAAGTTTGGTGCGGGCATAATTTTCGGTGTCTTGGGTTTCGGCAGCAAAGCCTACCATGACCGCTTTTGGGAAGGTGTGGCTCATCGTTGCCAAAATGTCGGGGTTTTTGATAAGCTCTAAGGTCAAGCCGTCTTGGTCGGACGTTTTTTTGATTTTTTGGGTGGCGATACTCTTAACCTTATAATCCGCCACGGCAGCGGTGGCGATAAAAATGGTGTCGCTGTTGTCCGTCATCACCGACTGACAAGTGGTAAGCATTTCATCAGCCGTACCGACTGTCAGCCGTTTTGCCCCAAAGGGGGTCGGCAAATGCACCGCTCGCCCTGCAACTAGCGTAACGTCCGCCCCTGCGTTCACGCACGCCCGAGCAATGGCAAAGCCCATTTTGCCAGTGGAATGGTTGGACAAAAATCGCACAGGGTCAATGGCTTCAATGGTCGCCCCTGAGGTGATGATGACTTTTTTGCCGTGTAAGGTTTGGGGCGTTTGGCGTTTGGCAAGGAGTGTCAAAATCCGCTCGCACAAATCATCAGGCTCAGGCAGTCGCCCCGCCCCCACATCGCCACACGCCTGCTCACCGCTGTCGGGGGTCAGCACGGTGTAGCCAAAACGGGCAAGTTTGGCAAGGTTGTCTTGGACAATGGCATGGGCATACATCGCCTGATTCATGGCAGGGACGATGACAATGGGGGCGGTGGTGGCAAGGGCGACGGTGGTTACAAGGTTATCGGCAAGTCCGTGGGCGAGCTTGCCAATCGTGTTGGCACTGGCAGGGGCGATGACGACCATGTCCGCCCATTTGGCAAGTTCAATATGCCCCATGCCACGTTCGGCTTCATCGTCTAGTAGTTTGGTGTGAACTTCGTTGCCTGTTAAGGCTTGCAGACTCAAAGGTGTGATAAACTCGCACGCCCCGTCCGTCATCATCACACGCACACTGCAACCTGCTTTTATCAGCAAGCGAGCAAGGACAGCGGATTTGTAGGCGGAGATACCGCCTGTTATGGCAAGTAGGATTTTGGGGTGGGTCATGGCAATCTTAAATTATCAAAATAAAATGGGCTATTGTACCACAAATCCCACGCCACACCCCAAAAGACTTGCCAAAGTGGGGTTGCTATTTTAAAATGATAAAAGGGTAATTTATGGTGTTATAAGGGCAAATTATATTTGCCCTTGATGAGATATTGGTTTTTGGGCGTTGTGTTTGCCCCTACATACACCCAACGAATTTGATATTTATCACAGGCTTGTAGAGATTGGCTCCGCACGTCCTTTGATAACATGCCAATTTTTATAGGCGTGCACAGCACGCCCCTACACCCAAACATCATTGTATTTGTGGTAATTTTAAAGTTTCTTGGGTGCATCTATGCAATTTTAAAAAATATTAAATAAGCTATTTATCCAAAAAAATCATTTTATTTCAAAACTTTAAAGGATTTACAAATGATACCGACCGCATTTAATGACAATGCCATTTTTCAAGAAGCCTTTAAAATTGCCGAACTTGCCAATTTGACCCATGAAGAATGGCAAAAATATCAATACAGCCTAAAAACTTACCGTGATAATTTGGCAACCGACAGCTATCTGCATGAGCAAGGCAAAAAAGAAGGTATTATACAAATTGCCAAACTCATGAAAAGCTCTGGCGAACCCACCGACAAAATCGCCCAATATACCAATTTGTCGCCCGATGAGATTGACAGGCTCTAACCCCACAAAAGTTTTGCCACCATACAAAAGCACACCACCACAATCACAGGGCGGATAAATTTTGCCCCGCTCTTGACGACCATGTGCGAGCCCAGATACGCTCCGATAAGTTGCCCTGTCATCATAACAAGCCCCACAACCCACACCACTTGACCGCCTAAAACAAAGAAAATCAAAGACGCAATGTTGGTGGCAAAATTCAACAGCTTGGCTCGTGCGGTAGCCTGTACCAAATCACGCCCACGAAGCACGACTTGCGACAGACTAAAAAACGTCCCCGTCCCCGGCCCAAAATAGCCGTCATACAGTCCGATAAGTGGAGCAACCGTCCGTTCATACAGCTTTTGGCTCATTTTGGGCGTGGTCTCTAATTTGCCCAAATTGGGACTAAACAGCGTATACACCCCCACCGCTCCGATGACAAAGGGCAATGCCTTTTGCAAAAAATCAGGGGGCGACAATTGCACCAGCACCGTCCCCACCGCAGAACCCACAAATGCCATAATCAAGGCAACTTTCATCATCTTGGGGTGGATTAGCCCCTTTTTTATCATCGTAACACTTGCCGAGAACGACCCTGCACAGGCTTGTAATTTATTGGTGGCAAGCACCGCCACAGGATTCATGCCCGTCAAAAGCAAGGCAGGAATGGTCAAAAGTCCACCCCCGCCTGCCATGGCATCAATAAACCCTGCAAACAACGCTACAAAAAAGAGTATGGAGATAAGCTGTATGGTGAGTTCCATGTCATTAGCCCAAAATTCTTATTTTAACAAAAAATGATTGGCTTTTGTAAATTTATGTTAAAATGATGTGTTTTTGTTAAAAATCATGCTTTTGTACATCATAGGACTTGTTATGTCAAAACTTTTTTCATGGTATTTTAAGCCAAACTTATTATTAAGAATCCTAATCGGCTTAATCCTAGGCTCAATCTGCGGTATCATTTTTCAAAATGCCCAAACCGCCATTAGCATTTTATCACCCATTGGCGAGCTGTTCATTCGTCTGTTAAAGATGATAGTCATTCCCGTCATTGCGTCCACGCTCATCGTGGGGGCAAGCTCAATCACGCCTGCCCAGCTTGGGCGTATCGGCATAAAAACGCTCATTTATTACACCATTACGTCCATTTTTGCCATCATCATCGGGCTTGGCGTGGGCAAGCTCTTTAACCCCGGTTTAGGGCTAGAACTCATCGCCGACACCGCAAGCGAAGGCAAAACTGCCGAAGCCCCAAGCATGCTTCAAATCCTGCTTGAAATCGTCCCCACCAACCCAATCGGCGTGATTAGTAGCGGTCAGGTGTTGCCCATGATTTTCTTTTGTTTGGTATTTGGCATTGCCCTTGCCTTTGGGCGTGATAGCGATGATGAAAATATCAAAAAAAGCTCGGACACGGTGTTTTATTTTGTGGACGGGGTTAGCCAAGCGATGTTTAAGATTGTCGGCTGGGTCATGCAGTACGCTCCGATTGGCGTGTTTGCGTTGATTTTTATTGTTTTTTCAAAAAATGGGGCAACCGCTTTTGGCTCCTTGGCAAGCGTTACGGCAACTGTTTATGTTGGTTTTGCCTTACAAATCGCCCTTGTGTACTGCGTGATTTGTGCGTTGATGAAACTCTCCCCACTTATCTTTTTGAAAAAAGCTCGCCCCGCCTTTATCACTGCCTTTGTAACCCGCTCATCGGGGGCAACCTTGCCTGTGTCCATCCAAGCATCACAAAGCATGGGCATTCCCAAGAACATTTATAGCTTTGGCTTGCCTGTCGGCTCTACGATGAACATGGACGGCACGACCGTGTATCTTGGCGTGTGTGCGATTTTTATTGCCAATGCGGTGGGCGTACCGCTTGACGGCTCGCAAATGCTGACCATCACGATGACTGCCGTGCTTGGGGCAATTGGTACGGCAGGTGTGCCAGGGGCGGGGGCGATTATGCTCCTTATGGTACTAGAATCCATTGGTCTACCTGTGGAAGCTGGCTCGGCGGTGGCGATTGCCTATGGCATGATTTTGGGCATTGATGCCTTGCTTGATATGGGTCGCACCGCCCTAAATGTCGTGGGCGACATCACAGGGGTGGCAACCGTTGCCAAGCAAGAAAAGGCTTTGGACAAAGAAATGTGGGATTCTTGATTGTTAAGATTTAAAAACAAAAAAACAGCACAACCGAAATTGTGCTGTTTTTTATTACCTTATTAATGAATTAGAACTTACTGGTGAAGCTCACACCCACCTGAGAAGCATCTGAATCGCCACTACCTGTGTAGCTGTAGTTTAGACCTACTTGACTGTTTGGCGTTACATTGTAGTTTGCACCCACTTTGGCTGACCATTTGGTTTTGTCAGTATCCCAAGTACCATATTGTACATCTGTTGCTGTGCCAACATAGCGAGTATCTAGGCTGGTATCACGGCTAACAGCGTGAGCCACTTGCACACCTGCGGTTAGTTGTAGGGCAGGGGTTGCTTGGAATGCCACATCCGTACCAACACCCACCTGAGTTTGCTTGGCACTGATGTCGGTGATGATGTTCATGCCATCGTTGATGTCGCCATCATTTTTGTATTTTTGATGGTTGGCAAAGGCATAAGGCTGTACGCTCACGCCCGATGCGGTATCGATGTTTTTACCCACTTGGATACCCACGCCATATAGCTTACCATCATACTTGATGTCATCGGTCATCTCGGCACGGCTGGCTTTGGTCTCAACCTTAGCCCCTTTTACCCAGCCTGACACATAAGCATCACCAACATTTTTGGATGCACCCACGGTCAGACCAATGCTGTCAGTTTGGGTTTTATTGCTAATGCCATAAACTGATTCTTTTAGGTCAAGGTCGCTGACATCAAGCTGAGCACCGACACTAACATCGTTCGCAGTCTGAGTGCTGGCACCAACGGTATAGGTGTTGCCCTTACGCTCGCTGGTGGCGTGAGCCATGTCCACATCATAATCATGGTGACTGACCGAACCCCAAACATTTCTACCATCTTTTAGACGCTTACCAAAGTCAGTGGCGTGAACAGCACTGTCTTCTACCACATTTAATGCACTGTCAGCATAGAATGTTGGGTCTAGCTTATATAGCTCTTGGTTGGTGCTTACCACAGACAGCATGGGACTGGCTGTGTTGTTGCCATAGTCGGCACTCATATTCTCAAAACTACTAAACACTTGGTTGGCAAAGCGTTTTTCATCGCTGGTTAATGAGCCTTGAACTGCTTGTTTTTCATCAAGGTCGTTTAGCACTTTATCTAGGTTTTGGGCAACACGGCTACCGCTATTATTCATGCCAATGCCATAAACAACATTGCCTGCACTTAGACGTCTGGCGGTTACTTGTACGTCGTTGTTCACACGTGAGTTACCCACCACTCTGCCATTTCTGTCCACCTCTGGGGTGTACTCAACCTTGGTAACCTCAAACAAGGGGTTGCTTGAACGATGGCTGTCAAAGCGGTTTTCAAGACCTTGCTTGGCACGCAAAACAGTACTGCGACTGCCTGATTGGCTGATGATGCCATCTTTGGTCTCGCCTGTTAAGTTTAGAGTACCACCGAGTCTTGCTTTGCCATCAACGGTAATCATGTTGCCAAACTGGGCTTTTAGACCAGCATCTGCACCACGATTGGTGTTGATATTATAGTTACCTCTGATGCGTAGATTACCTTCGTTATTTACCCAGCCACCTGTTTGGTGTACATTGGCAACACTACCATGACCTGTCAGCTCACCACCTTTGACAACCATGGTAGAACCACCATTGTTACCATTGATTTCTAATGAACCGCCCTCGATGATAGAGTTACCTTTATAGCTGTTATTACCAGTAAATACCAGTTTACCAGCACCTTTTTTGGTAAAGCCTTTGTCGCCTTTTAGGTCATTGTAGAATACAGATAAAGGCGTGCCTTGGGTGTCAAGCTCTACGTTGTCCCAGTAAAAACCACCATAACCCTTAGCAGCAGCTTCTGGGTCTAGTAGCCCCCAACCATCTTGCCACGTGATGTTTTTACCATTATGGTTTGCGATGATTTGACGGTTTTCCCATGGGGTGTCGCCGGGGATGTATAGATTACCTCGGTTGTCTGTATAATATCTGCCATAATAGCCTGATGGCAGACGGCTCACACGTCTGAGTCCTTTGTAGCCATTTGGTGAATTGGCGGTGATTTCTGAGAAGTCCTTAGCCGTACCTAAAATAGTTTGAGAGATGTTCTCATTTTTCATCCAAGGATAAGCTGATTGCACCAGCACTGCCGTCCCTGCCACACGAGCAGTGGC
Source organism: Moraxella lacunata (assembly GCF_002027545.1). Lineage (GTDB taxonomy): Bacteria > Pseudomonadota > Gammaproteobacteria > Pseudomonadales > Moraxellaceae > Moraxella > Moraxella lacunata. Next base: position 7,106 of record NZ_MXAN01000011.1, read on the forward strand.
AGGCGATGTGCCTTTGTAGTTGCTCAGTCTGCCGTTGTTGGCATAGTTTTCGGTGGACGATGTTGCCGATACGCACCACTCAGCGGTACGACCACAGTCATTGGCTTGATTAAAATCTTCTCGTGGTGATGATACGGTGATGAAGCCTTTTTTGAACTCGCTGTTCATGAGCGGTGCTAAGTTCTCATCATGTGCATCATTAAGACCCTCGTTACCTGTCGCCTTGATGATAAGGGCGTCACGATTCATGATAAGGTCATGAATGACAGGCAGAGTTACCTCAGCATTGGTAATGCTTGTTCTGTAACGATTTGGGTAGATGTTGCCTGTATTGGGGTCATAGTTGAGTCGCTGAGCATCGTAGAACCAACGGTCAGAGTTATCCGAACCCCATGAGTTGTTAAAAATCTTAACGCCATGGTCTTGGTTGAGTTTACGCATCATCAAGAACTGGTTGCCACCGTTTGAGCCACGGTCGATACTGTCACTACCATAGATTTTGGCATTGGTCATGCCGTTGTTACCTGCGATAACAGCAGCCATCTGGTTGCCATGGTCGCCACTGGCAGACGTGGTTGACGTCTCAACAATTCCCGAGTCATTGTGCGGGTCATAACAACTAGAACGTCCTGCCGAGACACATTTGACCTGCGTATCATGAACATTGGCACCGACCATGTCTCGATTAAAGCGGTTAATACCCGTATCAATCACGCCCACTTTGGCACGGCGAGTATCGATGGTATTTTTTAGATTATCTAGACGCTGGGCATAGCCATCTTCGGTGGCACCATAGAATTTGGACGTCAAGTCAGAGTTGTTTGACGTATCCATGACACTATAACCTGTGCGAGTACCAGCACTTGGTGCAGGTTGGCTGCGTTTTAGGTGGGATTGCACTTGTCTTGTGTAATTATTTCTTTTGACTTCTGATGATGCAACAGGAGCCACATAACGACCAGAGACAGTTGACTCCACAGGTGCTGGCGTAGGAGCAGGCGTTGGCATGGGAGCAACGGGGGCTGGTGCTGGTCTGACAGGAGCAGGAATGGGCGTTGGAGCTGGGGCTGGTGTTGGGGCTGGATTATAATAACGACGATTAATCAAATCCCAATAGTAGTTATACAGATAACTACTTACCTTCACTCTCTCGGAGCTGGCTGACTGTGCCTGTGCACCCGTCTCAGCGTAGCCTGCGACACTATTTGTGCCGATAGCAACCATACAAGCCACGGTCAAGGGCTTGGCGTAAAACCCTTTTTTGGCAGGTTGTGTTTGTAATGACATATTACACCCTTGTGTTTGTGTTTATGATAAAAACATCAGTGATGGCTAACAAGAATAACCTTGGCACCAAACCCCAATCCATCAAGATACTAGGGCATTACCGAAGTTTATCCATCATAAACAATGAAGTTAAAACATTCAAATACACTGTCATTTACCGCAGTGAAACATTTGTACTACAAAATCGGTAAAAGAAAACTTATCTTACTATAAGTTTTGCAAATTGTAAATTAATAGCAACTTATTGTCTAGTGCTTGCCAAATGATATAATATTGTGTTTACAAATAATGTTTTAATTATTTGATTTTTATAATTATTTTTTTAAATAAACAACTGTTTATTTTTTACAATAATTAACAATATGTTATTATACAGACAGTATATTATGTTTTGTGAAATATTATACATAAATGAGCAATCCTATTTTGTGATACCATCACATCAAATTAATGATTTATTGCAAATAAATGTTTGTTGGCAATCCTTGAAATGCCAACAAACATTATCAATGGTAGGCACATCCCATAAACAATCATTCAAAAATACAGCCAACAAAATTGAATTTTAATGCGAAAATCGTAGTGCTTTTTCGTCTTGTAAGGCATACACCATTTCATCCGAATCATTCCCATCTAAACACCAAAATCCATGCACTTACCATCACGCCACTGCTTGCATTTGGCAAACCCACAGAAAGAAAACTTACACAAATAATCACAAAACCGCTTTCGTATTATTAATTTTTGTGATATATTCACAAGATTAGTTAATTTTTATTTATAACTATTTTTTATAGTTGTGGGTTTTGTTTATTCATTTATAGGAAAAGATAATCATGCCGATGAGTCGCATAAAATCCTTTTTTGAGCTAGAAGCAGCCGGGGGCATCGTCCTTGCCTTTGCTGCTGTGCTTGCCATGATAGTCGCCAACTCGCCATTATACGAGCTGTACAACGCCTTTATTCACGCCCCTGTGGTGGTGCAGATTGGTCAGTTTGAGATTGCCAAAGATGCTCATCATTGGATTAATGACGGTCTGATGGCAGTCTTTTTCTTTTTGGTGGGACTTGAGCTAAAGCGTGAAGCCCTAATCGGCGAGCTGTCAGACATCAAACAAATCGTCCTGCCTGCCATCTGTGCCATCGGTGGCATGGTCGCCCCTGCTTTGGTCTATTATGGGCTAAATCACGGTGACAGCGAAGCTCTAAAAGGCTGGGCAATCCCTGCCGCCACAGACATCGCCTTTGCCATTGGCGTGCTTAGCTTGCTCGGCAACAAAGTCCCCAATGCCCTAAAAGTGTTTTTGGTATCCATCGCCATCTTTGATGACATCGGAGCGATTATCATCATTGCCTTATTCTACACGTCCGAGCTGTCGTTATTCTCACTGGGTGTGGCAGCGGTGTGCTTGCCATTTTTGTTCCTATTAAACCGCTTAAACGTCACCCGCCTAACACCCTACTTGCTCATCGGGGTCATCTTATGGGCTGCCATGTTAAAATCAGGCGTGCATGCGACCTTGGCAGGCGTGCTTTTGGCGTTTTTTATTCCTTTAAAAAATAATGCCGACCCCGAGCATTCACCCCTAGAAGAGCTAGAACACGACTTACATAACACCGTTGCCTTTGGTATCCTGCCCCTATTTGCCTTTGCCAATGCAGGCATTTCATTAGCTGGCACCAACATGGGCGAGCTCATGCATGGCGTGCCAATGGGTATCGCCCTAAGTCTGTTTATCGGTAAGCAGATTGGCGTGATGATTCCTGTGTTTTTGGTCGTCAAGTTAGGACTTGCCAAACTGCCCACAGGCACAACCTTTATGCAAATCTATGGCGTGTCCCTGCTTTGCGGTATCGGCTTTACCATGTCGCTCTTTATCTCAGGGCTTGCCTTTGGCGGTATTCCTGATGATTATGACCCACGTTTGGGCATTATCTTGGGTTCGCTTATCTCGGGCATCGTGGGCTATCTTATCTTGCGTGCCAACATCAAGGACGCTGATCACCCCACACTCGCCAAAAACGACGAGATGTATCTGGGTGTTGGAGAACCGCCCAAACATTAGGGCATGCCTACCCTTTATAATACAATTTAAAATTTAGAAATATTTTGGAAATAAACTACCTGTTTTTGCATGAAAAATGGCTAAATCTCATTTTTCATTGCAAATACAAAAGGCAGGCACACCCCAATCACACCAAAAACAAAAAGCGGGCAACATGTCCGCTTTTTGTCATCCGCTCTTTTCATTTACCTGTGTTTGTCATACAATAAACCAGCTTCATCATCCACCAGTGCCATTATTATCATCCCCATGATTTAAGGAAACTTCCATGTCTTATCGCACCGTCCTTGATTTGGCATCCGCCTTGTCTGATACGGACAAACTAAAACTGGCTCATCATCTGCTTGGGCAACTCATGCTCTCCCCGAGTCCATCATCTGCTCCTACCGACAAACTGCCACCATCTGCCGATTATGATTATTGTTTGGAGCGGGTACTAAAAAGCAAGCCCAATCGCCTGCCTGCCCTACGGACGTTTTTGGAAGCGATTGTTAGCTTTCGGGGCGGTCAAAGTGCTGACATTGATGACATCATCAAGCGTTTAGAGCTTAACAACATCATCAAAAAAGACGGCGATAACGTGGTGTATTTGGTTGATTAGGACACACCCACCTTTTATCACACCATTTTTTACGATAAAAGTTGTGTTAAAGTTTTTTACAAGTTTGCCATTATCTTGAAAAAAATTTGTTACACACGGCAATGGAATTTCATTTATAATAAGTGTATAATAAGTGCATCATTTAAATGATAACTGATTTTATTTTAGGGTGTGCCTACCATTGATGGCATTTTTATAAAATAAGTTAAAAACTTAACATTTTAAATTAATTTTTGCATAAAAAATGGCTATCCAGCCACTTAAAATCATGTAAATTTTTAGATTTTAACTTAATTTTTTAAAATTAGATGATCGGATTGTTTTTCATAATAAAAACTTGTCTGATAGAAAACTCACAGCCTTTGTTTTTTTTCCTTGAAAAACGGGTGGCTCCCCTGCTTTTTTTAACAGATATTTTTCATTGCAAATATCAATATTCAGCACGCCCTAGTGTTCTTTATCTTTTAAGGAGATTGTCATGCAAAAATTATTGATTGCTACTGCGGTGGGCGCCTTGGTATTGACAGGCTGTGCCACAAATAACAGCCAAACCGTCGATCAGCCCAAACCCCAAGAAATGCACGGCAAACACACCCACAAACATGGCAAAAAGCATCATCACGGCATCATACCAAGAACCTATACCTGCGACCAAGATGCCAACATCGTTGCTAACTATAACCCTGACACCAAGCAAGCTCTGCTTAACATCACCGCCCCTAGCCTAAGCCTAAATGGTGCTGATGTCGAGCTAAGACGTGCCCCTTCTGCATCGGGCATGCTGTTTGTGAATGGCGTCAATCCCAATTCAAAATACGAATGGCACACCAAAAACAAATTTGGTGTGTTGGACATAACCACTGCTGATGGCACGGTGTACAGCCTAAAATGCGAAAGCACTCGCCCCATGCACAACCACGCCCACTGATTTATAGATAAGTTGGCTTGTCTTAGCCAAATAAGGCTAAATAAAACGCATAAGCCATGCTTGTGCGTTTTTTTAATCAAGACGTGTCTGCCCTTTATAACACTACTTACAATATAGAAATATTTTAGAAATAAACTAATCGTTTTTGCATGAAAAATGGCTAAATCTTGTTTTTCATTGCAAATACAAAAGGCAGGCACGCCCTAATCATAAAAGGCAATCCGTCATGAAACCTATCACAAAACCTATCATAAAAAAAGCATTCCTACTCATCGCCCTACCCGTGCTCGCACTCACAGGCTGTACCACGACCGCCACATTAAAACAAGCCGACTGCTCGTCCGCCAACTGGGAACAGGTAGGGCGTGCTGACGGTCTGCGTGGGGCAAGCAGTCAAGAGATATTACGCCACGCCAAAACCTGCCAAGGGCTTGCCACGCCTGACCGAGCGTTATGGGAGCAAGGTCGCCAAACAGGGCTAAAATCCTACTGCACCATAGACAACGCCTACAACATGGGACGAATGGGCTACACCCTACAAGGCGTGTGCGATGTCGGCGACAGTAAGACCCTAGAAGAGCTACACCGTGCCAACATGATGGGCTTAGAGCAACATCAGATGAGCGAACGCATGACTCGCATGCATTATGGTTATGGCGGTTGGTACGGCTATCCGTACCGTCCTTATTGGTGGTGGTAAAGGCGATTTGGGTGGGTTTTAAAACGTCAATCCAGTAGCGGTGCGTGGTACACACCTATGGTTACTCATGACAACATAGATAATGTAAAAGTATCCCTACACCTTTTTATTTGTCTATTTTTTCATGATAAGCTGGCAGGTGTAATTGGCACATTCTGCTTTTAATATGCCATGTCCTTGCAGCAGTTCTGCCCCAATCGCTTGCTCTGACAACATCTGCTCCAACACCGCTTTGCCGTCATCGCCATATAAGGCGGTGGCTAGGGCATGGGCTTTTTGGGCGTGGGCGTGGCTTGCCTGCTTGATGGCATCGCTGTCTTTGGGGTGGGCGTAGTACCATGCCAGCTCAAAGATCTTATCCGACTCGATGACATATAGGGGCGGTTCGTGTCCTGATGTGTAGCTGTATTTGTCCGCCATAGCCCCATGAAAATCTAGGGCGTCCGACTTGGTGGCAGTGGGGGCTATCAGCGTCTTGGCACGCTCAAACCTGCCCTGCCCTGTCTCATCGATGGCAGGATTTGCTTGCCAATTTGCCACGTCATAGACCACTTTTTCATAAACCTTTGGCTCGCCGTCATCTTGTACCACGTCCTTGTGCGTGGCGGGACGAAAAAACAACGCCAATGCCAAAGCACAGGCGATGATGACCGCCCAGATGATGGGGGTTTTAAAGGATTTTTTGGCAGGGGCAGAATTGGTGTCGGTCATGGCTGATATAAATGGTAAATGGTAAAATGGCTTGCGTTAGCCGTTAAATGGTGGGAAAATAATGGCGGTTATTGTAGCCGTTTTTGGGTCATTTTAACAGTTTTTATTGTAAATTCATCAGGACAAGATATGCACCATTTTATCGTCATCGGCAACCCCATTAGTCATTCCAAAAGCCCTGCCATTCACACCGCCTTTGCTCGTGAGGTGGGGCTTGACATCAGCTACAACCGCCAATTTTGCCCTGATGATTTTGATAGTTTTAAGGCGGTCGTCGAAGCCTTTTTTCATGGCGGTGGCGTGGGGGCGAATGTAACGTTGCCCTTTAAAGAAATGGCGTTTGACATTTGCCAAGATGTCGGCACATTAAGCGAATACGCCAAAAACGCAGGGGCAGTAAACACACTCGCCATAAAAGACGGAAAACTCTACGGCGACAACACGGACGGTCGGGGACTGGTGGCGGATTTGGTGGGGCGTGGCGTGGATTTGCACGGCAAAAAAGTCGTCATACTCGGGGCGGGTGGGGCGACTCGAGGGGCAATTTTACCGCTTATCCAAAGCGGTGCGGTGGTGTCGGTGTTTAATCGCACACTTGCCAAAGCCCAAACGCTCGCCCAAGATTTCGCCGTGCAGGGCATTACTATCAACGCCCATGGTTTAGACGAGCTGACAGGGCATTTTGATGTCATCATCAATGCCACGTCCGCCACGACCACAGGGCAAAGTCTGGATTTGGGCGGTGTGTCGGTTGATGTGGCGTATGACATGATGTATGGCAAACCGTCTGCTTTTTTGGAGCATTTTAGCACCGCCAAACAAATAGACGGCATGGGTATGCTTATTAATCAAGCTCGCTTATCGTTTGAGCTATGGACAGGTCGGGCGGTGGATTTGGATAAGGTGGTGCTGAATTTATAATTTATTTTTATAAAAATAATTAAAATTTATGAAAAATAGTTATTTTTAACACAAAACCCCTAGCATAAATCGCAAAATAAGGTATAGTAGGGAAATGATGTTTTAACACATTTCCCCTTATCATATTTTTATCACAAAGGAGCTGTCTTATGCTAACGTACAAAGCCCCCCTACGGGACATCAAATTTCTCATCAATGAAGTCTTTGATTATCCAAGCCACTATAAAACCTTTGAGCATGGCAAAAATGCCGACAGCGAAACGGTTGGCATGATTTTAGAAGGTTTTGCCGACTTAGCCGAAAACGTCATCGCCCCCCTGTATCAGTCAGGCGATGCCGAAGGTTGTCATTTTAAGGACGGCGAAGTTACCACGCCCAAAGGCTTTAAAGAAGCCTACGAGCAGTTCGCCCAAGGGGGCTGGCAAGGCATTGCCTACCCTGAACAGTATGGCGGTATGGCTCTGCCAATGTCGCTCAATCTCATCAAATCAGAAATGCTTGGCACCGCCAACTGGTCATTTGCCATGTATCCAGGGCTATCGCTTGGGGCGGTCAATACCATTTTGGAGTACGGCACGACCGAGCAAAAAGACCTATACCTACCCAAGCTCGTTACTGGCGAGTGGTCTGGCACCATGTGTCTGACCGAAGCCCAATGCGGTACTGACCTAAACCAAATGAAAACGTCCGCCAAGCCCAACGATGATGGCACTTATGCCATTAACGGCTCTAAGATTTTCATCAGTGCTGGCGAGCATGACCTAACCGAGAACATCGTACACATCGTATTGGCACGCCTGCCTGACGCCCCTGCTGGCACCTAAGGCATTTCGCTATTTATCGTACCAAAATTCTTGCTTGACAATGACGGCAACATGGGCGAGCGTAATGGCGTGAGCTGTGGCTCTATTGAGCATAAAATGGGTATTAGTGCGTCCGCCACGTGCGTGATTAACTTTGACAATGCCACAGGGTTCTTGATTGGCGAGCCAAACAAAGGGTTAAAAGCGATGTTCACCTACATGAACACTGCCCGTGTCGGCACTGGCATTCAAGGCTTGGCTCACATGGAGCTTGCTTTCCAAAACTCACTGCCTTATGCCAAAGAACGCCGTTCTATGCGTGCCTTATCTGGCATCAAAGAGCCTGATAAGCCAGCTGATGCCATTCACTATCACGCCGATGTCCGCCGTCTGCTACTGACCCAAAAGGCATTTACCGAAGGGGCGAGAAGCATGATTTATCATGTTGGGCGTTATTCGGACAAATTGGCGGATGCAACCGTGCGTGGCGACAAAAAAGAGATTGCACATTGGGAAGACAAAATGGGCTTTTTCACGCCTGTATTAAAAGGCTTTTTGACCGAAATCGCCCAAGAATCCGTGAAAAACGGCTTGCAAATCTTTGGCGGTCATGGCTACATCAAAGAATGGGGCATGGAACAAATCGCTCGTGATGCCCGTATCAGCACGCTATACGAAGGCACGACAGGCGTACAAGCCCTAGACTTACTCGGTCGTAAGGTGCTACTACAAGGCGGTGGCAAGGTCGTGCGTGACTACACCGCAGGTATCATGAAGTGGTGTGGCGACTATGCCCTTGACAAAGAGATGCGTAAATACGTTTGGGCATTGACCAAACTGTGTGCCGAATGGAACGTCCTAACTGGTCGCCTTGCCATTACCGCCAAACGCAAAAACCGTGAGATTATCTCGGCAGCGTCTGAGGACTATCTCATGTACTCAGGCTATGTGATGATGGCGTACCACTGGGCGAGAATGGCGGCGATTGCCTTTGACAAGATGAAAAATGGTGGCGAACAACCCCGTGAGTTTTACCTTGCCAAGACCCAAACGGCAGAGTTTTATTTTGATAAAATCCTACCACGCACCAATGGGCTTGCCGACAGCATGACCGCCCCAAGTGAAGTGATGACCGATATGGACATCGAGCATTTTATCATTGATTAATTATTAGTTTAAAAATCATCAAAAACCACTCATCAATTTGGGTGGTTTTTGTTTGGCTTTATCAATCATGATTTACAAAAATATTCATGGCACTTTGTGGTAAAATTTGCCTTTTGCAAACCTTTTAATTAAACGACACTATGACCGACATCAACCCATTACACCCCAACCCACAAGTCCCAACCACCCTAAACCCCAAACCCAACGACATCATACCGCCCAAATCTGCCCACGTTGCCAAGCATGGCGACAAGCGTATCCTAAGAGTGGTATCTATTAATGTCAATGGATTAAGAGCATCCGAGAAAAAGGGCTTATTTGACTTTATCACAAAGTCGGACGCAGACGTGATATGTATGCAAGAGACACGGATAACCCATGAGCAGTGGACGGATAAGTTTAAGCCTGTGGGCTATCACGCTCATCTGTTCCCTGCCGAGCGAGCAGGGTATGCTGGCACAGCGATTTATAGCAAATTGCCCTTTATCCCAACGGACGGGCTGGGCTTTGACATTGCCGACATGCAAGGGCGGTTTACTTGTGGGCAGTTTGACCTAAGCGAATGGGGTCTTGATACGCCTGTACACATTGCGTCTTTGTATTTGCCGTCTGGTTCATCAGGTGATGATGCTCAGGCTCGCAAAGATGAATTTTTGGAAAAATACAAAACCATATTAAAACGCTGGCGAGATGACAATAAATCCATCATCATCTGTGGCGATTATAATATCGTGCATAAACGCATTGACATCAAAAACTGGTCGGGCAACCAAAAAGCATCTGGCTGTCTGCCCCATGAACGGGCGTGGCTTGACCATATTTATGATGAGCTTGGTTATGTGGATACATTTCGGATGGTGCGAGATGACAGCGACATCTATTCATGGTGGTCAAATCGTGGACAAGCCCGTGCCAAAAACGTGGGCTGGCGTATAGATTATCACGTCTGTTCACCCGACTGGATGGCTCGTACGCTGGGGGCATGGGTCTATCGTGATGCGTGGTATTCTGACCACGCCCCTGTGGTTGTGGATTATGTGATTGGGTAGGTAGGTACATTGTTCAGTTAAGAATAAAAAATTGAGACAACGTTGGGGAAAATGATATTTGTCCCAATACGGCATTTGATTTGAGCGAATATTTTTACCCCCACATGTCAAATTTTATGTTTTAATTTTATATTATAGCAAATTAATACCAATTCACGCCAACTCCATATTTTTTAATAAGGATTTTGTAGGGTTGCGTAACATGCACCTTTTAAATGAAAAATCTTATTGGTGCGTGATACGCACCCTGTCGCCAATGGGTTTATTTTGAAGTTAATTTTACAGGGAGAAAAAATGAGCGATGATTTTTACAAAGAACTGTATGCATCCGCCCAAGAAGCCCTAGCCATTGCCAAGGGCGAGATTGAGCCAAGCCGTGTTTTCACTTATGAACGTCCCAACGCCAAAGCCAATTACAATTTATTCACAAACTCAATATCCGCCCAAAAACCTTGCAAAATTGGCAAAATCCACAAAAATTTTGTATAATGAGACCAATCTATTTTTTAGGAGAAATGCAATGGCATTTAAAGAGATGGTTGGGCAAAAAGTCCCAAATGTAACTTTTCACACCCGTCAAGACGGCGAGTGGGTTGATGTTACCACTGATGAGCTGTTTGACGGCAAAAAAGTCGTGCTGTTTAGCCTGCCAGGGGCATTTACGCCAACCTGCTCATCCATGCATCTGCCCCGCTACAATGAACTGTATGGCGAATTTAAAAAATTGGGTGTGGATGACATCATCTGCGTGTCGGTCAATGACACCTTTGTCATGAACGCATGGCAAGACGACCAAGACTGTGCCAACATTACCATCATTCCAGATGGTAATGGCGAATTCACAGATGCCATGGGGCGACTTGTAGATAAAGAGAAGCTGGGTTTTGGCAAACGTTCATGGCGTTATTCCATGCTTGTGGATGATGGCGTGATTGTCAAAATCTTTGACGAACCCCAAAAAGACGGCGACCCCTTTGAGGTCTCAGATGCTGACACCATGATTAAATACCTAAATCCTAAATGGGCAGACAAGCCATCTGTGGCGGTCATCTCAAAAGAGGGTTGTCCGTTTTGCATGAAAGCCAAAGAAGCTCTAACAGCTCGTGGCGTAACATACGAGGAGCTGGTGCTTGGGCGTGACATCACCACAACAGCAGTACGTGCCATGACAGGGCATGAGACCGTGCCACAGGTCTTTGTCGGTGGTAAGCACATTGGCGGTTCGGAGGATTTGGAAAAATATCTGACGAGCGGTGAGTGTGTGCTCTAATTAGCACCCATTAGAAATATCAAAAACGTGGCACAAATGCCACGTTTTTTATTAGTTAAGTTTGGTGGGGTTTATTGATTGGTTTGTTGGGTATTTAATAAATTGAGCATTTGTTTTAATAAGGCGTTTTCTTGTTTTAATTGTTCAATGATTTCATCTTTATGGGTGATAATAAGTTGCATTTTTTCATTATCATGTTTTAATTCTTGTTCGTTGATAGATTGTTGATTGCCATGATAAATAATTGCCCCATTGTTTAAATTTTCATTGGTACAATTTTCATTAATCAACAAAAACACACCATTATCATTATTATGAATTAATTCGGTAACATCAATATTTAAAATTTGGGCGATTTGTTGAATGCGGTCTAGGCTTAATTTGGTTTTGCCTGATTCTATTTTTGAGTAAGCTTATGGGGTCAAATCAAGACGTTCTGCCATTTGCTCTTGGGAGATTTTTTGTTGGGTGCGAATGGCTCGGATTTTGTCTTGGGTTTTCATAAATCAACTTTTGGTGGAATTTTTCAATAAATGGTTAGTGGTGATGGTTTTATTTTTTGATTATAATACAAAGTAGGCAATAAATCAATTTCTAAGGAGAACATTTATGGCAAAAGGCAAAAAGTGTCCATCGTGTGGCAACTACACGATGCATGAAAAAAGACCAAACTACTGGTATTGTTCTAATTGTGGTGCAACCACCTTTGGCAATGGTCGTTTTATTTTTGTTCAAATTTAGGATAACGTCATGGGGATTTTTTCAGCAATAGGCAATTTGATTATACAGGCTGGCAATAATGCTAGTAAACTACATCAAGAAATTAAAGTTTATACGGAAGATTACCGCAATGAAAGTGATGAGTTTTTAAAAAAGAAGCTAAAAAATGGTTACGGTGCTCAAAAATACGCAGCCGCAAATGTTTTAAAGGAACGTGGTTATGGCTCACAAAATCTTAGTGAATAGACAATTTTTAAAAAAACGGCAACACTACTATTTTTAATATTCAATACTTTCAAAAAACGTGGCACAAAAGCCACGTTTTTTAGTGCTATCGCTCACCCAAACCTTCGGACAATGTCTTGGTAATTGGCTTAGTCAAATAAGACAATACCGTGCGTTCCATTGCCTTGATGTCCACACTGGCGGTCATGCCCGGTTTGATGATAATCTCATCTTCACGAGCCGCTACCTGAGCCCCTTCTATGCGAATCTGCACACGATAATAGGGTTTATCGCCTTGTGGGGTTTTCTCCATGAGCGTGTCTGGACTGATATAGATAACCTCGCCATTCATCGCCCCAAAGATAGAATAATCATAAGCATCCAATTTGACACTGGCAGTCTGTCCCTCTTTGACATAGGCAATATCCACAGGTCTCACCTTTGCCTCCACCACCAAATCACTGCTGGTCGGAAGCAGCTGCATGATGGTATCGCCTGATCGCACCACACCACCAATGGTCGTTACGGCGATATTATTCACTTTACCATCCACAGGAGCAAATAGGCGTTTTTCTTCTAGTACCTGAGCTCTGTCTCTTAGCTGTTCGCTCTCAGATTCTAGCTCTTCTTGGGTTTTGGTCAGCTCGGTTTGAGCATCTTCAAAGTATTTGTTGCGTTTGTTGGTAATCTGTGCCTCAATGTCTGCCACTTGACGGCGAAGTCTGATCACGTCCGCCTGACTGACATCACCATGTGCCAGCAGTGGTTCGTTCATGGCAAGTTCTCGCTTGGCAAGTTCTAGCATTTTTTGTAATGATGCCACATCTTGGGTAATGGCTTGACGGCGACGATTGTATAGCTCGGTTTGGTTTTGGACGTATTCGGCATACTTTTGTATCTCTTCTGGAAAATTTAATGGACGGTCAAAAATCTCCGCCTCCAAACGTGCTACTCTTGCTCGCAGTGCTGCTACTTTGGTTGCTGAATTGTCCAGTGCTGCTTTGGCACGCTCTTCTTCTAATATCGCCAATAAATCGCCTTTTTTGACATCATCGCCCTCTTTGACCAAAAGTTCTGATACCACGCCATTATCGGTTGCCTGAATCTCTTGGGTGCGGTCAGATGCGATGACAGTCGCCTGAGCTCTGGTAACCTGGTCAATCTTGGCAAATGATGCCCATGTAATAAGAACAATGATGACTGCCAGTGCCACCCAAATGATTATGCTGGGCTTACTGCGTGATTTTGCTTTTTGATAGTTTTTTTGACTCACAGTATCTCCCTTTATGGTTAATTGAGTGTATTAGGATTGATGTCTATACTTTGTGTGGTATCGCCCTGTTCCACTTTTTTCATGGCATCTTTGGCATTTTGTTCATTTTGGATAAGTCGTGATAATACCGCCTGCTTAGGCCCATCCATGACCACTTTACCATCTGCCATGATGATGATACGATTGACCAAAGCCAGTAGTCCCATCTTGTGCGTTGAGACGATGAGTGTCTTGGTGGGGTCTTGGAGTTCTTGGGAGAGCACTTGCAAGCACTGATTTTCTTGCATGTTATCCATGGATGCTGTCGGTTCATCCAGTAGCCACACCGATGGCTTGGTCAGCACCAAACGAGTAAAGGCAACCAGTTGTTTTTGTCCGCCTGACAGACCTTTGCCCCCTTCGCTGATGGGCAAATCTAAACCACTAGAATGCCCCGACACCAAGCGGATAAGCCCCGTGCGATGCAACTCTTGTCTGATGACATCATCAGATGGGGCAGGCATGCCAATCAGTAAATTCTCACGAAGCGTTCCTTGAAAGAGACGATGGTCTTGTTGTAGATAACCTACCTGCTCACTCATGGATTCACGGCTGATATGAGCGATGTCTAGCCCATCTAACAGCACATGACCGCTTGTGGGCATATATAACCCTGATAGGATTTTTAATAAAGTGGATTTGCCAGAGCCGATAGAGCCTAATATTGCCACACGCTCGCCTGCCTTGATGTCCAAATGCTCAATATTTAGGGCGTTCCGCTCATTGCCTGCATAATTAAAGGTCATGTTATGGCACTGATACCAGCCATGAATGCGAGATGGGGCAAGTGGGTGAGCGACGTCGTTGTTATCCTGTTCTAGTTCAAAGAGTCGCTCGATGTTGGCTTTGGCAGCTTTGGCGTGTGAATACTGTACCAATAGGTTTGGGGCGTTCATGATGGGAGCAAGGATACGACCACCCAAAATGGTACAAGCAATCAAGCCACCGATGGTCATGCCCTGTGACATCACCACAAATGCCCCTGTAATGACAATCCCCACATAGCTGATTTGTTGGAGCATTTGTACGCTATAATTTAGGTTGTCATTGGCATGACGCATTTTTAGGTCATTATCAATGGTCTCGCCTGTTACATTTAGCCATTTAGATAAGAATTTCCAATTACCAGAACCTGCCTTGATGGTCTCCATGCCTTCGACCGTCTCCACCAAAATCCCTGTTTTTAGATAGGATGCGGCGGCGTTTTCGGCAGAGATTTTATCAATCTTTTTACGGCTAGACAGACCCAATGCAATGCCAATCACCGCAGCAATCAGCGGAATGATGGCAACAATGGGCGAGCCGATGACCGCAATCAAGATGATGAACAAAATACTCATCGGAATATCAACAAGCGTAAACAGCGTGCTTGCCGTAAAAAACGAACGCACCTGCTCATAGCCACGAAGCTGAGCTGCCAGCGAACCGACCGAGTTTGGCATCTTATCCACACGCACCGCCAGCAGTCGCTCAAAGATATTTCTTGATAATATCTCATCAACACCGATGACCATCTTATCCATGACCTTGGAGCGGGCAAATTTCATCATCGCTTCAAAAATAATCATCAAGCCCACGCCCGATGCTAGGATAATCAAGGTGTACTGGCTGTTTGTTGGAATGACACGGTCATAGACCTGCATGGAAAATAGCGACACAGCAAGGGCAAGCAGGTTGATGATAAAAGATGCCACAACCGCTTCTACCACAACACGCTTATGCTCTGTCAGATTTTGCACCAAAAGTTCGTGAAAGCCGACTTTTTTCTCAGCGACCAGCTTGTCCGAGACACGAATTTTTGCCACAAAATCCAAATCCGAGCCCTGACAGCTCACTCGCCCTTCGACACTCTCAAACAGCTAGCTTAGACCGTATTTTTGTACAATGCGACCATAACCCAACTTTTGATGATGGGCAAGCAGGGGCATATAAGCAGCATCTGGCTCATCCATGACATCTGGCTCATCAGAGATGCCCAAGATGTCAAGCAAATGAGTCAATCGCTCTTCATGATCATCAAAGCCTGACACACGAACAAGTGCGGTATCTAGGCGATTTTTATCCACAGTTACGCCCACATCTTTTAACAGCTCAAATACCGCCACGCCCAAAGCGTTATTGTTGGTGTATTGTTTTGGCAGTTGTTGGTTATTGGGGTTGTCAGTGGTTTGGTGTAACGACATCAGTTATCCTTGGCTTGTCACGCTTTGGCATGACAATATTTGATAAATATAGGTAAAAACTATCACGGCACTCTTTGTTTAAAATACATCCACATGTGTCGATGTTAGTACATACCGCAACTTAATTCTGTCAAACGATAAGTTTAACACAACGGTTTTTTTATATGGTTAAGATTGAGTTATTGATTTGTTTGTTTAAAGTCATCAGCAGTCGGAAAACGACGTTCATCCACAGGCTGGATTTGCTCGCCCATTTGTACGCCTTCGCCATCAATGATGTGCTCCATCTGAGCATCTGATGAATGAATCTCATCGATTTCATCCATCTCATTGCCCATCTCATCTGCCAAGCGGGGTGGCTCTATCCACAAATCCTGCTGATTGACAAAACTGTCATCAACCATTGGAGTACTTAGCTTTGGTGCTGGCTGAGCATTGGTTTCACGCCACGCCAAAAACGTGCGATAAGGACGAAACTCGCTGACGGGTGTATGAATGACATGATAATCCGACTGCCAATCCATCGCCCCAAAGTCCACTTGTAGCTTATAAAAACTTGCCACCATTTGGCTTTGGACTTCTAACAGTTGCTGTTCATACTGAGTGTGTTCACGCACGGCATTTAGCACTTCTAGCCATGATTTTCGCCCTGCGATGAACTGGCGACCATACGAATCCACCACCAGTTTTGCCCCATCGATGGCAAGTTTAATAGACTGCTCTCTGTCTCTTGATGAAACGAACTCTTGGTACTGGGTTTGTAGGCTCTCCATGACCGTTCGCCGTGTCGCTTCTTGGGTCTGAGTTAGGCTCATGGCACGAGCATTGGCAGCACGGGTCAAGGCAAGCGATGAAAAACCCGCCCCTGGGTCATAAGACATGCCCACCGAAAACTCGCCATCATCTTCGTTATTCTCATGCTCAAAGGTGTGTTGGTACTGGGCGTAGATGTTGGGATAACGTCCTGCCGCTTGGGCTTTTGCTTCTTGTTTGGCGGCTTCTACTTGAAAATGCTGGCGCACCACACTAGGATGATGACTACCCACATTGCCAAACACCTGCGTTTCAAAATTTACCGACTGTGCTTTGGCGTAGTCCGTTAAGGACTTCATGGTGATGTTGTATTTTTTATCGCCCAACTCTTCGCCGATGAGCTGTGAGAGTCTGGCGGCAGCGACCCGCTCTTGTTCTATGGCATTTTGTAGGGAGTTTTGGTCTTGATAAATGCGATTTTTGACCAAATCCAGCTCAATCTTCGCCGACACGCCCTGTGCCACCCGACGCTCCATCATCGCTTCAAACTCTTTTAGGCGTGCCAAACTGTCAGCATACAGCTCCTGCAAGGCAACGGCATAGATATAACCCCGCCAGATGTCAATGGTGTTTTTGGCAACGGTGTTTTGCTGTTCAAAGACATACGCATTGGCGGCTTTATTGTCATACATGCTTTGGTTAATCTGTGCTGTCAATCGCCCGCCCGTCCATAGTGGCTGACGAATGGCAACAGTGCTCACCAGTCCGTCGTTTTTGTCATGTCCTGTACTAATCGTGGGGGTCGGCAACATGCCCAGTTTGGCAGCACGCACGCCTTCGGCAGCCGCCATTTCATCAGCTTTGGCAGCATTGACCAAGGGGTGCGTTTGCGTGGCACGAAGTAGCAGTGCATCCAAGTCTAGCGGATTAATATTTGCTAAAACAAAGGTGGGCATCAGTCCTAGCCCAAAAAGCACGCATTTTTTTAGATTATGAAAAGTCATCAAAAAGTCCAATTACTTATCATGAATAATAAGCAAAAATTATACCAACATAAACACCGTGTTCAACTTTATGCGTTATTTTATTTGGACAGTTCTAGGGCGTGTCTGCCTTTGGTATTTGCCATGAAAAATGCCTGTTTAAAAAATCAGGGAAATCTCCCGTTTTTCAAGGAAAAAACAAAAGCTGAGAGTCTTCTATCAGACAAGTTTTTATTATGAAAAACTTGTCTGACCACTTAATCGGGTAAATTTTTAAGTTTTTTACTTAACTTTTTTAAATTAAGTTTTTAAATTAAGTGGTCAGATAGCCATTTTTTATGCAAAATTGGTTGAAATTGTCAAATTTTTATCTTGTTTTATAAAAATGTTATCAATGTTCAACACGCCCTAACATCATCCAAAATATGGGATATCGTCATCTGCCCGACCAACAAGGCTGGCAAATGGGTTGGCATAAGTTGAGATTTGGGTAAAATTAAGCACTATAATAGCAAATTTTGACAAAAAATGCTCTACATTTTGGATAAAGGGCGACTTTTAGACCGTGGCATCTTTGTCCGTCTGTGATAGCATGTTTGTGATGGGTTTGGCAAGCACCAACAGTAGTACCCCACAGACCACCAAAAAGACCGTCAATGCCGTAAAGAGCTTTGGCAAATCCCCTATCGTCTCTGCCGACACATAGCCACCTGAGATGGAGCCTATCAGTCCGCCCAACGAGATGGACGTGTACCACAGCCCCATCATCACCCCTTGCATGCCTTGTGGGGCAAGTTTGGTCATGCTAGACATGCCCACAGGCGAGATACAAAGCTCAGCGATGGTCAAAAAAAGCAGTGATGAGACAAGCCACATCATGGACACGCTGGCACTGCCCGCCACAATCATCTTGCTCGCCATAATCATGATGGCAAAAGCAACCGACGCCAGTAGCATGCCTAGGGCAAACTTTGTCATGCTATTTGGGTTTTTGTGGCGTTTGCCCAGTTTTATCCACAGCATGCTCACCAAGGGGGCAAAGAGCAGGATAAAAATGGGGTTTAGCGACTGAAACCACACCGTTGGAATGTTAAAACCGCCCAAACTGCGGTCAGTATAACGCTCGGCAAATAGGTTAAATGATGCAGGCTGTTGTTCAAAACTTGACCAGAACAAAGACGCTCCGACGATGAGAAAAAAGCAGACAAGCAGACGCATTTTTTCTGCCTTAACAAAGCGAGATGACAAAAACGCCCACCCAAAAAAAGCAAATAACGCCCCGATGTGAACCGCACCCCAAAAGTTAGACACACTAACCTTTGGGGTGCTTTTTATGGCAA
>NZ_MXAN01000012.1:0-61776 GCF_002027545.1 Moraxella lacunata
TTGGGGTGCGGTTCAATCACTCGCCCTTTTTGTTATGCCGATTTATAAATTCATCACACAATCAACCTTTCCAAAATCTTGCCATAAATCAGCGTTAATCTCTCCAAATCATCGACCGCCACTTTTTCATCTATCTGATGAATGGTGTCGTTTAGTACGCCAAGCTCAACCACTTGGGCATTCATAATCGGAGCGATAAACCGCCCGTCCGATGTTCCGCCCGATGTGGATAGCTTACCGTCCGTGCCTGTAACGTCCTTGATGGCGGATACCACCGCATCCACAAACTCGCCTTTTGGGGTCAAAAATGGCTCGCCTGATAAGCTCCATTCAATGTCATAAGTCGCCTTTGAATTGGCAAAATGCTTATCCAAAATGGCGTGAGTTTTTACCTGTAAGCTCTCGGCGGTGTTTTCGGTGCAAAAGCGAAAATTAAACAGCACGTCCACGCTATTGGGTATCACGTTGGTCGCCCCTGTACCGCCATTTATGTTGGAGATTTGCATACTGGTGGCAGGAAAATAGTCGTTGCCCTCATCCCATTTAGTCGCTGTCAGCTCCGCCAAAGCAGAGATAAGCTCATGTATGGGATTGACTGCCAAATGTGGGTAGGCGATGTGCCCTTGTTTACCCGTTACGATAAGTTTGGCATTTAGTGAACCACGCCTGCCATTTTTGATGACATCGCCAAGCACGCTTGTGCTGGACGGCTCACCCACCAGACAAAAATCCATACGCTCGCCCCGTTTGGCAAGCTCCAATACCACCTTGTGCGTACCGTTAATCGCCACACCTTCTTCATCTGCGGTGATAAGTAGCGAAATGTCGCCTTTGTGGTTGGGGTGGTTCTTTATGAACTCATCACACGCCACACAAAAACAGGCAATGGCGGTTTTCATGTCGCTTGCCCCACGCCCCCACAGATAGCCGTCAGCCACAGTCGCCGAAAAAGGCGGATACGTCCATAGGCTCTCATCGCCCACAGGCACGACATCGGTATGCCCTGCAAAGCATAGATGGATGGCGGTGGGGTCGGAGCCTTTTTTCTTGGCGTATAGGTTTTTGATTTGGGCGTTTTTGCCGTTGTCATTTGGGTCGCCAAAATACAAAAATTCACAAAGAAAGCCCAATTTACCCAAAAATTCTGCCAAAATGTCTTGGCACTCAAAATCATTGGGGGTAATGGATGGCTCTTTTAATAGGGTGGTGGATAGGGATAGGGTGGGGGTCATGGGGTTTTCCTGTTTAATTTAAAATCGTATCAATGGGCAAAATTAAGCGATAAGGAATGTCCGTTGGCAAAAAGCCAAAACGCTGATAATATCTAGCCAGCTCATCATTTTTGGCATCAATAATCACAAAGGCAATGCCCGTATCAAGGCTTAATTGTTTGGCTTTATTTAGGGCGTGCGATAACAACACTTTTGACAATCCTTGCCCTTGAAAGGCTTTATCCACGCCCAATTTACCAATCAAAATGGCAGGGATTTTGTTGGGATAGCCCTTGATTTTCATGATAAGTTCGGTATTGGATAAGCTATAAAATCCGATGATTTGATTGGGTGTATCAGCATCGGTCAAGACATGAATTTTGGCGATGTTTTTCTTGGTGTGTTGATTGGCGAGTGTTTTTAGATAGGTGTTAATATCATCTTGTCCGCAATCAAAACTTTGCCTGTCATGATGTTTGTCAAGCCTTTGAACATTCATGTCAAATCTACCACATCACGGCTAAGTGCCAATAATTCTTTTAATTCGTCATTGGCTTTGGGTGGATTATCTAATAAATCTTTGATAAGTTCGCTGTCCTTTTCGGACAATTCCCATGTTTGGCTCATCTCAAACACATCGTGGCTGTCTTGGATGAGATGTAGCGATTTTTCGTACATGGTCGTTAGGATAAAATGGCTCATGCTCACGCCCATAAGCTGACTGGCTCTTTCAATCACGGCTTTGGCTTGGGGCGTGGTTCTTAGGCTAATGCGTTCGGTGGCGTGCATGGTGTCCCCTTGTGTGTCTGTTGTATGTTTTATGGATGTACATTATAGCATGATTGGCAATGTTTTTAAATCAACTTCTCCGCCAAACCCAAAATCCGCTCACGCCACGACACATCTCGTACCCAGTCGCTGGGTATGCCGTCAAGCCCATAATACGCCCCTGCAATCTGCCCTGTAATTGCCCCTGTGGTATCGGCATCATCGCCCAAATTGACCACTTGCAATATCGCCTCTTTAAAATTATCCGTATGATAAAACGCCCAAAGGCTCGCCTCCAAGCTATCCACCACATAGCCTGTCCCAAAAATCTCATCACGGATTTTGGTTTTAAAACTGCCATTGATGACCGCTTGCACCTTTGGAGAAAAGGCATAGTTACTGGTTGGGGTAAGCAGTTTGTCCTTGTCCGTTGCGCCATTTAGAGCATGATACAGCACTTCGCCAAAATAGGCACACGCCGAGAGACAATCAGGCGAGCCGTGCGTGGTTTTTGAACTTTCATGCGAGTAATAAACGCATTTTTGCAAGTCATCATGATAAAAAATAGGCACGGGAGCAAGTCGCATAAGCGAGCCATTGCCAGACGATAATTCGTGGGTGCTACCTGCATAGGCGTTGCTTGTGGATTGAAAACTTCTTAGGGCGTTGGCGGTTGCCATGCCAATATCAAAGCATTCGCCCGTTACCGAATTCTCGCCTTGCTTATACCAGCGAAGATAGCGTGCCATTTGGTCTTTTGGGTCAAAGCCGTTGCACGCAATCAAGCTATCCGCCAAACACAACGCCATAGACGTGTCGTCCGTCCATTGCCCTTTTTTAAGACCAAACACGCCACCGCCCACCATGTCGGTAACGGGGCTAAATGTGCCACGGGGTTTAAATTCTGCCGTTGTGCCGACCGCATCGCCAATGGCAAGCCCAAGCAGGGAACCTTGGCTTTTATTTAGTTTATTCATATTTTTCCTTTTAGATAAGCCTTTCATCACGCCGAAGCCAAGTCGCAATAGAAAACCGAGTGCGATTGGTAATTTCTACTTGGTGTAACAGATTGCTATCAAACACCACAAGACGATTAAGTTGTGGTAAAAGCTGGGTAGTCTCGCCCACTTTATCCACCACCATTATCGCACCGCCATTGTCCGCCGTCCAGTTATCATTTAAATAAAACACCGCAGAGATGACCCGCTCATCTCGCCCTTTGGGGTTGTCCGAGTGCCATTTGTAGCCAAAGCCTGACGGATAGCGTGCATAATGGGCTTCTGATGAGCGAATGCCTGTATATAGCGTGGCGTTAAAATACCGTCCAAGCTCGTCAATCGCCCCAAGGTACGCCGACCCCACAGAGCAGGTCTCATCAATCCAGCGAATGCTGTCGCCACGAATGGCGGTTTCTCGCTCGCCATGGGTAAGATGAGCTTCTTTGTAGTCTATAAATCCGCTCTCAGCTTGTAAGGCGGTCAAGTCGTCTGCACCAAACACATCATCAAGCACCATGGTACCTGTGGCGATAAAATCATCAAGTTTGGGGTCTATTAGGGCGTGCCAGTCGGTAGCAAATAGCGTGGTTGTCATGGTGTGTCTCTATGAAAATGTTAATACCAAAATCAAATCCCAAGCATCTCCATCGCCCGCACAAGCTCGCTCTCGCCCTTGGCGGTCAGTTGCACTCTGTGCGTGAGACTCACACAAGGCTTGATAAGCTCTCTTTTTAGCATCTCATCGGCAATGCCCGCTTCCACCAAATCGCCAAAGCGGGTGGGATTGGTCGGATCACCCACGATAAGCATCATGGCGGACAACAAAGACAGCTCCAAATCCAGCTCAGGACTGATGTTATTTGGGTCAAAGGGTGTATCGGCAAGCTCGTCCATTTCATCGGCATATTGGGGTGGTATCTCGCCCACGGCTTTGATGACGGTAAAGTGATAGCCGTCTAAGTCATCGCTTTGGGTGATTTTTTCAATGCGAATGCGATGTAGCCAATCATCACCAAAATCAAACCAATAATAGATGTATTCTTTTTCGGCTAAACTTAGCTCATCTAGCGTGGTCGATGTGGGGTGGATTTTATTTTCGCTGGTAAATAACTCATCAGCCAACTGCCAACTGTCATCTAGTAGAACGTATTCATGACAATCATTAAACAGTTTATTAAAACTGTCCATTTTGCTCCGAGCGATAAAAAACTGCCAAAGATGTTCGTCATGGCGTTCAAACAGGCGAAATATCTCTTGGTGCAATTCGTCAAA
Source organism: Moraxella lacunata (assembly GCF_002027545.1). Taxonomy (GTDB): domain Bacteria; phylum Pseudomonadota; class Gammaproteobacteria; order Pseudomonadales; family Moraxellaceae; genus Moraxella; species Moraxella lacunata. The sequence goes on from NZ_MXAN01000012.1 coordinate 4,250, forward strand.
GCGGATGTTGCCCGACACTTCGACAATGCGGTGCAACTCGTTAATGGGATAATGCGGTTCTACTAAGGATATTTTTAGGCGGTAGGTGTTCATGGGGATTTCCTTTGATGTTACAGCTAACAAAATCGGATTTTACTACGGAAACCGTTCGCCCTGAGCTTGTCGAAGGGTCGGTTTCCGTCATGGTTCGACAGGCTCACCACGAACGGAAACCGTAGCAATTTTTCATTTTGTAGAGTGTATGGATTTAAGATGATTTTAAAATTTGGGCGTGTCGGGGCGAATCACATTACCCAAAGGCAGGCACGCCCCATAACATCATTTATTTTTTATTGGGTGATTTTGTCTTTTTGTCCTTCTCATTTGTGTGCTGTTTTAGCCAGTCCAACGCATCCTTTTGCCAAAACTGCCCATGCTGTTGCCAAAACTCATAGGCTTGTGCAGGACTGCCAACCATAATACCGCCATGGGCATAGCCGTCTGACGGCATGGTGTGGCGTTTTTTTAATAAATCTCTTTCCAAACTAAAAATAAACCCTTATAAGTATTGGGGTTGAAGTTTTTAAAAATCCATAAAAATCAGGGTTTGGAAAGAAGTCTAATAATTCCTTGGCACACAAAGGAAACTCTTGGATGGCTTTTTTTAGGTATTTGTCGGCACTTTTTTGCCCTAATTGCCACGACGCAAACGCCACGCCATAAACGATACTGGGGTCAAAATCATCGGGGTAGGTTTTGTATAATTTGATGACTTCTTTGTATTTTTTGCAAAACAATAAGGATTGGACGTATTCATGGCGTATGCCTAAATTGTCGGTCGGACAGGCTTTTAACAAACGCTGTTGGATAAACATCACTTGCCTTATGTCGTGATATCGCTCCATGATTTCTTGGGCGTAGCGAGCGTAGGCACGCATAAAGGGGCGGTTTTCGACAAATCCCCAGTGCAACTCATCTTTTTGCCAATCAAATCCTGCCTGTGCTAAGGCGTTAAGCCCAATAAGTACCGCCATGTTCAGTCGCATAAATCCTTTGTCCACAAACCAATCTGGGGCAAATTCGTAGGCGTTATACAAAAAGTCAATTCTTTGGGGGGTATTTATCACAAAGTTTGTCTATCTTTTGGTAGGCTTTGTCTTCGGTTTTGGGGGTGTGGCTGTTGAATAACTCTTCTAAGGCGTTATCCATGTCAATGTCTGCTTGGGGCATGTCCATGCTAATGTCGTCCAAAAAATCCTTGTCGGTCAGCATTTTTTCCATGAATAATTCAAAGGCTTGCTCTTCGGACTCAATGTTTTCTTTATCCAATAACGCCAGCACCTCGGGCAATTCGTTTTGAAACCTTGCCATGGTTTGGGGATTGGGCTCGTGATTGTCGGCAGAGTCATGGTAATGAAATAGCCAATCACCGCCGTCATTGGAGACATAAGTAGAGCAAACTCTCATAACAACTCCTGTTTTTTAATCTGATTTTACAAAAGGGCGAATATTTCGCTCTTACGGTTTTTGACAATGAAAACTACCAAAACAAGCCAATGTCAAGCAGTCATCAAGTATCAATATCCGCATTCAACGCATTTTCTTCAATAAACACCCGTCTTGGCTCAACCTCATCGCCCATTAAGCAGTTAAACAGACGGTCGGCTTCAATGGCGTCTTCTATCGTGATTTTGAGCATATTGCGGTTTTCAGGATCCATGGTCGTCTCCCACAGCTGGTCGGCATTCATCTCGCCCAAGCCCTTATAACGCTGAATGGCAAGCCCACGGCGAGCCTCCGCCATAAACTGCTCCCACAAATGGTCAAAATCCTTGACCGCAAAATCTTTATCACCTCGTCTGATAAAGCTCTCATCGGTCAGTAGCGTGTTCCAAGTGCTTGATAATTTTAACAATTTGGCATATTCGCCCGAATTGACAAATAAAGGGTCAAGCGTATAATGCTGGGGCAGTTTATGCACAAATATGGTGATTTTTGGCAAAAATATCTCGGCAGTCTCGGCATTGTCCGCACCGCCCACAGGTTCTAGGCTAATCTGTGGCGACAGCTCGCTTGCCTTGCCATTTAGCACATTTAGCAACTTATCCGCCCATGTCTGCAACGCCACTTTATCTTTTAGCATCTCATTTTCTAGCTTTGGCACAAAGGTTAGGGCATCGATGAGACTGGCTGGATATTTTTGGCTTAGGCGGTTTTTGGTATTTTGGGCAAGGCTATAATCATTTAATAGATTCTCCAATGCCTCGCCACGAATAGCAGGGGTATCTTTGCTCAAAAATAGTTGGTTGTCGTCAATCGTGGACGACAAGAGATAGGATTTTAGAGCGTCATTGTCTTTTAGGTACAGCTCTTGTTTGCCTTTTTTGACCTTATAAAGTGGCGGTTGGGCGATGTAGATATGCCCACGCTCGATAAGCTCTGGCGTTTGACGGAAAAAGAACGTGAGCAGTAGCGTGCGAATGTGCGAGCCGTCCACGTCAGCGTCCGTCATGATGATGATTTTGTGATAGCGAAGTTTGTCGGGATTGTACTCATCCTTGCCAATGCCCGTGCCGAGTGCCGTGATAAGCGTGCCAACTTCGGCAGATGACAGCATTTTGTCAAAACGGGCTCGCTCCACATTTAGGATTTTCCCCTTTAAGGGTAAAATCGCTTGCGTTTTTCGGCTACGCCCTTGCTTGGCAGAACCGCCTGCACTGTCCCCTTCCACAAGGTACAGCTCGGATAAGGCAGGGTCTTTTTCTTGGCAGTCCGCAAGTTTACCCGGTAGTCCTGCGATGTCTAGCGTGGTCTTACGGCGTGTCATCTCACGAGCCTTACGAGCCGCTTCTCTTGCACGAGCTGCGTCTAGGATTTTGCCTGCGATGGCTTTGGCGGACGCTGGATTTTCTAATAAAAACTCGGACAGTTTTTCGTGCATGACCGTTTCAACGGCAGATTTGACTTCACTGGATACGAGTTTGTCTTTGGTCTGTGAGCTAAATTTGGGGTCTGGCACTTTGACCGACACAATCGCCACCAGTCCCTCACGAGCGTCATCGCCCGTTACCGCCACTTTTTCTTTTTTGCCGATGTTTTCGCTGTCCATATAGGCGTTCAGACAGCGAGTCAGAGCCGAGCGAAAGCCCGATAAGTGCGTGCCACCGTCTCGTTGGGGAATGTTGTTGGTAAAGCACAAAACCTTTTCATTATAACTGTCCGACCACTGTAAGGCGACTTCCACGCCAATGCCGTCCGTGCTTTGGGCGGTAAAATGAAAAATGTCATTTAGGGTTTGTTTACCGTCATTGATGTAGCCGACAAATTCGCCAAGACCGCCTTTATGCTCAAAAATATGTTGCGTGCCGTCTCGCTCATCGGTTAAGACGATACGCACGCCTGAGTTCAAAAAGGACAATTCACGCAAGCGTTTGGCAAGAATGTCATAATCAAAAATCGTCCCCGTAAAAATCTCATCGCTTGGATAAAAGCGAACTTCGGTGCCTTTTTTGTCGGTTTTGTCAAGGCGTTTTAGGGGAAAATCAGGCACGCCGTCCGTGTAGTCTTGGGTGTGGGCGTAGCCGTCTCGCCAGATGTTGAGCGTAAGTTTCTTGGATAAGGCATTGACCACCGACACGCCCACGCCATGCAGACCGCCTGAGACCTTGTAGTTGTTGTCATCAAACTTACCCCCTGCGTGAAGCACCGTCATGATGACCTCGGCTGCCGACACACCCTCCTCGGGGTGAATGTCCACAGGAATGCCCCGTCCGTTGTCCATGACCGACACCGACTCATCGGCATGAATGGTAACCAGCACTTCATCGCAATGCCCAGCGAGTGCCTCGTCAATGGCGTTATCCACCACCTCAAACACCATGTGGTGCAAGCCCGAACCGTCATCGGTGTCGCCAATGTACATACCAGGGCGGACTCGCACCGCTTCTAGTCCACGCAAAACTCGCACGCTACTGGCATTGTAGTCGTTGGTAGGAAGTTGCTCGCTCATAAAAATCCTTTGGCATACGCCTAATTCTTTGAAAAATGTGGGTTATTATAGCATTTTTTTGCCTTGTAAGCTATCTGTGTGGTGGGGATTGTATTGGGTTGTATTGCAATTACAGCTCAATACAATTTTTAAGTTATCTGTACGATAAGGGACTGGCGGTGGCGATGACCGTCATGGAACTGCTTTTTCTAAGTTATCTATGCGATAAGGAACGACCACTACGAGATGATTGTACGTGAGCTGGTTTTCTAAGTTATCTATGCGATAAGGAACACACCAATATCAAACTGGTGGGTCGTTATGTATTTCTAAGTTATCTATGCGATAAGGAACATTTATATTTTATTGATATTATGACGGTTTCTCTTTCTAAGTTATCTATGCGATAAGGAACCACTCGATGACACCGACGCAGTCATATTTAACTTTCTAAGTTATCTATGCGATAAGGAACACATTTGGGCAAAAAACGTTGTTGTTAAAAACTTTCTAAGTTATCTATGCGATAAGGAACCTTGCATGTGTTTGGGGTTGTTGCCACCGTCTTTTCTAAGTTATCTATGCGATAAGGAACTTGCTAATGAGTACGCCAACGCCTGCGGACTATTTCTAAGTTATCTATGCGATAAGGAACATCACTGTGTCAGAATGGCACAAATCAACCTTTTTCTAAGTTATCTATGCGATAAGGAACTCCCCCAGACCGTTCCGACCGACCGACCGATATTTCTAAGTTATCTATGCGATAAGGAACTAAATACTGCTCAACGGTCATCACTCGGTAAGTTTCTAAGTTATCTATGCGATAAGGAACACGTGGATATACGCTCTGTAAAGCCCAAGAATTTTCTAAGTTATCTATGCGATAAGGAACAGGGGTTATCGCTTGTAGGGTTTGCCCCAGTTTTTCTAAGTTATCTATGCGATAAGGAACCTGATATTGGCATTTGCGTAAAGGCGGATAATTTTCTAAGTTATCTATGCGATAAGGAACGATGTCGCCAATAAAGAGCAGGAACAAGAACATTTCTAAGTTATCTATGCGATAAGGAACTCATTGTGCGTGAATAATTGCAAAGCATTGTTTTTCTAAGTTATCTATGCGATAAGGAACGGTTACAATCAAGGCGATGCCATTCCTGTATTTTTCTAAGTTATCTATGCGATAAGGAACTAATCCCGTCCAAAACAAACCCAGTGATAATTTTTCTAAGTTATCTATGCGATAAGGAACTAGAATTATACAACATAAAACCCACTTATATCAAGACTTAAAGCCATATTTTGGGCATTTACCCAATGCTTTTTTGCCTTTTTATAAGTGATTGATTGTTAACAAGTTTTTAAATAGTCAAAAAATAAAGAGTATAAACCTGTATCATACCCCTTATTTTAGCACAATCAAACTCAATCACCAATGCGGAACAGTTGCCTTATCCGTCATCGCTCCGCCTTGATTGTGCATGCCATAGACCGTAAACTCGCCGTCCACCGCCTTATCCACGACCGTTTGTTTGACATACAGCCGATACGGCACTTGATTGGTTTGGCTAAACAGTTCAATAAACGGATACGCCTTTGGCTGTTTTTTGTACGCCAAACAATGCTCCAACGCCTGCTCCACCGTCAGATTTTTAAACTCGGCAAATCGCTCGGCTTGTTTTTGTAAATCCGCTCGCTGTTGGCGTTCTACCACCACATAGCCTGTCGCACGCTCGCCCACGTCCGCTATCGCTTTGATATGCACATAGTCGGTCAAACGGTCAAGCCATTTGACAAGGTTTAGCTTTTCAAGCTCATCACGGCTTGGGGCAAATATCCGCAAGCGACCACCAAGCGTAGCAAATGTCTTGCCGTCTCGCTCCACATAGCGATAATTGGGAAAAGCCACGCCAATGGTGCGAATGCCATGCGTATTTGCCACGTCTGCTAGGGCAATATGAAGCTGATTGTAGAGCTTGCTCCATATCGCATAGGGCGGTATGTCATCGTTTGGGATTAGGGTGATTTCTTGATACACTTTCATCATATTATCCTTACGTTAGCGTAGGCGAATGTCATCAACATAAGCAAGACCCTTTTTACCCAGATAAAATGATGACACGCCTGCATTATCAATCATTTGTTTTAGGATTTTGGCTTGTTCGGTGTCAATGTCTAAATGAATTTCAAGCTGTCCGCTCGCTTTGGTTAAGGTGTGGTTGATTTTGCCTTCGCCTTTGACAGACTCTTTGCGGATATAGGGGTTGCCATAGATAATTTTTTCTTCACCAGTAATAAAATTTTTCATAAAATCTCTTTTACCATTAAATCCTCTTTTGGAGTAACCAAAGATAAATTCTTTTGTATTTTCACCCTTTCCTCTCTTATTTACTGCACCACTCATTTCATATTTTTCCTTCAAGCGATTAAGCTGAATGTATAGCAAGGCTGAATACAATCTGATTGGTTTAACTAAATCATTTTTCTCAATATATTGCTCGTCAGAAAAGTAACTTTTAATAAAAGAAATAATAGATTTAATTTTTTCATCCTGCTTAACACTTTTTAGGTCATTCAAAAATAATGAGCGATTTAGCACGTCTATTGGATTTAAAATATTGTCATCATTAATACTATTAACCAAGTAACTATCGTAATGACAGAAATCATATATTTCATCGAGTGATAACCACAAAACCCCCCAAAACTCTTTTGAGTAATCTGAATTAAAAGTTTGATGACTATTCTGTATCATACCTGTAAAAGAGTTCTGGTCGGTACTGCCTTTCATGTTGCGAATATAGGCAATCTCGTGATTGATAACACTTGGTGTATCCACAAAACTAATCTGATTTTCCAAATTGGCAAAATAATAATCATCGCTTTGGCGAGCCTGATAGAGTTTTCGCTGGTCGCCAATCAAACGACACAGCACGCCCATGACGGTATTATGACTTACCGCTCGGGCATGAAAATTCTCCGCCTTGCCAAGCTCGGTCATTGACGCGATAAAATTTCGCCCCTTTTTGGGCAAGGGTTCATCGTTGCTACCGTCCAAAAACGAATTTCGCCACGATGATTCGTAGTGAATGATAATTCTCATCACGCCCCCTTATTTGGCTTCAAAATAAACCGCATAATCGCTTATCTTTTGGGGGTTGGCTTGTTCAGGGGTGCGTTTGATACGCATCATTTTGTTGCTGTCATTATAATCCACACTCAGCTCGTCCACATACATATAGCCTTTGGCTTGACGGATAAACAGCTCGCCAATCAAATCCAGCGTGGTCTGCACCAAAATATCAATGGCAACGTCATCTAGCAAAATACCCACTTCGCCTTGCTCATAAATCGTCCCTTTACGCACATAATTGGCGTGGAACGTGGCTTTTGGCGTACGGCTTGGGTCTAGCGATTGGATAAAATCTTGCACCTTTTGGGCAATCTCATCGCCTTGATTGTCCTTGATAATCATCGCACAACGGTCAAATTTGTTATCCAATGAAATAAACTGCAACTGCTCAATGCTGATAGAACCATAAGCGGTATATTTGGTATCGCCAAAGGTTGTTTTTGAAAAGAATGACGAACTGTCTCGCTCGCCTGCTTGCCCAAACTGTTCAAAATTACCATTGCCAAGTTCATCAATAAAATCTTCAAGCAATAGCGGACTGGTGCGTTTGCATTGACTGGCAGGCACAACATAACCACGCACCAACCCTGTCAATGACGCAAGCACTTTATCCAAGCCTTTTTCGTGAGCAAAATGCAAATCAAAGGCTTGTTCACGAAACAGATGATGACGGATACAGTTTTGGCTGATGTAGAGTGGCGTTTCTTTAAAATCAATGTCAGTGGCTTCTTTTTTGTATTTGTAGCCTGTCTCTTCCTTGATTTTACCTGTCAAATTGGTATAGCCACGCAGTTTTGGCAAGGTGTGGTTATCCACCGTACGCCCTTCACTGCTTAGTGTGGTTGGACCATTCCAGTTTACCACGCCATAGCCGTATGCCGTGATTTTAAAATCAACGCTTTTAACACCTGTTACTTTTTGAATGCTCATTACTGGTTCCTTATTTGGAGTGGGTTAGATAATGCTAGCTTGCACTAACGGTACAATTGTAGTATTGATTAAAACCAATTTCAACCTTAGTACTATTATAAAAATAAAATTTTGTGTTATACTAAGTCATCATCGTACAGATGACTTAGCAATTAGTACTATTTACGTTCCTTACCGCATAGGTAATTTACTCGTCATCGCCAACCTGAGTTGGGTTTTGCAGTCTATCCACAGGCATCATACCCACCGCTTGTTTGGCGGTTTTGATATAATATATGGCAAAAGGGTGTCTTGCCTTGTCGCCACCAACTACCGCCAAATCCTGCTCGGTATAGCTTAGATAAATCGGAAATTCAGGCGAGCGAGCCAGTTTTAATAGCTCCCACGCATCTTTGGCTTGTTTAAATGTTTCATTGGGGTATTTTTCCGCCATAATGTTGTGGTGTTTTTTACGCATAAATTCCACCAAATTTTTGTCCTCATCTCGCATCTCAAAACGCCCACCTTGAATCCTGTCCACACTTTCGGTCAAGCCGACAATCATCTCACAATGATTGGTATTTTCATCATAGGCATACTCATCAATAAACGTGGGATTGAGCTGATTATCCACTTCACATACCGCCATTTGTACAAAACGGTTATCCCCACGCAAGGACGTGCTGGCGATTTTCATCATGCTGTCTTTTTGTTTTGCCCGAGTGGGAGTACTCATCGGATCAATGACTTTTTTGTTGATGATGTCTCGGCTTTGTTTGAGTGATTTTTCTATGTCATCTTGGATTTTTTGTACGCTGTCTTTATCTTGATAAAACGCTTGATAAATTTCATATAATTGATTTAGTCCAATGTGTTTGATGTGATGAATGGACAAATAATTGGTCAAAAATTCATACCACGCCAAACTGCTTTGCCAACTGTTTAGACTTGCCAAAAATTTTGCTTGACTGCTACTTTGTTTTTTATTATCAAAACTTTTGGGATAAACAACAGTATAAATGCTAATTTGGTCATTTTCGCCAAACCGATTTAACCGTCCCAAACGTTGTAGGTAATTTTCAGCATTGGTAAAATCACTAAACATTCGCTCGCAACTGATATTTAATGATGCTTGCACAATAGGACCACTTCTTAATAAATCATATTTCCCAGAGCCATTTTGTTTAAAACTATCAAATACCTTGTCAAAATATGCTTTTTTATCTTGACGAGTGTATTTTGAATGTAGCAAAATGGCATTTTCATCTTGTTGATGCAATAAAAATCCAAGCTGGGCATCTTGGGCGGTATTACTAATCACAAATGCGGTTTTGGTTTTATCCACCTTATCCAAAACAAGCGGACTTTTTTGCTCGGTTTCATCAAAACTGATAAATTGCAATTCGTATTGCGATGTATTAAAACTTGGCATACGCACGATATAATTTTCATCAATGCCCAATACATTTTTGACAAAATAATCGTGCGGTGTGGCAGAGACAAGCAATACATTGGCATTTGCTTTGCGTAATTTTTTAGCTTCAATCAACTCGGCAAATAATAAATTTAATGCAGGGATATTGATGATTTCGTGAAACTCATCAAATACAATATGAGCATTCATAAAATCAAATAGCCCCACGACTTTTTGATGTGAAATGATGTTATTAACCACTTGATCTATTGTGGCAATGACAATATCGCCAGAAAAATAATCCTGTGGCAAGGTATCATCAGTATTATCAAAATCTACGCCTTGACCGATTATCTTTTTGTATTCGCCTGTAAAAATCTCAATTTGACAATCAGGCAAATAATCCGCCTGCGTCAAATCGTGCAACAGCCCCAAACATACCTGCACTCGGGGACACACCCAAATAATTTGTTTGGCGTGGGTGTTTAATGCCCATTCTAGGGCGATTTTGGTTTTGCCACAGCCTGCTGGCCCTTGTAGAACGGCGATATTATCTGCATTGGCAAATTCGGCATCGTCTTTTAATTCCGCCAACGCTTTGGCAATTTGACTTTGGGCAATATTGCGTTCGCTGTTTGGGTATTTTTGCTCAAAATTATTTAGGCATTGTGCAATGCCTTGTCTTAAAACGTTATTATCCGACAGCTCACCAATGTCTTTATCATCTAAAAGGCGAATTAAACTGCCTTCATTGATATATTCTTGTAAATCATCAGCCGATAATGCCGATACCCACCTATCTGCACAAATTACCGCCATTCTTACCAAATTATTTAACGCATTGGGGCGGATTTCATTAACAAAATCTTTAATATTGTTTGAAATGTCGCTGTAATTTTTATAATTCGGTGTTGAGCTATTGACACATTCACACTGATATTGCCAAAACGGAATGAGTAATTCTGTACCGTCATTAAAATGCTTGGCGATTTGTTGAATGTCTTTTAATACATTACTGACTTTGGTTGGCATATTATCGCTTGTTTGTAAGGTTTCTTGCCATAATTTATCAATGCCTTGTGATGATTCAAAAAATTTCTCGTTTTTGGTGCGATAAGGGCGAGTGTGATGCCAATAAATACCGTGAGCAATTTGTTCTTTTTGGCTGGAATTTAATGTATTATTTTCACGCAGTAGCGATAATGCCAAAATCCAAGATAGTTCGTGATGACGTGGATGATTTTCAAAATTAAATTTGGCAAATCCTTTATCACTGCCATTGATATGCACGCCGTCATCAGATAAATAAATCTCTTCATCGGTTTTATTAAGTTTTTTGGCAAGCCACGTTTGAAATTGTGGGTCTAATTTGCCCATATCGTGTAATATTCCTGCGATAAATGCCGATTGAGCCAATCTATCATCATCAATTTCCAATTTTTTAATCAAATGATAAGCAATAAATCCCACTGCAAATAAATGATGACTTAATAATTGACCGTGAGAGTTGGCAAAAAATGTTTGATTAACAGCAATATCCATAAATAACTCCATAGAAGTACGATTCACAGGCACATAACCTTGATGATTAAAAGCAGATTTATTCCCCACCACCCACACAAGCTCGGTGCGGTGGCGAGTGGCGATACGGTGGCAGGCGACCGCAGTGGATTTACTGGCGGTGGATTTTAACAGCTCATACACCGTTTTTAGACCGATTTCAGTAATGTTGGTTTGCCAAACGTTGTCGCCAATGCGATTAGCAAAAGCGTCCAAAATCTTGCGAGTACGCTTAATGGCTTTTTTCTCACATTGAGAAATAAAGGTTACAATCATGCAAAATCCTTATTCAAATTCCTTGTTTAGAGCAAGCCCCTTTACCGTCTCAAACATCACATCAAGGGCGTGATAATTGGTAAAATAAGACAGGCACAGTTCACGAAATTCCTGCTCACGGACGTTATCAGACGCACACATAAAGGCAAGTGGCAGGATAATTGTATCTTTGACAATGTCGGCAATATCAAACACCAACGCCCCACGCCGTGTCTTGCCGTGCATGACCGCAAATCCGTGGGCAATGCCCAGCACCCAAGCGGTGGTTGCTCCCAAGCCGTATGCCAAATAATTGCCGTGATTTAAAAATTGATTGGCTTTGTCCACACCGTCATAATCACGGCTAAATCCCTTATAGCCTGTGTGTTTGACGGCAAATTTATACAGCTCTTTGGTCATACGTCCTTCTAGGGCGAGCAGGTCTGAGACGCTATTTTGCCCTAAAATTTGGGTGCGGTAATGATTTTGTAAGCTTATGATTTCATCAGATTTACTATCAAAGCCCGCCCCACGCAAGTCCTTATCACGCCCCACACGTCATTCATAAAATCAAGCCGAGCCATTTGCAAGCGTTTTGCCATTGCCAGACGTTTATCATCGTCCCACCACCACGACAGCCAGCCTTGAATGTACTCGGTGGGGCGATATTCTGATTGTGGCGTCAGCCACTCAATCTCACTCCCCATAAATAAAGGCGTGCCACCGCCCCCACAAAAGCCAATCAGCACGCCTGCACTTGCCAGTAGCCTTACCGCAGACTGGGTAATGGACGTGCCTGTGCCAAGCAGTATCACGGTGGTGTTAGCAATGGGAATATTGTAGTAGAGATTTTCTTTTTTACTTTCGGTCAGATACAGCACTCGTCCGTCTTTTTGCATGACTCGGCAATGCTCTAAATAATACAGATTGGCACGTTTGGAATGTAAAATGGTTTTTAGGTCGGTGGGGCGTAGGGTGTCCATGTGTTATCCTTACAAATAACATGGATATTAACAGATGTGTACTGTGCCGTCAATCGTTGGGGTGGATTGGGGACGGATTGGGGTGGGTTTGGATGGTTGTATTTTGGGCAGACGTGCAGGGGCATGATGGACTTATACCACAGTTTGCATGTAAGAAATAAGCATGTTATATCAACATTAAAAGGACGTGCTCAGCACGTCCCTACAAAGCCTGTAGCAAATATTAAGTTTGTTAGGTGTACTTCTTAGCCAAGTTAGTCAAGCGGTACGCCAATACGTCTTGCCACTTCTTCATAGCCTTCAACCACATCGCCTAGACCTTGACGGAAACGGTCTTTGTCGAGCTTTTTCTTGGTTTCTTTGTCCCACAGGCGACAGCCATCAGGCGAGAACTCATCGCCTAACACCACACGCCCATGAAACAGTCCAAATTCTAATTTAAAATCCACCAGCATAAGACCCGCTTCATCAAAAATCTGACTTAGCACGTCATTGACCTTGTGAGTCAGCACACTCATCTGCTCCAACTCGTCTGCGGTGGCATAACCCAAGGCAATGGCGGTACTTGGGGCAAGCATGGGGTCGCCCAATTTGTCATCTTTATAAAACAGCTCAAAGGTCGGTGGCATAAGTGGCAAGCCCTCAGCAAGCCCCAAACGCTTGGCAATACCGCCAGCGGCATAGTTACGCACCACGCATTCTACGGGTATCATTTTTAGGCGTTTGACCAGCACCTCATCATCAGACAGCTCACGCTCAAAATGGGTCTCAATGCCAGCGTCTGCCAATTTGCTCATGATAAAGCTGTTAAAGCGGTTATTGACTCTGCCTTTGCGGTCAAGTTGGGCGATTTTTTCGCCATTAAAGGCGGACGCATCGTTGCGAAAATGCAAAATCAGATAATCAGGGTTGTCCGTTTCATAGACAGATTTGGCTTTGCCAGCATAAAGTAGGGCTTGCTTTTGCATGGGTTTCTCCGTGTTTGGTGGCGGTTTGCACGATAAATTTACACAATAAAAAGGCACGAACAGCAACGCTCGTGCCAAACAATCATCTTACCTGTGGTGGTCTGGGTAATTGGTACTGCTTGCCTGACTCATTGGTCGACGGGGTGATCTCGCCTGCCACTTCTGGCACATCATACAGAGGGATAAATGGAGCGGATGCTTGGTTGGCAGGTAGGCGGATGGGGTCTAGCTTGGTGGCGTGAACATAGTCCAAACTGCCGTTATCACGCTTGCCCAGTACGCCTTTGACACTTTGGCACCCCGTCAGTAGCACCACGCTCATCATGACAAGGGCGGTTAGTTTTAGTGTTGGTTTTAGTGTTGTTTTTAGCATGGTCATGTTATTCTCACTTATTCTTGCTGTTAAATCAAATTGGCTTTTTGCAATGCTTGGTCGATGATGGACTGATTGCCTGCTGACAGCCACACCAAAGGCAAGCGAATGCCTGTGTCAATCATGCCCATCTTGTGCAGGGCGTATTTGGCAGGTTGGGGACTAGATTCACAAAACAGCTCTTTGTGCAAATGCTCAATACCTTGGTTGATGACACTTGCTTCATCAAACTTACCCGCCAAAGCTAAGCTAAAAATCTCGCTCATCGCTTTGGGGGCGACATTGGATGTTACTGAGATATTACCCTTTGCTCCAAATTTCATGAGTTCTAGGGCGGTTGGGTCATCGCCCGACAAGACCACAAGACGCTCGCCCACACGCTCGATAAGTGCCTTGCCACGCACCAAATCACCCGTGGCGTCTTTGATGGCGACAATATTGGAAATATCGGCAAGGCGTGCCACGGTGTCCTCATTCATGTCCACGACCGTGCGACCAGGGACGTTATAGAGAATCTGGGGGATATCCACCGCTTCGGCAATGGTCTTATAATGTTGATACAGCCCTTCTTGGGTGGGCTTATTATAATATGGCACGACAAGCAGGACAAAATCCGCCCCAACTGCCTTGGCGTGGGCGGTCAGCTCAATGGCTTCGGCGGTGTTGTTCGCCCCTGTTCCTGCAATCACAGGAATGCGACCTGCCACTTGTTTGACAAAAAATTCAATGACATCGCCGTGTTCTTTCATAGAAAGCGTGGCGGACTCGCCTGTTGTTCCCACCGCCACCAAAGCGTGCGTGCCAGACTCAATCTGCCACTCAATCAGGCGAGCCAACGCATCATAATCCACCGCACCGTCTGCCGTCATGGGCGTTACCAGTGCTGTCATCGAGCCTTGTAGTCTTGCCTTCATCTCATCATAAGTTGTCATAAAGCACCTGATTTTGTCATTTTGTATCAAATGGCTTAGTTTAACATTTTACTGAGCGTTTTAAAATAATTTAAATTAAAATTATTTCATTTATTAGGGCGTGCCTGCCCTTTATAACATTATTTACAATATAGAAATATTTTAGAAATAAATCAATCGTTTTTGCATGAAAAATGGCTAAATCTTGTTTTTCGTGATTTTCATTGCAAATACAAAAGGCAGGCACGCCCTAGAGCATCCCGACAATTATTTACAAAACAAATAACGATTTTGGCACAATGAAAGCTCTAACCCAGTCAAAGTATCAAAATCGCTATGGCTCGCACCTTACTCACAGATGAACAATGGCACAAGTTAAAAACCATTTTACTACAATTAGGCATCTATAACAAGCACAGTTTAAGAAACACCGCAGAAGGCATCTTGTATCGCATTCGTGCAGGCATTTCGTGGGAAGATTTGCCTTGTGAGCTTGGCAACTATTATAGCATTCATCGTGATTTTTTTAGGTGGTCAAATCAGGCAGGTTAGTGCAGTTATTTAAAAAACCAAAGCAGCAGTAAAAAACTCACCAGAGTAAAAAATGTCATGGTTGATGGCGGTTATCGTGACGAGACGTTTACTCATTGTATCAAAAGCATTTTAGGTGAAACAGTCACAACCGAAGTGGCTAAACGTGATGAATTACACAAGTTTAAAGTCATTTTAAGGAAAAACTGCAAGCGATACTTAAATACAAGCTTGCAGTTTGTGAATTTAGCTTTTATTGCGTTGTTGTTGAAAAGATTGTGAATGGGTTAGCGATGGCTTAGGAGTCATTTGTCAAAGTTTGAGACAATCGAAGAAGGTTTGAGGTGTTATTTTGGGGTTTGGTGAGTATAAATAAAACTTAACTTAATTTTATGAATATATCATAAAAATTAATAGGGCGTGCCTGCCCTTTATAACACTATTTACAATATAGAAATATTTTAGAAATAAACTAATCGTTTTTGGATGAAAAATGGCTAAATCTTNNATTGCAAATACAAAAGGCAGGCATACCCTAAAGCGTGTTGAAATTTTGTATTCGCCATAAAAATGTCCATTGTAGACAGCAGAGGGTATATGCTTTTTAAGTAGCACAGACCATAAGTTTTTATAGGTAAGTATTTGATATGAAAATAATCCGACCACTTGCTCTAAAAATGGGGCATCACAACCAAACCTATCCAAACCACCGAGTGAAATCCACCAAATGACAAGCAATAATAATGGCAGATGATGAGTCCTCATCATCTGCCACAGATACCGCCAATGATTGGCATGGCTTGAGCTTATCATCTTAATCATTCATATTTGATTAAGTATCCACCCCATCAGCCAAACCAAGCATTGTGCTTAAATCATGGTTTGACTTCTTGTTGTTTTTTTGTGCCAAAGACCACAGAGACTTTACCATCATCACCGTTGTTTTTGTGTACAAATGACCCGCCCATCTCGGTTGCATTTGGACCATAAAAGCCACCTGTAACCTCGGCATCTTTGATGACAATGGATTTGCCTGTACTGCTAGAATCTATCTTGTAGCCCCCTGCGTTCGCTTCGGCGGTGCTAGCTTTACCTGTCCAGCCATTGCCTGCGATTTGACCTGTGATGCTAAATACAGGATCTTTGCGGTCTTTGGTGATAAGTTTGCCATTAACTGATTTTTTCTCAAAGTCAATGTCAAAATCAGCAACATCTTTGGCATCATTAAAGCCTTTTGATGAGTCCGCTCCTGTGATGTATCCTACCCAGTTCCCCAGATATTTGGCTTTGCCTGTGGTTGGTACGGCTTTCTCGCCTGTGGTAGCGGTGCGTTCACCTTGCAAAAAGACACTGTTGCTTGTGCCGACACTGAGCTCACCAAATTTTAGGTATTCAAAGTTTTTGCCATAGGTTTTGACACTAACTTTATCATTCACCATCAAAGTCTCGCCCGCTTTGTTTGTGGCAGAATCTGGCTTGTCTTTGGTGAATTCATTTTTGGTGGCATCGGTAGATACCAAATCAATGACGGTAGAACCCAAGACCAACTTTTTGGCATTACCAAAGTTATCCAGTTGTTTTTTGGTAAATGGGGTGAATGTGGTTGCGTTATTTGTATTAAATGTCCCAAGTGCATAAGCATCTAAGATGGCTTCGGTTTTTTCTACTTTACCCTCTTGTTTAGCACCAAAGACACCAAAGAGTTTGTTGTCATCGGTTAAGAATTTACCTGCCAACTCCTCACCTTTTGGTCCATAAAAACCACCTTCTAGCTTGTTTGTAGCATCGCTGGTAAAGGGGTGTTTGGTTTTGCTTTCTTCTTTTTTATCATGTGCGATGGCACTGCCACGGAAGCGGTTGCCGTGGATACTGGCATTGATGTCATAGCGTTTGGTTTTGGTTACTGCTTGTTTATGGCTGTCTTGTAGGTTACTAAACAGCCCACCTGTTAGGCTCTTTTTACTAAAATCTACCGTAAATTCACTGCTATGACCATATTCACCGCTATGACCATCAGGGGCAGAGCCTTCTTGGGTTAATAAGCGGTTGTATTCATCTTTTGAAGATGCCCCATACCACCAGCCTGCTTGATAGGTTTCTTTCACTTCGCTAAATCGGTTTCTTTTATTTTTGGCAACATCGGTCATAAAGTCCCAATGTCCTTTATATTTGACTGTATCTTGTGTGGGCAACTCTTTGGCGGTCGTTGTGCCATTATAAAACACACCACCCACAGGACCTGAATTCCAAAGTCTTGGTTCATCTGTTTTTCTGACGGTTAGATAATTGGCATCATTCACCAAGTAGTAACCATAATCAACATATTTTAAATCTCGTGTGGTTGCTTTGGTTGTTTTGTCATTTGAATGAAAAATTTTGTTTTCCAGTGATGTTATTACTTGCTGAAAATCAGGGCTTTTACGCACATTTTCTTTGATTTGTTTGGCAAGCTCTGCATCGGAGATTTGTTTATTTTGTTCTTTAATTCTTTTTCCAATGGCATTTTTATCCGCTTCATTCATTTTTGCCATATAGCCATCAAGCAATTTATTTTCTACATCTAACGAAAATGGCAATGGCGATTTTTCACCTTTTGCAACTTGTTTTTTACCGTCTAAGGTAATGATATCTTTTTCATCTAATGGCGTGTCTTGTTGGTCGTATAGATTAATTTTACTCAAAGCCATGCCAAAACCCATGGCAGGTTCTTGAATGGATGAAACTTGTTCTTTGTTATTGGGCGTTGTTGGCACATCTTGATATTTTGGTTCTGGTGTGTTGGCACTGCCTGTACCAGAGTTTGCATTACCTGAATTACCTGCACTGCCTGTACCAGAGTTTGCACCGCCAGTACCGCCTGTATTGCCTGCATTATCAGTACTGCCAGTACCGCCTGTATTTCCTGTACCGCCAGCATTACCTGCATTGCCTGCATTTGGAATGGGCGTAGGGGCAGGTGGATTTGAACCACCACTGCTACCACCACAAGCGGTTAATAAGACGGCAGAGATTGCCACACACAGTGTGGTTAAAGGAATGTGTTTCATAAAATAATCCTCTGATGGGTTGATGGTATTATCTAAACAAGTCTGTTAATGCCTATTTTGGCATGCTGACAATGTGCATTTGGCGTATTTGTTTGGGCATTTATGATAAATGCGTTTGTGATGGACAAAATACGGTAAATTTACATTGATAAATAATAACATAAACAATAACAATTATCTATTATATTTTTGATTTTTTCTTGATTTTTTCTTGATATTGTCTATGATGGTACATTTTTTTTTACAAAAACAAAAGCAGGGCGTGCTTATCCCATCAAAAAATGCGACTAAACTCAACAAACATTTGATTTTTATGGTAATTTGCCTTAATGTCATTGCTTTTATTGATGTTTGTGCTGATGGTCAGTCGTGGCGTGATGCCCCATTTGTGAATGTCTCTGTGCCAAAATGATAAAGACGCTTGCATCTGTTTATCATGGCGAATTTGTCCACCGCTGGTTAAGTTTGCCCCTTGGTAATGGCGTTTGTTGATGCTGATTTGGGCACGGCTTGAAAGACCGCCCGCCCATTCTTGCCCCCACGCTGTGCGTATGCCACGGCGCTCATAGCTGTCAGATGGGTCTTGTGGCACTTTTTCATCATAAAAGTCTGCCCCCAAAAGATAATAGCGTGTGGCATTTGGGTAATAAATCAATGATGTGCTGTATAAAGTGTTGTTACTGTCAGCCCTAGGCGTCCGATGGTTGGTTAGGCGTGATATGTCTATGGCGTTTAGGCTTTGAAATTTTGGGTTGATTCTATAATCAGCTGACATGCGTATGCCTATGGTGTCGGTATAACGCTCATGCCCATAAAATCTTTTTTCACCATAGACCTCAATGCCAAGGTCTTTTTTGGCATCAGCAAAGCCCAAATTTGCCCCCAGTCTGCCCCAATGGTCGTTGTATTTTTTGTGATTTTGATGATGTTTGCCATGGATTTGGGCGTTCGCTCCCACATATGCCCCTTTGGGCAAAGACCACTTTTTATCCGCCCCTAATTGATAGCTTAGGGTGATGGCATCAATGGGTTTGTCAAAAGTCCATTGACCTTGCGTGGTGTTTTTGGGCACCTGATTGATGTTGTCTTCTTTGGCCAGATTCATGCCTGCTTGCCATGTCCATGAATCTCGTTGTTTTAACGCTTGTCTGTACTGCCCAACAACCTGCCGCACATCATCTGGTAAGTTGTCAGCATGTAATTTATTAAATTGGTCAAGGGCAGCTTCGTTTTGTTTGTCCATAAATAATGCCCTTGCCAGATGAAAACGTACCACATTATATTCAGGCATGATGGCGATGATGCGACGCAGCTCATCAATGGCTGCTTTGGCGTTGCCTTTGTCCAAGGCAACCAGTGCATTGGCATATCCAAGTAAAATGCCATTTTGATGGTCTTTGGGCAGTTTTTGATAAATGGGCAATAATGCGTGAACGCCTGCCATATGATTGGTCATGACAGCAGAATTTAGGGCGTGATTAAGCAAATCGGGATTATCAAGCAGTAACGCTTCATCGGCGATGAGCGTATCCTCGGTAGGATTTGGCGTTTGTGCCAGTGTTGGTTCTGTTGTTGGTGTTAATGTAGCATGGGGCAATAGTTCAGGCTGAGCATGGTTAATGATGGGTTCAAGGGCGGTGATTTCTTGATTGATTGGCTCTTGATTGTCGGTGCGACCATCATCGGCATGGCTGATATGAGCGATTAGAAAAGTCAAGCCAGCCATAAAAATTTTTATGGGTGTTTTGCTGGGGGTGAATGTGGTATAAACAGGCGTGATTGTCATGACAGCTCCTATCAAAAAAGCGAGCATATTTTACCATTTTTTATGGTATTTAAAAATAAAAATGTGAATAATAATGATTATTTTGTCAAAAACTAGTATCTGATGAAAAAGTTGTTCATGGTTTTGTCCATCATTAGCCACAAGTTTACAATTGATAATAATTATTGACAATTATTTTACAAATCATCTATGAAATACCACAGACATCTGGATAAATATCCGTAAAATACGAAACCTGTTTGCACACTATGATTATGACACTCAAATCAAACAAGCATTGAGATTAACAAAGTCATCATCATAGAACAAACAGAGCGTTGTGCCTATTTGCCATCGGACAAAAGGCATTTAACCCATTTGTGATTGATGGTTATCACGACACAGTTATTTATAACGGTTTTTTATAACTATTTATAACGATTGTTTATAACGATAAACATGAATTACAATGATAATAATCAGGAAACTACTATGAAAAATTTAACCAATAAACTATTGGCTGGCGTGTTAAGTGCTGCTGTTTTGTTGCCTGCCATTGGCTTCTCTACCACCGCAGTTGCTAACGACCGTATTAAAGCACAAGCTTATGGCGACAGCAATTTTAACCAAAATCGTCAAAAAGCCATGCAAATGTTGTCTTCTCGTGGCTATCAAGTTGCCAAGATTGAAGTTGATGATTATTTGGGCAAGCCTGTCTTTGAAGTAGAAGCCTATAAAAACGGTGCTGAGTATGACATCGTTCTTGAATACCCATCACTTAACATCCTAAAAGAGCAGCGTGATTACTAATAAATTAATTACTAATCATGAGTGATGACCGCTAAGAGCATCACTTAGCGATGATAGAATAAAGCCCTCATGGTAAATGGGGGCTTTATTCATTGGTTGATTGGGGTTTGGCATGCCAAAATCACATCCAAACCACTGATTAAAAGTGCAGGTTAAAACTTCATTTCAAGTGCCAATTGGTAATTGCGTCCAGGAGCGGCATAGCGACCATAATGCTTATCTTGGCTCAGTCCTGTATGCTGATTGACCGCCCCTTCTGATGTTTGGCGTAGAGCTTCCCAAGTGGTGTAATAGGTATCAAATACATTATACACGCCAGCACGCAAGGTAAAGTTATCTTTTATGTTCACATAACCTGACAAATCAAGTGTTCGCCACGGCGTGGATTTTGCTTTGGTGGCTTGTTTTGTTTGAATGTTGCCATTACCTAAGTTCTTATCTGCCACAATCTCGCTTGGATTTTTGGCATCAGAATGGGTAAACATGGCGTTTGCTCCCCATTTTTGGCTTGGGGCATCATAGCCGATCCCCACCACATAACGAGATGGCTGAATGGCATCAAACAGCATGTTTGTTCCTGCCAAAGTTGGGTTTAAGGTTTTTCCTTTAACATCAACTTTGTTATAAGCCAGTGTTGAGTATAGTCCATAGGGAATGCGACTATTGACAGCGTTTAGGTCAAGTCTGCCAAGAATGTTAATGCCTGTCAAATCAGCATCTTGTCCATTATGAAAGCCCAAATCACCTTTACCACGCTGTTTGCCTGCATCAGCACCTTGGGTTAGGGTTCTAATCTCTTCACTTTTACCAACAATCAAATCAGTATAGCGATTTTTAAAATAACTAATCTCAAGGCTGCCTAAGTGGTTATATAAAGTCGCTCCGATTTCTTGGTTAAAGGATTTTTCAGGTTTTAGCTTGGTTTGATGGACAGTCTGCTGACAAATGTACCAAAGACCCTTACAGCCATGTTGCGTGCCTTTACCGATGGTTACGCCAAAGCGTTCGCCATACATTTCAGAAAAGCTTGGCATGCGAAAGCCTTGCGAGCTTCTATAAGCGATGTCCAGCCAGTTGGTGGGCTTAACCACCACGCCAAAATTCCAAGACAGCTGGTTGCTGGCACTGTTGTCCACCAAAGGCACATCAGATTTGTGTTTGATTCTGTCATAGCGAGCACCCAACCCCAAATCAACATATTTATTAATGGTCATGTTGTCTTTTAAAGCGATGAAATAATTATTACCACTGATGTGGCGAGTGGTTGAGCAATCAGCATAGCTGTTGGTCTCGCTATATTTGCATTTATCATCTTTGACCACAGTCGCTTGATTTGGCTGATAGATATTATCCGTGCCTTTATTGGCATTTTGTCGGCTGTTGTTATTGCTCCAATCCGCCCATTCTTTGCGTAGCTTTGCATAAGCATCAAAGCCCAGTCTGTCTATATCGTTGTATTTTTCTTCCCCCAAACTTTGTTTGATTTTCTCAAAGGGTTTTAGGGTACTGTTGGGGTTTTGTTTATCATATTGGTCAATGACGGCTTGATAATCAATCTTATTGGCATTGGTTTGGTTGTATTGCTCTATGCCTTGCTTGATGGCAAAGTTTTGATAAGTGCTGTTGTTGGTGTTACAAGCATGGTTATGGGTACTGCCATAACCATGAGCATCAAGGCAAATGGGTCTGTTGTCTGAACCTAAAATCGGCTTAAATCTATCTGGCAAAGGGTTACTTGGTGGGGTGTAATCAAGTTTTTGATAAGATTGATGGGTTGCCAAACGATAATCTTCACGGCTAAGGCTTGAATTGAATTTATCATAGCCAACTTGCAGATTGATGTGATGATGCGTACTGCCCAACGCCATTTTTTTGTTAAAGATGGCTTTGATTAAATTGTGCTGTTCTTTGTAGGCATTGTTGTCCACCTCTTTTACCGAAAAAGGTTTATTGACATCAGGCGTACAATTTTTGTCAATGTGCGGATAGGTTGAACAGTGCGTGTTGGTCAGCTGGCTACGTAGCGTAATGTCTTGCTTGTCATAAGACACACGCACATCATCAAACCATTGATTTTCACCTTTGCTGTCATAAACATATTCAAGCCCTAGGCGGTCTTTTTGGTGTTTTTCGTCATAAAATACGCCATGAGCATAGTTGATGCCATAACCTGAATTTGGCCCAATGGCATCACGAATGCGTTCACCAAAGTTATTGCCTTGATAATAGCCATTGGCTTGGGCATGGTTGCTGAGCCTTGATTTTTCAATGTCATGAACCGTCAGATAAGCAGGCACGGTTTTATCTTGCATGGCATAGTTTTGTTTGGTGATTTCATACACACCACCGACATAGTGCTTATCGTTTAGCTGATAACCTGGGCGAAGTAGCAAGGATTTGCTGTCTTGGGTGAGTGGGTTTGGGATAAGGCGGTTAGGGCCTGTATAATCTTTGACATTTACCTTATCACGCACATTGGTTGGCTTGGCTTGGAGTTTGGTTTGACCGCCAGCGGCACACGCTTCATAATCACCATTGGCACATTCATTTGCCATTAAAAATGTGCGGTTATTTGGGTCAGTGGTTGCCACCGCTCTATCAAAACTTTGGCTGCCCTGATAGGCATCATCATGTGCCTTGTATTCTTGACCACGGCGGTCGGTGTAGATGACAAGACCGCTAAAAGAACCTGCCTTGCCTGCTGCTGCCACAGAATTAACCCATGCGTTATTTTTACTGGCATAGGCGGTTTTGGTCTGCACGCCCCAATCTTTACCATCTTTGATGATGTCATCGGCAGTTTTGGTAACAAATGCCACAGAGCCAGATAATGCCCCAGAGCCATGTTCACTTGAATTTGCACCTTTACTAATCTCAATGGAGCGGACATTTTCGTATTCTATTTCGTTGATTGCCCCACCTGCGGCATAATTTTTGCCTGCCACAGGGCCTTGTAGGGCATAGTGCTGGGCTTGATTGATGCCATCAACCAATACCGCCACACGATTTTTATCCATACCACGAATAGAATAGCCCGAGCTTGCCCCACGACCTTGCTCAACCACAGCAATGCCAGGGTCATAGCGTGTTAAGTCTCGAATGTTTAGCACTTGTTCTTTATTGATGGTCTCGGCAGTTTTGACCACCTTGCCAAGCCCTGTAACTTCGTTGGCTTTACGAGCGTTTTTCTTCGCTGTTACAACAGTTTCATCCAAGACAACAACAAGGTTTGTCTTATCTGTTGCCTCCGCCTTATCGGCCGTTGTGTTTGCCAGTGCCACCTGCGTGATGTTAAGCAGACCCAAAGACAAGGCACTAAGTTTTAATACTTGTTTGGACTTTTTGGATTTGTTGTTTTGTTTTGATTGATTCATCAATGACCACCTGTTGGCTTTTGCACTTTGACACACCGATACACCCCAATCAATCACAAGGCAGGCATCAAATTGAAGATGCCAAAAATGTGTATGAAGTGTATCGTCTTTGAAAACTTATTTTTTACCAAAATAACCATTTGCTTGATAAAAACCACCCAACCAGAGTGATTAATTTTTGATTTTGGTTATTTTGGTTTAAAGTTTGTAAAAATAAGTAAAATTATAATACAAAGCATCATACAAATGCAAGTGATAAACAAGGAATAATACAAACCATTAACATCAACTCTATATGAGATAATACAAATGTTTTTATTAACAAAATAGGGCATGCCTGCCTTTTGTATTTGCAATGAAAATCACGAAAAATCGCACGCTTTTCAAGGAAAAAGCTCGTTTGATAGTCGTTCTATCAAACGAGCTTTTGACTTCGAGTCACAAGATTTAGCCATTTTTCATGCAAAAACGATTAGTTTATCTCTAAAATATTTCTATATTGCAAATAGTGTTATAAAGGGCAGGCACGCCCTAGTACAGATTACCAACCTTGATAACCGCATCCTTATCGTCCGTCATGGAAAGTAGGTACACCCCACAAACCCCAAATATGCTACAATACCCTAACATCCGTTAAATAGGGATTCTAAATACCATGACCTACTCGTAACTCCACTCTCAACTAAACTCACCCAAGCCCCTTGAAACAAAAACGACATAGCCCAATCCTAAGTTTCACCACAAAACAATCAGAGCAAGCCATGTCGTATGATGATTTTATCATTGTTGCCTATCTTTTGGTAGAGACTTTGTATCAAAATATTGTAACCAAACCTTTAAGAGGCAAAGGTTTTACTCATGCTTTATCTGATGCAAAAATCATTACCATGGAGCTTGTTGGAGAGTGCTTAGGTCTTTATACAGACAAAGGCATTTGGGCTTATTTTACCAATCATTACACTCACTATCTCCCTAAATTAGGCTCCTACCTAAACTTTGCCAAACACTGTGCTAACTTGGTTTGGATTAAGGATAAGATGATGAGCGTGCTTGGTGCTTTTTTGGTGAAATAAATTTTACCAAAATGTTGCAATTTATAATCAAATTATTTATAATATAACAAATGATAATCGTTAATATTTTTAATTTTCTATAAATAGATGTGCTACATTTAGTTGTTTATGGGTGTTTTAAGTGGATAATTCCAAAAAAATCAAAGTGTTGGCTATCTCTATCGCAGCTGTCTTGCATGGATTGGTAGGTTTTGGATTGGCGAATATGACCATAAAACCAATAACACCACCACCTGTAACGCCGCCCTTAGAGATTGAATTCATCAAAGAATCAGTGCCTGAACCCATCGCACTTAATGACCTTGAATCGCCCGAACCACCAGGCGAACCTGTTGTTACGCCAGAGCCTGTTGTAGAGCCAGAGGTTGCTACTCCTGAGGTTGTTGAACCGCCTGAACCCATTTCTGAACCGCCACCCAAACCTGAGCCATTGCCCGAGCCTGAACCGATTCCTGAACCTGAGCCATTGCCCGAGCCTGAACCTGAGCCCGAGATTGATGTAGAAGCCATCTTAGAACAACAAAGACTTCAAGAGGCTTGGGTTGCCCAGCAAAAACAATTGGCCAAAATTCAAGAACAAGAGCGACTTGAACAAGAACGCCTTGAAAATGAACGCAGAGAACAAGAGCGACTTGAACAAGAACGGCTAGAACAAGAACGCTTAGAAAACGCAAGACGTGAGCAGGAGCGACTTGACAACGAACGCAGAGCCAGAGAACAAGCACAAAAAGAAGCCCAAGCGGCTGCTGCAAGACAAGCGGCCGCCCAAGCGGCGGCTGATGCCGCCAAAAAAGCAGGCAATCATGGGGGCGGTCAGCCTGCCCAAAATCAGACCGTGGAAGGTGGTATTAATATCAGTAATGCCAGCTGGAAAACCAAGCCCAGAGTGAATAATTTTTGTTCAGCAAGAAGTGATATTGACACCACGCTTCAAGTGAGTTTCCGTGTTGATGCTGAGGGTAAAATCTCTAATGTCAATTTAAATGGCTCAACAGGCGATGCCAAATTAGACCGACAGATTATCCGTCAAATCGGTCGTGGTCGCCTGCATCCGTTTAGAGAGGGTAACATCACACGTGTTGGCACTGCAATTTATCCGATTACGTTAAAACTACCAAAAGATGAGTCATGTACCAACTAATTTTGTGGTTTTAACTGATTTTTAGCAATAATTCTTATGATAACTTAGTTGAGTTGCCCAGATATTTGGTCATTTGATTAGGTTTTGAAAATTTGAGGTGAATTTATGGATTTTGGATTTTATTGGTCGCATACCGATGCGGTGAGTAAGACACTGTTTTTTGTCTTATTGGCTTTATCAATGACATCTTGGGTTGTGGGCATCATGCGTGTGATTAACTCTCGGCGTCGCACAGCAAATATTGTTGATGAGCTAACCTCCCAAATCAATATCCAAAACTTGGATGATTTGCCATTTGACCAACGCAAGATGGCAACAGAGCAAAAACTGCTCCAACAAATCGCTCGTCATCGTTATGAACTTGAAAAAGGTCTGCCCGTTCTTGGCACAACAGCTTCCATCGCACCTTTTATTGGGCTGTTTGGTACAGTTTGGGGGATTTTTCATGCCCTTCATAGCATCGGTGCAACAGGTCAAGCAGGCTTGGCACAAGTGGCAGGGCCTGTGGGCGAGGCATTGATTATGACAGGTTTGGGTTTGGCGGTTGCAATACCTGCGGTGATCTTTTATAACATTGCCACACGCATCAACAAGCAAGCGATTCATCTGGCAACTGATACAGCCCATCAAATTCTGTCTAAGATTGTACGATAAAGGAGATTCTGATGGCTTTTGAATTGGGTGATCATGACAATAACGGCATGAATGAGATGAACCTTATTCCGCTGATTGACATCATGTTGGTTTTGATGATTATTTTTTTGGTAACAGCAACGGTGCTAAACCCAAGTGTACCGCTTGATTTACCAAAAACTTCGGCATCGGTGAATGATGCACCGCCTGAGGTCTTACAAATTAGCATTGATGAGGCAGGGGGGATTTATTGGGACCGTGAAGCACTGAGCTTAGATGAGCTAAGTCAGCGTTTCACCGAGCAGGTTAATGCAGGCAAAAACCCTCAAATTAATTTGCGTGCTGATAAAGAGGGTAAATACGACACCGTCGCACAGGTTTTGGCTGAGGCATCAAAAGCAGGACTGGGCAAAATCGCTTTTGTCAGCGAATAGATGGATTTGATTTGGGGTGTGTTGAGCATTGGTTCAACACACCCTAATTATTGCCCATCATTCTACTTATCAACCATAAATTATCAACCATAAAGATTTATCTTACCAAAAAATCTTATTACACCATTAATATTGTCACAGAAAAATATCAGAAAATAACTTGCTAGATTGTAAATTTTTATGTTATTATATGATACTAATTATCATTAGTGCCAAGATATCCATTGCTAAACTTCATCCCCCATCTTAACAATTACCAAACGGTGAGCGGATTGTCTGATTGACAGCAAGCTTAGCATAACAGCATCGGCTGATTGTGCTTTTTGCCTTGTTATGTGTTTATGGGAGTTGATTGCACTTTTCTTCGTGGTGGATGCTTGGGCTGATTTAGTAAAGCGGTCTTCATAACACACCAAACGAGACATCACCATGAGTACTGTCAAAGCCCCCCACATTTTCTACCAAAAACACACCCTTAGTCTTGCCATCGCCAGTATTTTTGCTGCCGCTCTGATGACAGGCTGCCGCTCTGATGACATCAGTGCCAATGCACCCAATGTTACCCAACTGCCCCAAGGCACAGTTTTACCAACACCGAACACAGGTCATGACAACACCAATAATGCCAACAATCAGGGCAACAACACGGATAACAACACCAGCACAACTGACCCAAATGGCGATAACAACCAACTGACACAATCACAAAAGACCGCCGCCGCCGCAGGGTTTTTTGTGATGGGTAAGATTCGTGATACCAGCCCAAAAAATGACCCAGATTATAGCGATGATTTGATACAGCAGTGGCTAGGCAAATTATATGTTGGTATTGATGCCCATCGCCCAGATGGCATCGGAGCAGGTAAAAACTTGCGTCAGCCCATCACCGCCAATGACATCAAACCCTTGTATTTTAACAAATTCCCTGCATTGTCTGATTTGCACTTAGACAGTGAACGCCATCGTTTTGACCCCCAAAAGATAAACACCATTAAAGTGTATGGTTATGGCAACTTAACAACACCGTCCAACAACAACACTCACATCAATCATCAGCAAGCTGATAATGCCAAAGCCAAAAAGCCCGCCGATGCTTATGAAAATATCCGTTTTGGGTATCTTGAACTACAAGGCAGCAGCCTGACCCAAAAAAATGCCGATACTCAAAATGACCAAGACCGCATTCCCAAACCCATGCCCATTTTGTTTTATCATGGAGAAAACGCCAGCAGCCAGTTGCCCAGTGCTGGTAAATTTAACTACACAGGCAACTGGCTGTACCTAAGTGATGTCAAAAAACGCCCCGCCCTTTCAGCAGCAGATGATCGAGTGGGGGTCTATCTCAATGCCAGTGGCAAGGCCAACGAGGGCGATGTCGTCAGTGCCGCCCACATTTATCTAAACGGCTTTCAATATAAGCACACGCCTGCCACTTATCAGGTGGATTTTGACACAAACTCATTAACAGGCAAGCTGTCTTATTATGATAATCCCAATCAGCAAAATGATAAAGGCGACTATATTAAAAGCCAATTTGACACTACCAAAAAAGTCAATGAAACCGATGTGTATCAAATTGATGCCAAAATCAAAGGCAACCGCTTTGTCGGTACAGCCAAATCTTTGGTTAACGAAAACACACAAACCGCACCTTTTATCAAAGAGCTGTTCTCTGATGCTGCCAACCCAAACAACCCAAACCCCAACTCAGACACGCTAGAAGGCGGGTTTTATGGTAAGTCGGGCGATGAGCTGGCGGGTAAATTTTTATCCAATGACAACGCATCTTATGTGGTCTTTGGTGGCAAACGAGACAAAACGGCCAAACCTGTCGCCACAAAAACGGTGTATTTTAGTGCAGGCTTTGAAAAACCCAACACCAGTTTTGTGGATAATGAAACGATTGGTAAAATCATTGATAAAGCAAAGTTAAATGATGCGGTGAATGAGAAAATTTATGATGGTGATATTCCTATCAGTGATGAACGCTATGATGAATATCCTTGGGGTCAGCCAAAAGCAGAGTTCACCAAAAAAGTCAGCAGCAGTACCCAAGCCGTACCAGCTTATTTTGGGCAACATGATAAATTTTATTTTAATGGCAACTATTATGACCTATCAGCCAGCAGTGTTAATAAATTAGCCCCTGCCGATGCTGTCAAAGCCAACCAATCCATTAAAGAAAAATACCCTGATGCCAAACTAAATAAAGACAACCAAGTTACCACCATCGTGTTACAAGAAGCCAAAGGTGGTAAGCCGTATACCGCCATTCGTGCCAAAAGCTATCAGCACATCAGTTTTGGCGAGACGCTGTATAACGATGCCAACCAAACCCCAACACGCAGTTATTTTGTGCAAGGCGGTAGGGCCGATACCAGCACCACACTGCCCAAGGCAGGTCAATTCACCTACAACGGTCTTTGGGCAGGCTATCTTACCCAAAAAAAGGATAAAGGTTATAGCGATAAAGAAGAGATCATCAAGGCAAAAGGTCATCAAGGTTATCTGTTAACCGAAGACTTTACCCCAGAAGAAGATGACGATGATTTGGTCGCATCTGCTGGCCTCCAAGATGATGATGCAGACGCCGATGATGATGGTGCAGATAATGTGTATCAAAAAGGTGATATTCGCCCTGAATTTGCCAACAAGCACTTGCCCATTAACGAGCCTACTTATGAAAAAACCTTCTCCTTAGATGGTAAAAATAAAGCTAAGTTTGATGTGGATTTTGACACCAACAGCCTGACAGGCAATCTCAATGACAATAATGGCGACATTGTTTTTAACATCAAAGATGGCAAGATTGATGGCACAGCCTTTACCGCCAAAGCCGATGTGTCCGATTATCGCCATGAGATTGGCAATAACAGCAGTGGCGGATTTTTATACAATATTCAAGACATTGATGTTAAGGGGCAATTTTTTGGCACAAATGGCGAAGAGTTGGCAGGACAGTTACAGTATGACAAAGGCGATGGCATCAATGACACCGCCGAAAAAGCAGGGGCTGTCTTTGGGGCTGTCAAAGAGACCAAATAACGCCCCCCATCATCGTTTAGTCGTTTAGTCGCTTGACCAACAGTTGATGACGCCCTTGGCAATGCCTTAAAACAGCACTTTGAAATGGTGTCTTGAAACAATGTCTTAAAACAATGCCTTGGGCGAATTCTTGGATAAATACACCAGATTTGCCTTGGGCTAATATCTTGATAAAACATCGCCAGAAAATAGAAAATAAAGTTTAGGATTTTTTATGTCAAAATCTATCACACACACACCATCAGTCCATACCATGACCACGCACCGCTTAAACCTTGCCATCAAAGCGGCGTTATTTGGTGTGGCAGTTTTACCCTTATCCGTCTGGGCGCAAGAGAACACTCAGACAGATGCCAACTCTGATGCCAAAGACACAAAAACACCTGTCGTCTATTTAGATGCCATCACAGTAACCGCCGCCCCATCTGCCCCTGTTTCTCGGTTTGACACCGATGTAACAGGGCTTGGCAAAACAGTCAAAACCGCTGACACGCTGGCAAAAGAACAAGTGCAGGGCATTCGTGATTTGGTGCGTTATGAAACTGGGGTGAGTGTGGTTGAGCAGGGGCGTGGTGGCAGTAGTGGATTTGCCATTCATGGCGTGGATAAAAACCGAGTGGGGATTACCGTAGATGGCATTGCCCAAATTCAATCCTACAAAGATGAATCCACCAAACGAGCTGGTGCAGGCTCTGGGGCGATGAACGAGATAGAGATTGAAAACATTTCCGCCGTTGCCATCAATAAAGGCGGTAATGCCCTAGAAGCAGGCTCTGGTGCGTTGGGCGGTTCGGTGGCGTTTCATACCAAAGATGTGAGCGATGTCTTAAAATCTGGTAACAATCTTGGCGCTCAAAGCAAAACCACTTATAACAGCAAAAATGACCATTTTAGTCAGACGCTGGCAGCGGCAGGTAAAACCGAGCGTGTGGAGGCGATGGTGCAATACACTCGCCGTAAAGGCAAAGAAAACAAAGCACACAGCGACCTAAATGGCATCAACCAAAGCCTATATCGCTTGGGTGCATGGCAACAAAAATATGATTTAAGAAAGCCTAACGAACTGTTTGCAGGCACAAGCTACATCACCGAAAGCTGTTTGGCAAGTGATGACCCAAAAAACTGCGTACAATACCCTTATGTTTACACCAAAGCCCTGCCAGATGGCATCGGCAATCGCAATTTTTCTGAGTTAAATGATGCTGAAAAAGCACAATATTTGGCGTCCATGCACCCCCATGAGGTTGTCTCTGCCAAAGATTATACAGGCACTTATCGGTTGTTACCTGACCCCATGGACTATCGTTCAGACTCGTATTTGGCACGCCTTAACATCAAAATCACCCCAAATCTGGTCAGCAAACTGTTATTAGAAGACACCAAGCAAACATACAACATTCGTGATATGCGTCATTGTAGTTATCATGGGGCAAGATTGGGCAATGACGGTAAGCCTGCCAATGGTGGCTCTATTGTCCTTTGCGATGATTATCAAGAGTATCTAAATGCCAATGACGCATCACAAGCATCATTTAGACCAGGGGCTAATGACGCCCCCATTCCAAAACTGGCTTATGCCAGAAGCAGTGTGTTTAACCAAGAGCATGGCAAAACTCGCTATGGGTTAGGTTTTGAGTTTAAGCCTGACACGCCATGGTTTAAACAAGCAAAATTAAACCTACATCAACAAAATATCCAAATCATTAACCATGACATTAAAAAATCGTGCAGCCAATATCCCAAGGTGGATTTAAATTGTGGCATCAGTGAAATTGGGCATTATGAATATCAAAATAATTACCATTATAAAGAAGGGCGTACCAGTTTGACAGGCAAACTTGATTTTAATTTTGACCTGCTGGGTCAGCACGATTTGACGGTGTTGGCTGGTGCAGATAAAGTTAAAAGCCAATTTCGTGCCAACAACCGCAGACGCACAATCATTGACACCACCCAAGGCGATGCCATCATTGATGAAAGCACGCTGACAGCACAGGAGCAAGCCAAATTTAAGCAATCAGGGGCGGCATGGATTGTCAAAAATCGCCTTGGACGCTTAGAAGAAAAAGACGCCTGTGGCAATGCCAATGAATGTGAACGCGCTCCCATTCATGGCAGTAACCAATATGTGGGCATTAACAACCTTTATACACCAAATGATTATGTGGATTTAAGTTTTGGTGGACGCTTGGACAAACAACGCATTCACAGCACCGATTCAAACATCATCAACAAAACTTACACCAATAAGAGCTATAATTTTGGGGCGGCGGTTCATCTGACACCTGATTTTAGCCTGTTGTATAAAACTGCCAAAGGCTTTCGTACGCCAAGTTTTTATGAGTTATACAACTATAACAGCACTGCCGCCCAGCATAAAAACGACCCTGATGTGTCTTTCCCCAAACGAGCGGTTGATGTCAAACCTGAAACTTCCAATACCAACGAATATGGCTTTCGCTATCAGCACCCTTGGGGGGATATTGAGGTGAGCATGTTCAAAAGCCGTTACAAGGACATGTTAGATAAAGCCATACCAAACCTAACCAAAGCCCAGCAAGAGTATTGTAAGGCTCATTTGGATTCCAATGAATGTGTTGGCAATCCACCCACGCCCAAAACCAGTGATGAGGTATTTGCTAACTTATACAATGCAACCATCAAAGGGGTGAGCGTCAAAGGTAAACTGGATTTGCATGCCATGACATCAAAGCTGCCAGATGGTCTTGAAATGACCTTAGGTTATGGTCATACCAAATTGGGGAAATTTGATTACATTGCACCCAAAGATGCCGATGGTTGGTATCAGGCTCGCCCTGCTTTTTGGGACGCCATCACCCCAGCACGCTATGTGGTCGGTCTAAACTATGACCACCCAAGTCAAGTATGGGGCATTGGCACAACTTTAACGCACAGCAAACAAAAAGATGAAAATGAGCTTAGTGCCCTTAGAATCCGAAATGGCAAAAGAGAAACACAAACTTTAACGCACACAATACCCAAAGCCTATACTTTAATGGACATGACAGGTTATTATAGCCCAACTGAGAGCATCACCGCCCGCCTTGGCATTAACAATGTGTTAAACACCCGCTACACCACATGGGAGGCGGCACGCCAACTGCCCAGTGAAGCTGCAAGCAGTACCCAATCAACCCGTTACATTGCACCAGGTCGCAGTTACTTTGCCAGTCTTGAAATGAAGTTTTAATATGACCTGTTTTTTATCAAAGACCAACCCTGCTTTAAAAGTCAAGCACAGACTTTTAAAGCAGCTGCTGTTATTGCTCTGTGTTGATACATTAACAGCACAGGCGTATGCCCACAGCCATCATACGCCCATTCATACGCCCACGCATGAGATGCCATCTGCTGATGCTTTATCAGATGAAAGTTTGGGTAAAGATTTGGACAGTTTGGATAGCCCAGATGGCTTAGGTGGCTTAGGCGATGGTTTTACCAGTGATGGCTTAAAGAGTGATAAAAGCCCCTTGCCCATCAATACCTTGCCCATCAATGCCTTGACCGTCAATCAGAGCAATGAGAACCAATCTGCCCCACCGACCGTAGATGTCAATTTTTTACTTGCCCAGCCAGAGGCATTTTATCATGTCTTTCATCAAGCGATTGTGCAAGATGATGTGGCGACATTACGCTTGTTATTGCCATTTTATGACCGCCTGCCTGATGATTATCAAGATGATGTTTTGTTGTTATTTGCCCAAAGCAAACTTGCCCTAAGTGATGGTAATACCAAATTGGCATTAAATCTGCTGACCGATTTGAGTAACAAAGAGCCAACGCTTACGGCGGTGAAATTACAACTTGCCTCTTTGCTTCTGACCAAAAGGCACGATAAACACGCCCAAATGGTGCTAGATGAACTCAAAGACGATGCCCACTTTTTAAAATTAAGCAAAAAAGAACAAAGATGGGTGCTGTCGCAAAGTCGCCATTTGCATAAAAAATACAAAATGGGCTTGGATTTGGGCATCAACTATCTGCATTTGGACAATATCAATGCCGCCTCCACCATCACACAGCCCAACATTAAAAAAGACGCCCCAAAACCTGCTCATGGGCTTGCCTTATCGCTTGGTGTGAATAAATACACGCCACTTAGTCATGGTATTAGTATTTATACAGCCCTAGATGTTGATGGTAAGTTTTATGATGACAAAAGCCACAATGAACTGGCGGTTTTTGCTCATGCTGGGCTAAGAAAAGACCACCAAAAAGGTTATGTTGATGTCGTGCCTTTTGTTGGGCGTATTTTTGCCACCAATCAGCAGCATGGCAGATTATCCCCCAGAAAAGACAGTCAGGGCGTGGCGTTTGGTAGCCATCATCGGATCAATGATAAATGGCAAAATGCGTTTTTTGTACGCATGGAAAAAGGTAATTATGCCGAGCGTTATCAAGGTTATGATGGCAAGCGTTATCATGTGAATGACACCATTTTGTTGCAAGATGGCCCAAATCGTCGTTATTCTTTGGGCGTGGGGTATCAGCTTAGTCATCTGCAAGATGCAACAAAAAGCAGTCATGCCACAAAGATACATTTTGGGGTGTTGCAAAGATTACCAAATGGTCTGACCGTGCAAGGTAGGGTGAGTGCTGAGCGTGAGCGTTATCATGGTAAATTATTGCGTCTGGTCAATCCTGATGATGTGTATCGCACAGATAAAACCCTAACCCTACAAACCTCCATTTGGCACAAAGACATTCGCTGGCTTGGATTAACGCCAAAGCTGACTTATCGTTACAGTAAAAATAACAGTAATTTACCAGCACTTTATAGCCATAATAAACAAAATTTTTATTTGGAGCTTAGTCGGTCGTTTTAACTCAATTGCCTAAGAGTAGGTTAAGGCGGTTGGCGGTTTTTGAGTATTGTGGTATTATTAAGCTTCTTTGATGACAACTATTTATACCATCAAAACCCATTTAAGCAAAGACAAAACCCATTACCATTACCATCACCCCATCAACAAGCATGATGACACAAGAGTAACAGAGCTAAGCGTTAAAGCATATCAAAGCAAGAGCAACCGCTTTTGGCTAATCTTGAAAATCTGCATAATCTCATCTGTTACACCATCAGGGCTTTGATTGGCATTGATTCGCTTGATACGCTCGGGATTTTTTTGGTATTGGTACAAAAAACCTTGATAAGTTTTGTCAAAAAATCCTTGCCCTGCACATTCAAACCTATCTGCTTGACTTCGCTGACTTGCTCGCTCCAAGCCAATGGCAGGGTCTAAATCCAGCCAAAAAGTCAAATCAGGCTGTTTTGGGATAAAGTCATTTATGAGCCGTTCAATCCTAGCAAGTTCACGCTCATCGCCCCCAAACCGCCCAAAGCCTTGATACGCCACGGTGCTGTCAAAAAAACGGTCGCAAATGACCCATTTGCCGTCCGAGAGTGCTGGCAAAATGGTGCGGTGCAAATGGTCAGCTCGTGCGGTAAACATGAGTAAAAGCTCGGTGTCATCATTGATGTGGGTTTTGTTGTCTAGTAGGATTTTACGCAATGCTTCGGCAAGCAGGCTACCCCCTGGTTCACGGGTGCGGATGTGAGAGATGCCCTGTTTATCAAGCTCACAGCAAAAGTTATCTATGGCGGTCGTTTTGCCCACGCCTTCGGTACCTTCAAAGGTGATAAATTGGGGGTTGTTTATTGTCATAATCTTCCTTATTGTTTGTCTAAAATTTCACAAATGCCATATACACGCCCAGCGTTAATGAATTTAAAAATCATACCACTTTTTAATAATTCATGGGGAGCATTTGGCATTAAAAACATCACTTTACCATAACTAATTACGCTTTGATAATTAGGCGTTTTATCAAAATAATAAACCAAACTCCACGTTGTCATCTCTGTGTTATATTGACTATATAAAATATGATGGTTATTTGATTTAATTTTAATATCGGCAAGCAAATTTTGATGCCAAGTGATTTTAACAGGTTTTAAATACTGATAACTTGATAATTTATTGATATACACTCTGCAAAATGAAAAAGTACTACGGTTTCCGTTCGCGGTGAGCCTGTCGAACCATAACGGAAACCGACCCTTCGACAAGCTCAGGGTGAACGGTTTTCGTAGTAAAATTCAAATTTGTTAACTGTAACAACGATCTTCATCAAACTTTTTTATGACAGTATGTAAACCCTTAAAACCCTTGTTTTCACTAACCACATGACTGTCTTTCACCAAATCTATCACGTTCATTAAATAACAAAAAGTATCCCATACAATAAACTCGGACAGCATATAATCCGTATTGTATGTAATATGAATACAGCTCATTATATCATCATAATAATAAACATGAGTATAATTTAATAATACATCAGTATTTTTAATATGCTGATACAAACTATTTAATATGGTTTGGGGTTTCATGGGTTAATTATTTTAACTTGTTATTCCTTACTCGCCATCACCGCCCGATATTCCGCCACCGCTTTATTATGCTCAGCAAGCGTTACGCTAAATTTATGCCCGCCCTTACCTGTCGCCACAAAATAGATATACGGCACATCGGACGGGTGCAAACTCGCCTGTATGGCTTCGGCAGACGGCAAGGCAATGGGCGTGGGCGGTAAGCCGTCTATTTGATAGGTGTTGTAATCGGTTCGCTCGGCGATGTTGGATTTATAAATCTTACCGTCATAGCGGTCAAATAGCCCGTAGATAATGGTCGGGTCGGTTTGCAGTTTCATGCCTTGACGTAAGCGATTGACAAACACCGCTGACACATCATTACGCTCGGACGTGATACCCGTTTCTTTCTCGATGATACTTGCCATAATCAGGGCATCATAAGGTGTCTTGTAGGGCAAGTTCTCATCACGCTGTGTCCATGCCTTATCAAGTATCGCCATTTGGTCGGTGTGCAGTTTTTTTAAAATGGCGGTGTCGGACGTGCCTTGATTAAAAAAGTAGGTATTGGGGACAAATTGTCCTTCCAGATTGCCGTTAGGCGTACTGATATCTAGGGCTTTGGCAACTTTGGCGTTGTCTCGTGCCACGTCCGCCCACGAATACCCATCAGCGTCCGACAGGAGCGGCGTGAGCAATTCAAGCTTGACCCCATCGGTCGTTTTTAGGGTGTGGTATAGGTCTTTGACCGTTTTGCCTTCGATGATTTGCACCTTTATCATGGCAACTTGCCCCCCCCTGCCCCAAAATCTTGACCACATCGGCAAGGCTTGCCCCCTGTGGGATTTGGTATGTCCCTGTTTCTAGGTTGCCTTTGGCGTGGAATCTAAGATACAGTCGTGTGGCGGTGCTGGACGCAAGCGGACTGGTCTGCCATTTGTCCTTGACAAGTAGGCTATGATAAGTGTCGCCCTTATCCACCGTCAAAGTCTGGGCGGGGCGGTCGGTCTTAGCAAAGGCGGTTACATAGACGATGGCACCCCACAGGGCAATCAAGGCTAGTACGACAGCCAGAGTGAGCCATTTTAGGGGGGATTTTTTGGAAGATTTTTTGTTTGGCATGGCAACATTGGATGAGAAAAGTTATGCTTATTGTAGCAAATTACCACAAAAGTTTTTAAGATTATTGTAAAATTAACAGGATAATTTTATATTGGACAATTCATAAGCATACCCATGACCGCCCACCCATTTATCCTTGCCAATGTCTTTACCGATGGTACGCCCTTTGGGGGCAATCCGTTGGCAATCTTTCCCCACGCCAATTTTGATGACGCCACCATGCAAGCCATCGCTTGCCAGTTCAATCTCAATGAGACGGTGTTTATCACCCATTTTGACAAACAAGCCCGCACCGCACGCATTCGCATTTTCACCCCAAGTATTGAAATGCCCTTTGCAGGGCACCCAACCATTGGGTCGGGGTGGTATTTGGCGACAACGCACGGCTTGTCAGCACTTGACATCAGTACACAAACTCGCGCCGTTCATCTCAACCATATGCCATCTTGCACCACGCTAACCACCAACAGTTACGCCCTTTGCCCTGCCCAAACAGACCGCCACGCCCTTAGCACCTTGACCGCCTTGCCCCAAGAGATGTTGGCGGATAAGGCATATTTTGTCAATGCAGGAGTGTGCCAGCTTCTTTTGCAAGTCAAAGATACACAAGCGTTAGAGCGTGCCAAGGTGTGTTTGACAAGTCTAAAAAACATCTTTGATAATAACAAAACCCTTGCCATCAACCAAGGCATAACGCTTGAACACACGCTATATCTGTGGTGCATGAATGATGATACCATTCATGTTCGCTTATTTTTTGAACAAAATGGGATTATCTTAGAAGACAGTGGCACAGGCTCGGCGTGCGTGAATTTGGGGGCGTATCTGCTTGATAATGGCACCAACCACAGACAATTTACCATTCATCAAGGCGACCATCTACACCGCCCAAACCGTCTGTTTTTGGGGCTTAATGACGGCATACAGATGGGTGGACAGGTAAGGCAAGTCGGGCGGGGCGAATTTTATTTGACCTAAATAATGCCAAATAAATTTCTCCCAAAACCAAAAACCCGCCCGTAGGCAGGTTTTTGTGCTTTGATACATACTAATTAGTAGCGAGTAATCAGAGCAATCGGCTCTTTTTCGTCCATTTTGTCTTTGGGGACAAATACCACTTCACCGCCGTTGTGGCTCACTATCTCGATAATCTCACTGACCGCATCATCGGTTACGCCATCTGCTGTGGCATCGTCTGATACAAGCAAAGTCAAGGCAGTCTCATCAATGGTCGCAGGCACGATGTGTCCTTGACGTACTAGGAGTTTGACGGCATTGCCTTCGACCGCTGAGCGGTAGATTTGCTGTAAATCGGTGCGTACCATTTTCTCGTTACGGGCTTTTTCAAGGTCGCCTTGGGCGGTCTCATAGCGAGTGGCACGCTGAGTCTCCACCACGTCTTGCACGCCTGCCACGATGTCTTCGGCACGTCCGTCTTTTAGGTTGGGTAGGTGGTCAACTTTGCCAATGATAAAGCTGTCATTGTCCACAACTTGCTTATAAAATCCCAAGGTACGGCTATCACCCACCAAAATTACAGGCAATGGGTCAATGTTACGAAACTCCTGCATGCTCTTATCCACACGGTTCATGAACTCTTTTAGATAGCTGTCGTCATCTGATGAGCTTGTACGGTCGGCTTTTGAACCTGTGGGCAGGCTGGTGTTGTTGATTGGGAAAGTCAGCTCGCTCATTTGCGATTGGCGTTCGCTTTCACCGCCGATTTCTTTGACCACACGGTCGTTGGTCGCTTCAATCAAGCGAGCGTGTTCGCTTGTTACCACAAGTACATAAT
The DNA here is from genome assembly GCF_002027545.1 of Moraxella lacunata. Lineage (GTDB taxonomy): Bacteria > Pseudomonadota > Gammaproteobacteria > Pseudomonadales > Moraxellaceae > Moraxella > Moraxella lacunata. The sequence goes on from NZ_MXAN01000012.1 coordinate 43,890, forward strand.
AATGCACCGCTTCGGACATATCACGCACCAAGTCTCTGGTGGCAAACTTTTCGCCCAAAATCACACGCTCTTTGGCATCAAATGGCAAACGCAAAATCTCGGCTTCATTTTCATTGGCAAAAATAGCAAGCGTGTCTAAGTTATAATTATGGTCAAGCTCGTCCGTCTTGGCATGGATAAGCTCCATGATGGCATCGCTTGTGCGTTTGTCATGCTCGTTTGTGATACGCTCTTCGGCAACTTTTAGTTGATTTTTTAGGGCAATGTGGTCTTGCTCATTTTCTGGGTGGGTGCGGTGGGTTTTGACAAAGATACTCACAGCAGGGTTGCCACGGGTGGCTTTTAGGTCTTTTAACGTTGCTTTCATAACAAACTCCTTAATTTGATTGCTAAATGGTTAATCATTAGGGCGTGTTGAACATTGATAACATTTTTATAAAAATAAGATGAAAATTGGACAATTTTAATCAATTTTTGCATGAAAAATGGCTAAATCTTGTTTTTCTTCGTCAAAAACTTGTCTGATAGAATGACTATCAGCCTGCGTTTTTTCCTTGAAAAACGTACGATTTTTCTCATTTTTCATTGCAAATACCAAAGGAAGGCACGCCCTAATCACATAATTAATTAAATTTAACCGTCCGATTATAAAATCTAAATTTAAAATCTGATGATGATTGTAGCGAGTTTTTTGGGCGTTTGTCTGTTAAAAAATGTGCTGTTTTATGGTTAAAATGTAGCCAAAAAATCTGCTGTGTAAGATTGATAAGAAAGCTTGTAAGTCTTTGTAAAAATACCTACTTTGACTAGGGAGTTTATGTATAATGGGGAGTTGGCAGGTTTTTAGAGCGGTTTTTAAACCTAAAAATACAAATCAAAAACACAAAAAAATGGGCGATGACACCCATTTTTCCAAAGCAATTTATTTTTAATCTTTTTTATCAAAGACCACGCCTCTTGCCATTTCCATGCGTTTGGCAAGCTGAATGTCTCGCCCATGCACTTCATATTGGTCAAGCTCGCCAATGCGTACTTTGAGCAAAGTATAGGTATTCTCCCACGTAGGGTAATGTTCTAGCTCTTCACAATAAAACGCCACACGGGTGGTAAAGGCGATGACGTCAGCAAAACTGGCAAATTCATACGTCTTGACAAGGCTGTTGCCATCTAATGCCCAGCCTTGCAATCTTTCTAATTGTAAGGCGACTTGGTCTGCGGTAAGACTGCTCATGATGTTCCTTTGGTTAGGTAAAAGATAAAAATACACCAAGCCATTTTACCAAAATCTTCAAAATTTCGGCAAGATTTTTGGCAAATTTACCAATATTTTTGTAAACGATTATCACAACTTAGTTGTTACCCAATCATGATAAGAAGCATTGGATCGTACTCATGCCAACAGCGATTGGTATTCATCTCGTCTGTCAATGTAGCTTGCCACAAAGGAACAGCTTGGCACGACTTTTTTGTCATTATCACGAGCATAATCCAAGGCGTGCTTGACCAATGCCGTACCCAGTCCACGTCCGCCCAGCTCTTTGGGGACGATGGTGTGGTTGTAGTTTAGTGTATTGCCATCGATGACTTCATAGCTTAAAAAGCCAGTATGTCCGTCAATGGTCACTTCAAAACGCTGTGTGGCAGGGTTATGGATGATGTCAGTCATGGGGTGCGTCCTTAAATGGTTGATGTTAAAAGCTAAAAATACCACTCTTATGCTAACACAAATTTTATTGGAGTGAAAGTCTGTTTACATGCTTACCACAGATTGCCCTGCCATACACAGCACATTGACAAAGCCCCCAAAAACTTTTAAGATGAACCACACATCAGCTGACCCATTATAAAGGATTGTCATGTCTTACCCTGCCCCCACTGATTTTTACTCTTCTCGCCTGCCCCAAATCCGCACCCAAAACCCCCTGATTCATAACATCACCAACATCGTCTCTGCTCATTTTAGTGCCAATGGCTTGCTTGCCCTTGGGGCATCGCCGATTATGTCGGGGGTATATGATGAGATGAGACAGCTCGCCGGCATTACCCATGCTCTGACGCTAAACCTAGGTGCCCCAAGCCGTGAACAGGTGCGAGCCATGATAGAAGCAGGGCAGGCGATGAATGAGCTTGGCAAACCTGTGGTGCTTGACCCTGTGGGCGTTGGGGCGAGCAGTTATCGCCAAGACGTGACCCATGAGATTTTGGCAAATGTCAAAGTCGCACTCATTCGTGGTAATGCTGGCGAAATGGCACAACTGGCAGGTGTGGAGTGGTCATCTCGTGGCGTGGATGCAGGGCATGGCGATGGCAGTCAGCTTGCTCACATCGCCAAAACTTGTGCCCAAAAGTACCAAACCACGGTCGCCCTAAGCGGAGCAACCGACTACATCAGCGATGGCGATAAGCTCATCGCCGTGCATAATGGCACGCCCCTGTTTCCCAAAATCACCGCTTCGGGCTGTCTGCTTGGGGTAGTATGTGGGGCGTTCTTAGCAGTGCATGACGACACGCTGTTGGGTGTGCTAGACGCTGTACTGACTTATACCATCGCCGGAGAGCTTGCCAGTGATGGACTGGGCGAGAGCCAAAGCGGTACGTTTTATACCAAACTCATCGATAAACTTGGCGAGATAAGCGAGCAGGATGTACAAAAGCATGCTCGCTTTGACGTGGTGTGATGGCACGTGGTAAAAGTATGCTTAAGGTGATTGATAAATTATAAGATGGCTTGATATCATCTTTAAAATGGCATTTTTGATCACAATATCACTCATCAAAGCCGTATCTAGACAAAACCACGGCATTTCACCAAACCCATTTACCAAAATATTACCGACTTTTGGCACTCATCGTGGTATGATAATTCATCAGTTTTTAGATTTTTTAATCATTCGATATAATTTAACCTTAAAATATTATTTATAATGACAAAAACAGTTACATTTTTTTGTGTAATGTTGTAAACTAAGAGCCATACAATTATCAGGGGTGACACATGACCGAAGACAACGCCAACCCAAACCCAAATGCCAGTCATCGTATCTTAGTGGTTGATGATGACGCCAGACTGCGTGCCTTATTACAGCGATTTTTAGAAGATGATGGCTTTACCGTGCGTGCGTGCCATGATGGCAAGCAGATGGACAAACTCATGCAACGTGAGATGTTCTCGCTCATCGTGCTTGATTTGATGTTGCCCGACGAAGACGGCATCGCCATCTGCAAACGCCTGCGTGCTGATAATGCCGACATTCCCATCATCATGCTGACCGCCAAAGGCTCGGACACCGACCGTATCGCAGGGCTTGAAGCAGGGGCGGATGACTACCTGCCTAAGCCCTTTAACCCCAAAGAGCTACTGGCTCGTATCAAAGCGGTGCTTCGCCGTCACAACCGGGAGCTACCCGGAGCCCCATCTCAGCAGATGGAAGTGGTGGAGTTTGGCTCGTGGACGCTTGATTTGTCCACTCGCACCCTAAAAAAAGACGGCAATGTCGTCACCCTAACCACAGGCGAGTTTAGCGTTCTAAAAGCACTCGTTCAGCACCCCAGAGAGCCACTGACCCGTGACAAACTCATGAATCTAGCCCGTGGGCGTGAATGGGGAGCGATGGAGCGTTCGATTGACGTGCAGGTCTCACGCCTAAGACGACTCATCGAAGATAACCCATCTCAGGCTCGCTATATCCAAACGGTGTGGGGCGTGGGCTATGTCTTTGTGCCTGATGGGGCGGAGAGCTGATAACACAAAAACCAAACAACGCTTTGTTGTTTGGTTTTTTACTAAGTGTCTATTTTAGACTATCTGTATAAACGCTTGCAAATCAGCCTTTTTTGGCGACCACTTTACGCACTTTTTCTCTGGCACGGTCTTGTTTTAGGCGGGATAGATAATCCACAAACACAATGCCTTTTAGATGGTCAAGCTCATGCTGAATGCACACCGCCAACAGTCCATCAGCCTCAACGCTAAATGGCTTGCCGTCAGCATCCAAAGCATCAATCTGCACACGGGCAGGGCGACTGACATCATCATACACCTCAGGAATGGACAAACAACCCTCTTTATAAGGGACAAGCTCATCGGTCAGTGGCGTAACTTTGGGATTGATGTACACCTTGGGCTGTGGCTCCTCACCCTCTTTGGCTAAGTCCATGGTCACCACTTGCACGTGCCTGTCCACCTGTGTCGCCGCCAGTCCAATGCCCTTGGCATCATACATGGTCTCAAACATGTCGCTAATTAAGGTCTTAATCTCATCAGTAATCTCATCAACTTCGCTTGCCACAGTACGCAAACGTGGGTCAGGATAATGTAAAATGGGTAATAGTGCCATAATGTCTCTTGTCGTTGGTTTTGGGGTATTATATCGGAAAATTGGGTTTTGGTAAAATGGATTTAGGGTTATCGTGGTTTGGCAGTCTTTTTGTCATCAAAAATAACCTGCAAAAGACAAAACAAACCGCCACTAAACTCCAATTTATATATTTCCATGGGTTTTTCACACAACATCATTTGGCCAAATAATGCTCACTAACAGGCTGTAAATATTTATCGTCAATCACAAGACATTTGGCGGATTTCTCCTGTTGTATTTTAGTTTTTGTTTTTGCAATGTCTTTTGACTGATTGATTCGACCTTCTTCATCAGTAGCAAACTTGAAAAAATCTACCGATACAGGGCAGAAAACTTTGGTGCTACCCAAATTCCATGCCATATAGCCATATAAGGCATTATCTCTATTATTAAAAATATCTTTATTATCATCTTGGCATTTCTTTTTACTCTCTTCATTTTTTAAACCTGTACAATTGTAAGCATTAAAAATATCTTTTTGTGCCAAAATATCTCTTTTGGATAAGCCATTGATATTTTCAGAAGTGGTATTACCATTATGAATAAGATACCAAGAGCTGTCTTGGGGTTTTTCTATGAATTTAGGGAAGGATAAAGAGCTTATAACATGCCCCTTACTTACCGTTATAGAAAATACATAAAAACCAATGGTTACTAGCAATAAAATAGTATTTAAAATTCTATTGTCCTTTACTTTTTTAATAACATCATCAAATGTAAAGAATAGATTTAAAAATATAAAAATAATGGAACCCAAGAAATAGATAAAAAAATTAGTTTCAAAATCACTATTTATTTCTAATGATTGATATGTGATATTATTAAAAAAATAAAACAGTAAAACTGTTGAGAATAATATTAAAAGAGATAAAGATAGCACAAAATCACTGAACAAATTACTCAATACATTACTTTTTTCACCTACCGATATTATAGAGATTAATATAAAAAATAAAACAATGAAAGATATTGATAAAATATAGCCTAGTATTACATTGCACAAAAAAGAAAGGGACGAAAATATAAACAAAATAGTTAAAAAAGTTGAAATATTCGGTTTTTTTGATATGTCATTTTTTAACGTATTACTTAAAAGTCCGATAAGTTTAGGTATAAAAAATAATGACAGCAATATCATAATATTTAGTAAATAGAAACTAATAATTGCTATCAAATTATAAGATTTTGAAATGATATCTGGAAATAAAAAAGATTTGTCTATGATATCAAGATATATTCTTATATTTATAAAACCTATTACAATGCTAAAAACAGTAATAATGGGCAGTAATTTTACAAAAAAACCTAAGACAGATAATAATTTATTTATTATATCATCATATTTTTTATCAATATTACCATTATTGATAGTGTTCAAAAATTTATTAAAATCCACTTCTTCTTTGGATTCCAAAATTGGATTTTCATCTTTCAATTCTTTTCTTGGCATTTTGAAGCTCTTAAATTAAAAATTAGACTCAAACAATCCTTTGTTTGAGTCTTTATTACTATATAACGTCTAGCTCCCAATCTTCTTATATTTCATACGCTTAGGCGTGGCATCTGCCCCAAGTCGCTCTTTACGCCATTTTTCGTATTCGGTGTAGTTACCGTCAAAGAACTCTGGCGTTTCGTTTTCAAACGACAAAATGTGCGTACAAATACGGTCCAAGAACCAGCGGTCGTGGGACACCACCATGACCGTACCAGGGAACACCTGCACCGCATCTTCCAAGGCACGCAAGGTCTCCACGTCAAGGTCGTTGGACGGTTCGTCAAGCAGGATAACGTTCGCCCCTTGTTTTAGGGTTTTGGCAAGTTGCAAGCGATTTCGCTCACCGCCTGACAGACTGCCCACACGTTTTTGTTGGTCTTGACCCTTAAAGTTAAAGCGTCCGATGTAGGCACGGCTTGGCGTGGTGTATTCGCCCACGGTAATCATGTCAAGTCCGTCTGACACTTCTTCCCACACGGTTTTGTTGTCGTCAAGCTCATCTCTAACCTGCCCCACATAGGCGACTTTGACGCTCTCGCCCACTTCTACCGTGCCGGTGTCGGGCTTGTCTTTGCCCGTAATCATATTAAATAGGGTCGTTTTACCCGCACCGTTTGGTCCCACGATACCGACAATTGCCATGGGTGGCACGCTAAACGATAGGTTTTCGTACAGCAAACGGTCGCCAAAGGATTTTGAGATGTTATTAACTTCAATCACTTTATTGCCCAAACGGGGTCCTGGTGGAATATAAATCTCTGCCGTCTCGTTACGCTGTTGGAACTCACGAGAGTTCATCTCTTCAAAGCGTTCAAGGCGAGATTTGGATTTGGCTTGCTGACCTTTTTGGTTTTTACGAACCCATTCTAGCTCTTGTTTTAGAGCCTTAGCAAAGGCTTCTTCTTGCTTTTGCTCTTGTTCTAGGCGTTTGTTTTTCTGTTCTAGCCATTCGGTGTAGTTGCCTTGGTATGGGTAGCCATAGCCACGGTCAAGCTCCAAAATCCACTCGGCGACATTGTCAAGGAAATAGCGGTCGTGGGTAATCGCCACAATCGTGCCAGAGTAGTCTTTTAAGAAACGTTCTAGCCACGCCACAGACTCTGCATCCAAGTGGTTGGTCGGCTCGTCAAGCAGGAGCATATCAGGCTTGGATAGGAGCAGACGGCACAGGGCAACACGGCGTTTTTCGCCTCCTGACAGCTTGGAGACGTCAGCGTCCCACGGTGGCAAACGAAGTGCGTCCGCTGCTTTTTCAAGCTGGGTGTTTAGGTTGTGAGCGTCCCACGCCTGAATGATGTCTTCCATTTTGCCTTGCTCGGCGGCCAATTTGTCAAAATCGGCATCAGGCTCGGCATATTCGGCATAGATTTGGTTAAGGCGTTCTAGGGCATCAAGGGCTTCACGCACGCCGTCTTCCACGTTGCCACGCACGTCTTTGGTGGGGTCAAGTTGGGGTTCTTGGGGCAGATAGCCCACCTTAATGCCCGCTTGCGGACGAGCTTCCCCGCTAAATTCGGTATCCACGCCCGCCATAATGCGTAGCAAGGTGGATTTACCGGCACCGTTAAGACCCAGCACGCCAATTTTTGCCCCTGGGAAAAAGGACAATGAAATGTCTTTTAAAATTTCACGCTTAGGCGGAACAAGTTTTGACACTTTGTTCATGGTGTAGATGTATTGAGCCATACAAATCCTTGAATTAAAAGAGATTTTTAAAAATTGGTCTGATTTAGAACTTGCCAAATTTTTGCCAATTTAACCGCCTATTATCGCATGGTTTGGGCGGTGGGGCAAGTTTGTTGCGTTAAGATTTTGGTAAAATAAATTTGGCTAAAATGACTGATGTTAAACCCCCTAACAATGCAAAAATAGAAACTGCCACCATAGACATAACCAAGACCAACATAATATCCATTATTTGCCAATCGAACAATGCATCAATATTTGCAAGTATTACTAAAGTCATTGTTGGCAAAAAAGTAGAAAGCCAACCAATAAAGAATGCTTTTAAATAATTTGCTGTATCTAAAATTCTAACCTTATAACAAGCCAGTAAAATCCCTGTCAATGCCGATGGAATAAAACCTACTAAAAAAGTTATTGCGACAATTACCCATAATATTTCAAGAATAGAACTCCAATCTTGGTCTATTAACATTCCAATAAAAACCATTAAAGTAACGGGCAGACCACCAACAATTCCGCCCAATAACGGATAAAGCATGATGACTTTTAAAGTTGGGTATTTGTTTTCTTTATTGTTATTCATAAAATTTCCCTTTTAAGATTTTGGTAAAATAAATTTAGCTAAAATGGCTGATGATGTTCCGCCTAACAAACCAAAACCAAGCACGAATAAAAATGCTTGACCTGCATTCATATTAGGGTGTAGAAAAATAAAACTGGCTAAAAAACAAACCAAAAACCCCACCCCAAAAATTTTAGAATATTTTCTATTAGTCATTTTAAAAATTACCATAATAAAACTTATTATCAGATTTAAAATAAAACCAATAAAATAAAAGGTCATCAAATAAGAGTAAAAATATTCTAATGAAAATTTTACACCATTAGTTAATAAAATTAACCACATTATTAAGACAGAAATAACGCAAAAGATAATACCACCCAACAATGGATAAAGCGTCATTACTCTTAAAATTGGGTATTTATTTTTATTATTCGTCAAACTCTCCTTTTAAGATTTTGGAAAAAGAATGTCGATGATGACTTGTTTGATGGGATATTTCATCATACTTTTCCTTTTAAAATACCTTTATCATTTTTACCGTTTGATAAATACTCCCAACCAACTTGATATTTACCACGGGTTTGTAGGGGTGTGCTGAGCACACCCTTTGATGATATTACTATACAAGGCGTGCTCAGCACGCCCCTACGTCCACACATCATTGTATTTGTAGTAATTTTAAAGTTTCTTGGGTGTACAAACAAATGCTTTGATAACAACACACCCAAAACATCACAAGCCCAGTCATGGCACTCTTTCTTAAAATTAGCTATAATAACAAACCTAGCTACAAAAGCAAATAACCACTTATCACTCCTGCCAGATTTATCAGAAATACAGTCATGCCCGAATTACCCGAAGTTGAAACAACCAAAGCCAGCCTTGCCCCACTCATCGGTCAGCGTGTCAGCGACATTTACACGTCCGCTCATCGCTTGCGTGAAGTGATACCAGACGACCTAGACGAGCTTATCGGGGCGAAACTTGTGCGTGTGGTTCGCCGTGCCAAATATCTACTGCTTGATTTTAATAAAAACGGCTCACCATTACGCCTGCTCATTCACCTAGGCATGTCAGGCAGTCTGCAACAACATGACTCCCTTGCCCCACGCAAGCATGACCACGTCATCTTTGGCTTTGATGACTCATCGGTGCGTCTGCATTATCATGACCCCAGGCGTTTTGGCATGGTGATGTGGGCAGATGATGCCGAGCGTTATCTTGACAAACTCGGGGTAGAGCCTTTGGATGATGCCTTTGATGCTGACTATCTGCACGGGCTGATTCACAAAAACCCCAAGCGCCCCATCGCCCGCCCCATCAAATCCGTCATCATGGAGCAGTCCATCGTGGTTGGTGTGGGTAACATCTACGCCGTGGAGAGCCTGTTCATGTCAGGCGTACACCCTGCCACGCCTGCCCATCAGATAGATAAAGACAAGATGGCTGTACTGGTCGATAACATCAAGGCGATACTCGCTCGCTCCATCGAACAAGGCGGGTCAAGTCTTCGGGACTTTACCGTAGGGGCGGGCAAAACGGGCTATTTTCAACAAATCCTACTGGCTTATGGACGAGCAGGTGAGCCATGTACGGCATGCCAAGAGATTTTGGAAAACATTAAAATCGGTGGGCGAGCCAGTGTGTACTGCCCGAGCTGTCAGCCACTTGACCCAGCTGTTAACCCCACTGTTTAATTCAACTGTTTAATTCATTAGCTTTTAGCAATCATTGGGCATCGCCAAATGTTACCGATTTGTTTACCCCTTGTCGGAAAATTTTACCGTCCACCCACTTTCTGGCAAAATAGGCTTGATAATATGGGCGGAACTTGTTTTAATAATAGCATAAATCTATCTTGGGCAAATCGCCCCCATTAGGATACTCTCATGAAAATCAAACACACTTTATTGGCACTGACTGCCACCGCCCTTATCAGCACCACCGCTCACGCTGCCATCGAGATTGATGAAGAGCATTTTGGTCCTACCTATGGCTCTGCGGTGCTTGATATTACCGTTGCCAAACCATTACAGTTGGTTGGTGCGGTTGCAGGCACAGCACTTCATGCGGTAGGCTTACCATTTTCTATGGCATCAGGTAGCGTGGAGAGTTCTTATGAGACTTTGGTTGTCAAGCCTTGGTCGGCACTCTCTCGCTGTGTGGGCTGTACCGAAGCCTATGACAACTATCGTAACGCCAACGAAGTAAACCCTAACGAAGTACGTATCGTTGTGGACAGACCTTCTGAGATTATCATCAATACCGACCAAAATGTGGTTGTAAACCCACGTTGATTGATGGCTGATTTTTTACTTGTTTTTGTTTCTCCAACCTATTTACCGCCCTTTGGTAAATAGGTTTTTTATTTGGATATCAAAGTGATAATATGGCAAACTTTACAAATCAAAGCCCTTATATAAAATTGCCCAATCCATACAGACTGGGCGATTTTTAGATTTCTTGTTTATTAGGGAGTTTCTTGTTTTTTACGCCATGATTGCCATAGGCTTTCATGTTGGATTTTGGGAACTTTTAAGGTGATGGTGTTAGATAGCATGTCATGCACCGCAAGCCCCCGAGTATTGAACGCACAAAACAGATAATTAAACAAAAACCCCAGCATGGCACTCATCAGCACCGCCAGTCGTGAGCCGTGTAGCACCCCACCGATGGTCGCACAGAGTATGGGCAGTAGGCAGGCACTGATGATACGGCGAGTGCTTTGTACCCACGTCAGCAGATGTCCTGCGTTATCCACTGTCTTTAATCGCCATGTCTGCATGCCGAGCGTCTGCCCTGATTTTCGCCAAAACAGTCCATAAAAACCTATCAAGGTCAGCACAAACAGCGGTGTCATGACCCCATTTTGATACCAAGTTGGCAGTCTTTGGGCGTGTGCCGAGTCCGTCCCCACTTCCATAAACAACAGCGTACCGACCACCGCCCCAATCGTCCCCACCAAAAACAACATCGCCAATATCAACATGCCATCATATAGTAGTGCCGTCACTCGCACCAAGGGTTTGGCGATGGCAGGTAGCTCATCAGGGTCTACCTGTATGGGCTTGTCTTCGCTGTGTGTCTTAGTTGATGGACGGGGTTTTGGGGTTTTGTTTTTTTTAGCCATGGTGATAAATAGAGTCAAAATAGGCTTTATTTTACCATGACTTTTGGGGCGTGTTGAACATTTATGACACTTTTATGTGTTAAAGTCTTAGGGTGCGATTGTCATTAATACCATTTTATTGGCATTTGATAAAATTTCACGCTTTCATCCGTCTTACATAAATGACTATTTGACACTTGATACTTCATTACTTAAAATGGTAACTTATTGATTATTTGATAATTATTTTTTGGGTCGTAGGAGTGAATTGCAATTCGCCCTTGATAAACCAATCATTTATACAAAGTTGAGAATGGCATACTTAATCTCAAAAGCTAAGCCAAACCCTAAATTTATGCCATGTCAAACCATCAAATTATCTTTATAAATCCATTTGACAAATCCATTTGACAAACCCACACAAACAAAAACACCAAAACTTAATCAAGTTTTGGTGTTTGGTATATGGCGCACCCGGAGAGATTCGAACTCCCGACCCCTTAGTTCGTAGCCAAGTGCTCTATCCAACTGAGCTACGGGTGCAGTACAACTGATGTGATTATCAATCTTTACCACTCGTTGTGGTGGGCTATTATACATCAAAAATTTAGGATGTCAAGCCTTTTTATTTATTTTTTAAAATAAATGGCGGTGACGGAGGGATTCGAACCCTCGATACAGTTTCCCGTATGCATCCTTAGCAGGGATGTGGTTTCAGCCACTCACCCACGTCACCGTTTTGATTGACAAATTTGTCAAAAGCTGTGGGCGATGATTATAGCAAAGTTTGGCAAAAATGCAAGGGGTTTTTTAAATTTTTGCGATAAATTTTTAAAAACCATCAAAAACCCCCACCAAACCCATCGCTACACACCATAAAAATTGACCTCTTCATTCCCCACACGCTTTTGCTTGACATATTTTACAAAAAGACAATCCTGCCCCAACAAACCAAACTTATTTTAGATGATTTGGCAAATCAGTTTGGCAAATGGCTTAGTAAATGACCTGATAAATGGTTTAGTAAACCACTTTAAAAATCCCTTGTCATCAAACAAGGGATTTTTTATCGTCTAATAAGATTAAGGCGTGTAATAAGTCGCAGCCCCTGGCCCTACGGGCAGACCTAAGGCAAACACCCAAACACAAAACAGCACCGTCCACCCCACCAAGAACAAGAGCGAGTACGGAATCATAAGCGACATGAGCGTGCCGACCCCTGTGTCTTTTTTGTAGCGAATCGCCACTGCCATGATAAGCCCAAAGTAGCTCATCATCGGCGTGATGATGTTGGTACTGCTATCGCCGATACGATAAGCCGCCTGAATCATCTCTGGGGCATAGCCTGTCAGCATGAGCATTGGCACAAAAATCGGTGCGGTAATCGCCCATTGAGCCGATGCTGAACCTAGCATGAGATTGACAAAGGCACAAATCAAAATAAAGCCCACGAGCAACAAAGGTCCTGTCAACCCAATGTCATTTAGGAAATTTGCCCCTGATACCGCCATGACCGAACCGATGTTTGACCAATTAAAAAAGGCGGTAAACTGAGCGGCAAAGAACACCAGCACGATGTACATACTAAGCGAACTCATGGCAGCACTCATGGCATTTACCACATCATCATTGGTCTTGATGGTGCCTGTAATCTTACCATACACAATCCCTGGAATGGCAAAGAACACAAAAATAAACACCACAATTCCATGCAAAAAAGGCGACCCTGCCACAAGACCTGTTGTAGGATGCCTTAAAATCCCATCGGCAGGCACAATCGTCCACGCAAGCAGCAAGCAAAAAATCAACATGGACACGCCCGACCAAAGCAGTCCCTTTTTCTCCAAAGCAGTCAGTCTCTCTACCTTAGTATCAAGTACGCTTGGGTCATCGGCATCATCAGGATTGTATTTACCCAAAGATGGTTCTACGATTTTTTCGGTAACAAAGTAGCCAATGCCACTCACCAAAAATGTGCTCACCGCCATAAAATACCAGTTGGCTTCTGCACCCACGACATACTCAGGGTCAATGATGCGTGCCGCTTCTTGACTGATGCCCGACAGCAGTGGGTCAACCGTACCAAGGAGTAAATTGGCACTATACCCACCCGACACACCTGCAAAGGCAGCAGCAAGCCCTGCCAATGGATGCCTGCCCAATGAATGAAAAATCATCGCCGCCAATGGAATTAGCACCACATAGCCAAGCTCTGAGGCGGTGTTTGACATGATGCCTGTAAAGACCACCACAAAAGTTACCATCTTTGGTGGAGCGTTCATGACAAGCCCACGCAAAGCTGCTGAAATCATGCCTGAACGCTCAGCAATTCCCACCCCCAGCAAGGCGACAAGCACCGTCCCAAGTGGTATAAATCCTGTAAAGTTGGATACCAGATTTTCAACAATCTTAGCAAGTCCATCACCATTTAAGAGATTGACAACATAAATCATGCCATCTTCGCCACGCCCCTTAGCACCCTCTGGACGTGGATCAACCACCGACACGCCCATCATTGACAAAATGGCAGACGCTACAAGCAGAATGACCGACATCCATACAAATAAAATGGCAGGGTGTGGCAACAGATTGCCAAGCCATTCCACACCTCTTAAAAATCTCTGCATTTGAGAAGATATTGCTTTTTCTTGCATAACCTTTCCTTTTTAAAAAACCCAATAAAATGCAATCTTATCAAGTAGTTAGATAATAAATAAAAAGTGCCATCATTTAGCACGATTGTTAAATCACAATTTAGTAATAAAAACAAACATTTTGGTACATATTGTATCAAAATGTTTGTTTCAAGTTTTTAAAATCTAAGATAAAATCACAGAAAAATTCATACTTTTAAACATGCTGATGAATCATGTCATCACAATCCCAAATCTGCGATGAATACTTAACTTTTGGATTACATTAGCTTACATTGTAATGACTTGTAAAATCAGTGCTGTTGATGCTTAGTTTATGACATTTCATCTGTATTTTATTGCATAAGACCTGATATCAGCTAGAATAAGTTTAGTATCAAAAGTTTAGTATCAATTTGTTTTGGTTTTAAATAAATTTGTTTTGGTTTTAAATAAACGATGAGTTGATTTAAATCTTAATTTAAACACACTCATACCATGCTTAATCTATATCATTACCATCCACCCATCATTTAATCCATGGAGTATCTTATGTCTCAATCTCAATTTAACCTAACTGTTGCTGACCAAGCTGCCGCTGATGCTTTGGTTGCCAAAACCGAAAATATCGCTGGTGTTAAGTTTGTCAATATCAACGTTGAAAAAGGCACTGTGGTTGTCACTCACGGTGATGACTTTGATGAAGCTGCTTTTAAAACTGCCATTGGCATCTAAGCACTCTCTGCTTTGAAAATCCCTTATATTAAAAATCCTTTGTATCATACGAAGGATTTTTTATTGAAATCAAAATTGAAATCAAAATCATCGCACCACTTCTCCTGTGTTGGCGTTGATGATTTGGCTGGGTTTGTCATAACCTAGCGTATCACCCAACAGATAATACACACCATCACCAAAATAATCCCACGCCATGCAAAAATCACGAGCAGGAGCTTGCCCACCAATATTACAACTGGTAGAGAGCAAAAACCCAAAAGGATTGCCGGTGTCATTGGCAGCAAACAAATCACATAGGGCGGCGATTTTGGGATGATGAATCACCCGAATGCCAAGGTTCTCATGCTTGCCACGCACACACGGGGGGATATAAACCCCATCAGGAATATCAAACAGCCATGTACTCGCCTGCTGTCTGTCATCGACACACGCCCAGCTTTTGATGATGTCATCTTGGCGAGCCTTTGGTAGATTTTTTAAAAATACATCAATGCATGATTTGTCAGAAGTCAGTACAATCACGCCTTTTTCGGCAGGGCGTTGTTTTAGAGCAAGCAGTCTGTTTACCGCCTGCACATCAAAAGCATGACAGCCTAGCCCCCATACACTCTCAGTGGGATAAGCCAAAATCCTACCCTGCTTGACCCATTCATACGCCACATCAACGCTATCGGTGACATACTCACGCCCGCTCATAACGACCCCCAACCACCTTTACCACACCAAGCATTTCAAGCTCCAACAAAGACGCCAGCAACGTCCCAACATCTAGTGCCGTCGCCATAACAAGCGTATCTAAGTCTGCGGGCTGACCAGAGAGCTTATCAAACACGCCTTGTAGATGAGATGGGATAACAACTGGTGCGGGTACAGGGGGTTTTTCATGAGTATTATCAAGTGCTAAGACACCCCGAGAGAAGGTTTTGGGCAGGGCATTATAACCTGTCACGCTCTCACTTAGCTCATCGATAATCTGACTGGGGTGGTAGATAAGGGTCGCCCCTTCACGAATGAGATGATGACAACCTTCGGCATTAACATTATCAATGGAGCTGGGCACGGCAAAGACTTGCTTGCCTTGTTCGGCGGTCAGGCGGGCGGTAATGAGTGAACCACTGGCAATAGCAGCTTCGGTAACCAGCGTAGCAAGCGACAGCCCAGCCACCAAACGGTTACGGCGTGGAAAGTTGTGCTTGGTGGCGGGCGTGGCAGGCAGTAGCTCGCTGATGAGACAACCGCCGTCATTGATAATCTGAGCATACAGAGCGTTGTGGTTCTTAGGATAGCACACATCAATGCCCGTTCCCATTACCCCAACTGTCTGCCCACGCCCACCTGACAACCCACCCAAATGTGCCGCCCTATCAACACCGCCTGCCAATCCGCTGGTCACAGTCAGCCCCTGATAAGCCAGATATTCTGCCATATTAAACGTCATCTGATAAGCAAACTCTGTGGGCTGACGACTGCCGACGATTGCCACCTGCCTATCTGACAAGCGTGCCACATCTCCCCGATAAAACAGTACTGGTGGTGGGTCGTACATCTGTCTTAGCATCTCAGGATAACGCTCATCATCCATCAAAAGCACCCCGTACGTCCCACGCCCTGCTTCGTCATGCAGTCTATCCACCATCGCCATGACATCATCAACATCCTGCCATCTTTTGATGTGGGCATTATGCACACCAAGCTCTTGCCACGCCCCAAGCTCTGCTGACAGTGCCTGTTTTGCATCACCAAATTGTTCGGTCAATTTATAAAAGGCAGTCAAAGATGTGTTTACCACATACCACAAGGCAAGTGTGGCGGATGTCTCATTTAGTGATTGGTATCTCATAATCATTACTTGTTTTTATCTTAGATGGCATTATACCACCACCGCCTTTTTTGTAAAATTTCATTGACAAAATAAAATTGCCAATACAGTGTACTGGCAATTTGAAAATAAAAACTTACAGATAGTCAGGTGGCACCAACTGGTCGCCTTTGTTAAGTGGTAACTCTGACGAGAGAACATAAGCATAGCTGATGTGGTCAAATACTTTAAACACCATGACTTGACCTGCTTTTTCGCTGGGCAGACGAACCGGTGTATCGTTATCATGAACATCACGCACTAATACCCCTTTGCGATAGACATCAAGAACGTGGCCCGCTCTTGCCCCTTGGGCAGCACCGATATTGATGGCGACCACACTGCCTTTGGCGGCACTGCCGATACTACCCATCACGCGTGCAATACTACCGCCACGAGTCACCTGAGCGGGGGCAGGATAGAACACCAAAGGCAGTTGGGTGTGAATCTCAGAGAATACACGATCACCTTCACGAATCTCTGTGTCAAATGACTGGGTAATTTGAATGCTTGATACGCCATTACCTGCCACATCAGTCACGATACCACGAGCCACTTGAATGGCTTCTAACCCCATCACCGCACCAGTTTTTACGTCCACATAAGGCTCGGATTTGCGATAAACGCCATAAGTCTGACCTGGGGTGAGTAGTGCACCTTTGACATAAATCTTATCGCCTGTTGCGGTAATGAGATTGCCTTTTTTAGATGCCAGTACATAAGGGGTTGTCTCAAAATCATCGGGATTGACAATCACCGAACGGTCAAGCCAATGACGGATGTTTGACAATGGGATGGTGGGCACACTGCCTTCTGATGAGTTAAGCTGTACAGGGGTATCGTTGGCTGGCGTCTCTTGCATCTGACGTTCAATGCCTGCACAGCCTTCGCCTGTATCCACACCAACCAAAGTCTGACCCTTAATGATACACATGATAAGGATGTCACCGGGGTAGATAAGGTGTGGGTTTTTGACTTGCTTATTGGTCGCCCAAATCTCACGCCATCTGTGCGGTGCATTTAGGTATCTGCCAGAGATGTCCCACAACGTGTCGCCTTTTTTGACGGTGTAACGGTTAGGGGCATCTGCTTTGATGGTTGGAGCAGGGTTATTTGCATGGGCTGATGACATCATCACACCACCGATCAGGCAAGCAGTCATCAGGCTTTTTAGGGCTGTTAGCTTCATATCATTATCCATTATTAAAGGCAACAAGTGTGTCTTTTTAGACATCAAAACACGAACTTGCTAAAATCTTGCTTAGCATACCACAAAATGTAAAAAAATATTAACTATTTTATCATTATTTGGCGGTAACTTTCCGACAAAAATACATCGTTTGGCGACTTTTGGATGTCATGATGGCAAAAATTTGTAAAATTAAGTGGGTTATTTAACCAGCTTTTTATCTCCAAACTCAATAGACTTCTTTCCAAACCCCGAT
>NZ_MXAN01000012.1:61906-101301 GCF_002027545.1 Moraxella lacunata
AGGGCGAACGGAAAACCAGTTTTTTAGGAAGTTTATTAAATCAGTTAATGCTCCACATAAATCGGCGTGATATTGTCCATGCTCATGTTGGCAGGGCTTGGTGTGGTTGGCGTGGTGGGCATAACAGGTGCAATGGTTTTGGTTGTGGCACAACTTTGTTGCTGATTGGCGTGGTTTTGGCGTTGTCTGTCCACCATATTTTTGGTAACGACCACATCAGGCAAAAAAATCACATCCGCATCACTATCGCTTTTACCACCTGCCAAATTAAGCCCTGTCCACTCTTTGAACATGGCAACCGTCTCCCCCAAATCCTTGTAGTCAGGGCAATAAAATCCGCCCTCAGTACAAGCACAATACACCTCATCGGATAGGTCGTTTCCGCTTAAATAAAAATTCGACCTAATCAGATAAGGTGTACCGACCGATTGTACTTGGTTGTCAGCATTGTAAATAATCGCCTTTGGGGGTATACCATGCACCTGCCATAGTGTCCCTGCGGAGGCAAACAACATCAGCACATAAGGCTCGGCAATGCTTGAATGCACCGCAATGGTTTTTTTGGGATTTTTGGCACTTGGTATTGCCACCACTTGTAGGGGCGTACTGCTGTCAATACCCATACCTGCGATGATGTTTGCCAACGCTTCTTTTTTGTAGATTTGACTGTGTTGCCCAAAAAAGACGTGCATATTGGTATTTGGCGTAGCATTTTTATATTCTATTTCAAGCGTATATACGCCTTTTTGTAGATACACCCTATTTCCAATGGTGCCATGTTGCTCATCTTTGCCAATAACTCGTCCATCAATGATTGCACGTATGGAGGCATGGCTGGCACTTGCCTTAATAAAATACTCGCCCTCCACAGGAACAAATACCGTCCCCACCCAATACGCCCCAAAAAAATCGGTGGGAATATTATGAAAATTCATTGAGCTAAATTTTAAGGCGATATTGGCAACGTTTTCTTTGTGTACCACCGTATAAGGGTCTTGGGTATTAAAAAAATACATATCAAAACCAGACGCTGGCACCAGATTATCTGGGTTAAGACGCTCGCCCACTCGCTGACTTGCTGACGGAAAACTATCTAGCATTCTGCTATTTATCATACTCGCTGGGCGTTGTTGGGGGGTGTTGGCTTGATTGGCGGTATTTTGTTGGGCTTGGTGAGCTTGCTGGGCGGCTTGCTGTTGTTGTCTGATATAATCCAAATGTGCCTGCTGTTTTTGCACCGTATAAGACACACGAAAGCCATAGCCGATGACACAGAATAACGCCACCGCCACATACACCAGTTTACGAAATGTGGCAGAATACTCCCACAGTGTTACGCCGTCATCATCTGCATAGCCACCACTCATTGCACACCTATTGCCACCACAGAATCCGCCTCAATTTGTAATTTAACCACCGCGTAACCATTTTGGCGAGCGGTGATGAGCGAGTCGGCAAGCGATTCTTCTAATAGGCGTACCACATCACGGCTACTGGCGTGATGCCCCATTCTCTTGTAGCGTTGCATCATCTCAATGATAATGGCAGGGTCAATGCCCTTGCCCGCCACCGCCAAGCCATAGCTCTTAATCATGCGTTCTATTTCAAGGGCAACAATACGAGCAATATCCAAACCGCTAAATGGAGCAAACACAAAAATACGGTCAATGCGGTTTAGCACCTCGGGGGCAAAACCCTGTTCACGCAAGGTTGCCACAGATGCACTTCTTAGACTATCAGGGTCTTTGATACTTTGGTGCAAATCCGCCAACGCATCTGTGGCGGCGTTTGATGTTAGAATAAAAATCGCCTCACTGGTGCTGATTTGTTTGCCGTCTGATGCCTCCGTGATAAAGCCGTCATTCCAAGCGGTTAGGAAGTTTTTTAGGATATCAGGGTGTGCTTTTTCTATCTCATCAAGTAGCACCACCGCCTTAGGAAAATCCCTAAGCCCTGCGGTCAATGCCCCATAAGTATTTGAGCCGACATAGCCTCGTGTCATGCCAAAGAGCTGCGATGCACTAAATGCCCCTGCGGCATATTGAGTCATATCAAAGTGCAGAAGTTTGCGTTCCAACAGTTTAGCAAGCACCTTTGCCAAATACGTCTTGCCCGTCCCCGGTGGCCCTGCAAACAAAAACACCCCCACAGGCTTGTTGCGTTGCATCATCGCCAGTCGCCGTCTTAGTTGCGCCGATAAGTCGCTACACACCTGAGCCTGTCCGATGACTTTGGCTTGCAAGTCTTGATTAAGCCTTGCACTATCAATAATAATCGCCTCTTTGTCCGCCTGTGATGCCGCCTCTTCAATCACTTGCAAATTACTTAATCGGTCTAATACGTCCATTGGAATAATCCTATATATAAAGTCAGGGGCCATTTCATGCCAATGTAGCCATATCGCCACTATCAAAAGTAGCACCAATATCAAAATCATCACCAGATACCAGCGAACATAATAAATAAACATCGCCACCGTATTAAAGTCAGGCAACATTTTCCATAACATGACAAGACATATAATGGCAAATAGGTAAGGGGTGATTTTGGCAATAAAAGACATGATGACAGTTAGGGCATATTGAACATTGATAGCATTTTTATAAAATATGACAAATTTAATGATTTTAATCTATTTGGCAATATAGGGCGTATTGAATATTGATAACATTTTTATAAAGTAAGATAAAAAATTGACAATTTCAATCAATTTTTGCATGAAAATGGCTAAATCTTGTTTTTCATAATAAAAACTTGTCTGATAGAATGACTATCAACCTGCATTTTTTCCTTGAAAAACGGGCGATTTTTCTCATTTTTCATTGCAAATACCAAAGGAAGGCACGCCCTAATCTTAATACAGCAGTATCTCCACCGACTCACCCTCTCTAATGACAGGGGCAAGTGCGTTGCTACCACCAGCAGCAAAGCCGAGCGTAATACCACCGCCACCGTCTCTGACTCCTGTGATGACAACGGGCTTGCCATTGACCACAGGGACATAAATGGTCTTGTGGGCGTGCATGAGTGCCACCCGCTGACTCATATCTAGCGAGCTGACCGTAACCACATCGCCGTCCTCTGCCACATCGTCCCACAAAATCAGCTCCGCCACTCTGGCGTGGGGATTCTCCACGAGTACCTCTAATAAGCGTACGCGGTCGGTTTCAGACATATCACTGTTGGTGATTTTGTCGTTGGCGGTTTGTTGGTCAAAAATTTGCACATCAAAACCCCCTTTTTTGTTGCTTTCCTGGAAATCCGCCAAACGCTGGTCTTGTAAATGCTGTGGTACATCATCTTCATCGGTTACAAATACCGCACTCACCACCTCTTGGGCGTCCAACTCCTCTGGTTGATTTGCCTTATGTGTAAAATAAAACCCACCACCAATCACAAAAGCAATCATGGCAAAGATAGGCAATTTGTAGGTGTTTTGTTGTTTTTTGGGCTTTGGGGGTTTTACTCGCTTAGGCGATGGGGCTGGATTCATTGGTGTGGTTACGATAATTTAAATTAAGGCAAATTATATAGTAGGGCAACCAAAAACACAACCGATTATTATTGTCTATATCAAGGACTTATGTCGTTGGTTTGATTTACAGGACTGGTCGGCACTTGGCACGCCACTCGTTTTTGTTCATAGTCTTGGGTTTGACGACTCATGATATCATGGCTTACTCTGTCTTTGGGCAGACGTAATATTCTGGCATAGTTATCGCCTGCACCGCCTACCAATCTCATGCCAGTGATGTCTTCAATATGCTCAATAGACGCTCGCATACTGGCAACCCCCGAGCAACTAAACACCCCTTGATGACAACTACAACTGCTCTTTTCTGCCAGTAGATTATAAGGCACATTTAAAAAATCAGTTTTGACAATATGGGGCGAACCCACAGAATTAATACTGGTATTTGCGCCACTATAAATAATCGCTTGGGGGGCATTGCCATAAATACGCCAATTCACAGGTTCGCTGTTTGATAATACCAACACATAAGGCTCGCTTACCTTTGAGTGGATACTCACTGCATTATTAAAATCATCACTTCGATAAGTAGATGCAAAATACAAGTTGTAATTATTGACATTCAGTTTTGCTAACTGCTGACTTAACTCAGTGTTTTTATAAGTGATGATAGGGTGAAAGAAATTGACCGCCAAATCTAAATCGTTGGTTTTATTTGCCATTTCTACTTCTAACAAATAATCCCCTTCTTTTAAATAAACATTTAATTCAGATGTGCCTTGAAAACTTCCTTTATCCATAATATGCCCGTCTAATAATATCCGCATACTTTTCCAATCACCGCTTTTTTTAATAAAATAAATACCGTCTTTTGGCACGGATATTCGTCCCACCCAATAAGTCGCCAACTCCTTTGTGGGAATGCCTTTGATTTCATCACCATAATAATTCATGGCAATGTTTGGTTTAATTTCTTTTAATGCTACCTCATTGGGTTTTTGTTGATTGATATAATACACCTCAAAGCCAGAACTTGGGGCGATTTTATTGGGATTAAAACGGTTTTGCCAACTGTCTGTTGCCAACGGATAATCATTAAGGGTTTTATAATTAAGTTTTGATGCCGCTTGGGGGTTATTATTCCACACAGGGTTACGGCTTTTTTTGGGTAAGACATCTTCAATGAGTTGCTCATTGGTGCCTGAGGACTCTCGATATTGCTGATTAATCATATCTATATGCCTTTGGTATTCTTGCAAATAGGCAGATACCCAAAAGCCATAAGCCGTGAGCAAAACCAACGCTATCGCCCCATACACCAAACGACGAAAGGCAGGTGAACCCTCCCATAAGGTTACCTCATCGTCATCACCGTCTATTTGATATGCTTTACCCATGATTGTTTTTAATAATTCAAAAAAGCCATTTTATCATAAATAAAATGGCTTTTTTATTTTTTAAAGTCTCACAAACTTCTCAATCTGCTCTTTAACCAGCTCTGCCTTATTATCAAGCACCACGACTTTTTGCGGTAGGTTTTCAATGTCTTTGGTATGCTCAGGACGTGGAATATCAATTTGTCCAACCGCTTCAATAATAGTCTCGGCAAATTTGGCAGGCAATGCCGTCTCGGCAACCACAATCACTTCATCAGCCAGACGCACTTCACGGGCGACTTTGACACCGTCTGCCGTGTGTGGGTCTAGCAAATCCTTATCGCTTTCCCACACTGCCTTAATCGTGGCAATGCGGTCAGCGTGCGTGGATTTACCCGACACAAAGCCGTATTTGTCATTGGCATCATTTAATAAATGCGACAAATCAAATCCCTTACCGCTATTGACATCTTGCCATAGATTATTTAATTCATCGCCATTTTTGCCAATGAGCAAATAAATAAAACGCTCAAAATTAGACGCTTTTGAAATATCCATAGACGGACTAGACGTTACATAAGTCTCGCTTGCTTTTCTTGGAATGTATTTGCCTGTTTTAAAAAATTCATTTAATACATCATTTTCATTGGTCGCCACAATTAAACGGGCAATTGGCAATCCCATTTCACGGGCGATATGCCCTGCACAGACATTACCAAAATTACCAGACGGCACACAAAAACTTACCCGCTCGTCATTATTATTGGTGGCATTAAAATAGCCTTTAAAATAATAAACAATTTGAGCCAAAATACGACCCCAGTTAATAGAATTAACCGTGCCAATTTGATATTTGTCTTTAAATGCTTTATCCTGCTGAATGGCTTTAACAATGTCTTGGCAATCATCAAACATACCGTCAATGGCGATATTATGGATATTATCGTCCATAAGGCTATACATTTGAGCTCGCTGAAATTCGCTCATTTTACCGTGTGGCGACATCATAAAGACATCAATATTATCTTTACCACGCAAGGCATATTCGGCGGCACTACCTGTATCGCCAGACGTTGCTCCGATAATGGTTAGGCGTTTGTTTTTTTGTTTTAGGACGTATTCAAAGGCATTGCCCAAAAATTGCATTGCCATGTCTTTAAAAGCAAGCGTTACGCCATTGGATAATTCCAAAATTTTAATGCCGTCTTTTAGCGTGCGAACAGGGGTAATCTCGTCCGTGCCAAAGGCGGTTTTGGTGTAGGTTTTGTCAATGAGTGCCTTTAGATCATCGCTTGGAATGTCCGTGGCAAACAGCGACATAATCTCAAAAGCAAGCTCGGTATAAGACAGCGACCGCCATTTATCCAAAGTCGCACGGTCAATCTGTGGGTAGGTTTTGGGTAGCATCAAACCGCCGTCAGGGGCAAGCCCCATAAGCAAAACATCGCTAAATTGCATGGGGGCGGTATTGCCACGAGTGCTGATATAGTTCATAAAAGTACCTTTTAAATTAAAAAATTATATTAAATCCAAACCAAACTTTTGATATTCATTGCATTTGTCATCAATAGAAACCAATGTTAATTTATGATAAATACAATAATAAATCATAATTCTATCAAACGGGTCTTTGTGTTTTTCTACTTTTGGTAATTGATAAAAGTTTGCCATAATATCATGATTAACTTGTATAATTTCAACACCCATTTTTATGGCAATATTAGGCAATTCTTTGGGCGATACGCCATTTAAATCCAATTTACCCAGATTATATTTAATGGAAATTTCCCAAAAACTGGTATTGCAGATAAAAACTTGATTGTTTTTATCTTCTAATAAACGTCTGATTTTATCATTGATTTTATCAGGATTAAAAACTAACCACAGAAAAATATGTGTATCTATAACGTACTGATTTTTCATGTTATAATCCCAATAACTCTTCTTCACTCATCTCCCAATCATCAGAAAATTTAAAACTGCCTTTGCCTTGATATAATCCAAATTGGCGTTTTTCTTGATTTGTTTTTGACCTGTTTTGATAATCAATCATATCCGCATACAAATAATCAAAAATACCTTGCTGTCTTTGGACTGGAATGGACTGTATGTATTGAACGGCTTGTTCAATGGTTTGTATTGGCTTAATATCCATGACAACTCCTATTATTTACCAATCATAATACATCTGATATTTTTCTTTAAATGCCTGTCTATACCCCATTCTCAACTTTACACAAGTGATTGATTTATCAAGGGCGAATTGCAATTCGCCCCTACAATCCAAAAAATAATTATCAGACAATCAATAAGTTACAATTTTAAGTTGAGAGTGAAGTGTCTGTCTAAATTGATATAATCTTGGCAAATGATTTTGGCAATTACTTATCTATTTCATTAAAAAATAATGTTCATATTACCATTTATTTTGCCTTTAATCCACTTTTTGTAGCAACGCATAATAAAATCCGTCTCCGTCATCGTCATTTAATGGCAAACATTGATAGCCAATCGCTTGCTTGATTTGATTGGGTAGGGTCAATTCAAAATCCACCGCT
Organism: Moraxella lacunata; assembly: GCF_002027545.1. GTDB lineage: Bacteria > Pseudomonadota > Gammaproteobacteria > Pseudomonadales > Moraxellaceae > Moraxella > Moraxella lacunata. The sequence goes on from NZ_MXAN01000012.1 coordinate 69,313, forward strand.
TTGGCGTTTGGCGTGCGAGCAAGGAAAGTTGTCATTTGACGTTCATTTTCCGCCTTTAACAAGGAGCAGGTAATATAGAGCAAATGCCCGCCCACCGCCAGATTTTGCCATAGATTTTGCAAAATATCCGCTTGCAAGGCAACCGTTTGGGCGACATCTTGCTCGGTGCGAAGTAGAGCAATGTCAGGGTGTCGCCTGATAACCCCCGTGGCAGTACACGGAGCGTCAAGCACGATGACATCAAAGGGCGTGTCCGTGCGATAGCTCGTGCCGTCCGCACAAATCACGTCCGCCTTGTCCGCCAACCCCAAGCGAGCCAAATTATCATGCACACGGTTTAGGCGTTTTTCGTCATTGTCTAGTGCCGTGATATGTTCCACGTGAAACACATCGTTTGACAGTTCAAGCAGTTGTGCGAGTTTCCCCCCTGGTGCGGTGCAAGCGTCCAGAACTCTTAGATTTTTGGGTAAGTTTAACGCCTTTAAAATATGTCCACCAAGCTGTGCATGGCGGTCTTGCACACTCACAAAGCCGTCTTGAAAATGCGGTAGCGATTGCACTTTTTGCGAAGTGGTCAGCTTCATCACACGCTCGTCTGCCACACCAAGCGGTAGGATTTCATGGGATATATCGGCAGAATTTAACAAATCAGCATACTTATCCAGCGTGCTAAATTTGCCATTAACACGCAAAAATATCGGAGCAGGCTTTCGCAAATTTTGCCCCAAATTTTCATAATATTCGCCCCAATCTTGCTTGAATTCTTTGGCAAGCCAATTAGGCAGACTGTGATTTTTATTGACCTTTTTGGCGAATTTTTCTTTTTTGTCCGCCACTTTTCGTAATATGGCGTTAATGAGTCCCACGCCATAATTTTTATTTAAAGATTTGACCGCATTTAATGTTTCATTGATAATGGCATAATCAGGCGTGTTCATATATAAAATTTCATACAAACCCATATTTAACGCACAGGTAATGCCAATATCGGTTGGGGGCTGTTTTATTAAACTCTCGCCAATGCGACTAATGGCGTGCCAATGGCGAAGCGTGCCTAATAATAATTCGTGAGCAAAGCCTTTTTCATTATCTTTGACAGCGTTTAATAAATCGTCCAATAATAATACTAAGGATTGCCCTTGATTGATTTTTTCAAGGATTAAAATAATATTGGCTCGGACGGGTAATTGTGGATTGATTTGCATATTAGATTTCCTGTACACTCTTAAAAATAAAGAAAACCGTTCATGGCGAGCCATGCCTGCCCATGACGGTTTTTCGACCCGTAGGCATGGCTCAGGGCGAACGGAAAACCTCTTATTTTACAAAACCCAATACAATTAACTTTCATCATAACCGCCAATCATTCAAAAACCTGTCCGTCTTTTAATTTATCACCCACTGCAATTTGTTCGGCGGTCAAAGGCTTGCCCCCTGCCCATTGCATTTTTGTGATATTTATCAAATGCTTATCGCCATTTTCATCGGTACCACACGCCACCAGCACCGCCTTTCGCCCCACACTCATAATCTTACCTGCCGTCTCGGTTGTGGTTTGGTCAGGCTTTATGGGCGTGCATTCTAGCACCTTGATACGCTCGCCATTTAAAAAGGCAAACGCATTTAACGCACGGATTTGACGATTGATATGGTGGGCAGAATTTTGCCAGTTGATTTGCCCTTCATCGGTGCTTATTTTTTCGGCATAATTGGCAAGGCTGTCATCTTGTGGCTCGGCATTAGCCTTATAAGTCGCCAAATCTTTCAGTACCGTTATCATTGCCACACCGCCCAAATCCGCCAATTTGTCATGAAGCGTTTGGGTTGTGTCGGTGTCGGCAATGTCGCAGGGAAGTTTGTAGAGCATATCGCCCGTGTCAAGCCCTTGATTCATCTGCATTATCGTAATGCCTGTGGTCGTATCGCCTGCCAAAATTGAGCGATGAATGGGAGCTGCCCCACGCCACCTAGGCAGTAGCGAGCCGTGAATGTTTAGGCAACCATAGGTCGGGATACCCAGCACGCCAAGCGGTAAAATCAAGCCATAAGCACAAACAATCATCACATCAGGACGATAATTGGCGAGTGTTTCACGTGAAACCTGTCCTTTTTCATGTTTTAGGCTAAAACTTATCGGCTGTTCCACAGGGATATTATGGGCAAGGGCAAGCTCTTTGACGGGGCTGGCGGTCAATTTTTGCCCCCGTCCTGCCTTGCGGTCAGGTTGGGTATAGACCGCCACGATGTCAAGATTTAGCTCGTCTTGGCGGTCAATTAGGGCTTGCAAGGCAACTTTGGCAAATTCTGGTGTGCCTGCGAAAATTAGGCGTAATTTTTGGTTCATTTTTTACCTTTATAATACTGGGTAATCATCATAGATTTTTAAATTACCGCAATCCAATTTAATAACATGAACGTAGGGACGTGCTGAGCACGTCCTTTAATATTCTCATTTTTAGGCGTGTTCAACACGCCCCTACAAATCCTATGTTAAGCATTGGGTTCATTAAGTCTATTTAAAAAACCCACTTTTTATTAACAACTCTTCGGTAATCCTGCTTTGTGGCGTGTCGGTTTTTGCTCCGATAAGTCGCTCCAAATACCGTGCCACCAAATCCACTTCTATATTTACCGCTCGCCCCACCGTCCAATGCCGTGCGATGTTGGTCATCTCAGCCGTATGTGGAATGATATTTAGGCAGACGATATTTTCAGACGGCTTTATGCGGTTGGTCGTCAGACTGATACCGTCCACCGTGATTGAGCCTTTGTCAGCGGTGTATTTCATCAGCTCTGACGGTAGGGCGACTTCTATATAGACCGAGCGAGCGTCTTTGGCAATTTTGGCGATTTTGCCCACGCCGTCTACATGACCTGCCACGATATGCCCACCAAAACGTGTGGTTGGGAGCATGGCTTTTTCTAGGTTTAGCGTATCGCCCACTTTCCAGACGTTTAGGGCGGAAATGGCTAATGTTTCACGTGAAACATCTACCGCATAGCTATTACTGTCTATCGCCACCACCGTCAAGCAAATGCCGTTGGACGCAATGGAGTCGCCCAACTTGACATCGCCAAAATCCAAATCAGGGGCAGTAATCGTCAATCGCACATCACCCCCTGTGGGCGTAATGGCGGTCAGCGTGCCTGTCGTCTCTATGATACCTGTAAACATGACTCACCTTTTATGATTGGTTTTTTAAATGATTTGCTGTTTTGCACATGATTTAAAAAATCAATCATTTATCTATGAAACATTCTGCTTTACCCACCTTAAATTCCATAAAAAATCTAGGAAATTTTTATAAATAAGTTGTGGATAACTTTTTAATCATTGACCTTTTGCAAATAATCCATTTAACTTATCCACAACCCAAAGATGTTTCATGTGGAACATGGTTAGCTGTTTTTGGTTTCACGTGAAACACTTTGAAATCAAGGCTTATGGCGTGTTATCAAATCTTGTTTTTAATCAAAACCGTCGATTTTTAAAAAGTTTTCCACAGTTTCACGTGGAACATTTTTTGCCAAATTTTTGCTCAATCATTTAAGCAATCAAGTTGTGGATAAGTTTTTTTGGGCGAAAAATCATCTTAACATCATCGCCAAGCCGCTCTACATCTACAAGCGTAAAATTTAGCTTATCCTGCAACCGCTCAAACTGCCCCCCAAACATCGGACGGGCAGTCGCTCCCAAAAGGCAAGGGGCTTGATAAATGATAAGCTCATCTACCAAGTTTTGGCTTAAAAAACTTGTGGCAAGCGTCGCCCCTGTCTCCACCAGCACATCATGGCATTGATACTTTGCCACGAGTATTTTTAAAAGAGCAGGTAAATCATCTTGCCAAATCAGTGTATTAGGGTTTTTGAGTACCGTAAAATCATCATCAGGCGACAACTTGCCACGTCTGTCCACCACCACGATTTTGGGTTGGGGTATGGCGGTTATGCCGATATTATCAAGCTCCACATCGGGCAAACGTACGTTTAGGGCAGGGTTATCAGCGATAATCGTGTTTGAGCCTGTGATAATCATCCCACTTTTGGCACGCAAGTTTTGCACGTCCTTGCGAGATAATTCGCCCGTTATCCATTTAGACTGCCCATTTTGCATGGCAACGCGACCGTCTAGACTGATACCCATTTTTAGGCGGACAAAAGGCAAACCTGTCGCCATTGCCTTTAAAAAGCCTGCATTTAGCTCATACGCCTGTTTTTGACACACCCCAAACGACACCGATATGCCTGCATTTAACAGCATTTCCACGCCCTTGCCCGCCACCTGTGGGTTAGGGTCAAGGGTTGCGATAACCACCCGAGACACGCCACTTTCTATCAAGGCACCCGCACAAGGGGGCGTGCGACCAAAATGGCTACACGGCTCTAAGGTAACATAGGCAGTCGCCCCCTGTACGCTTACGCCTTGCTGTTTGGCGTCTTGTAGGGCAAAAATTTCGGCGTGCGGTTGCCCTGCTTTGGGGTGAAAGCCCTTGCCAATTATTAAGTTATTCTTAACAATCACACAGCCCACCGTAGGATTGGGGCGAGTGGTAAATTCGCCTTTTTCGGCTTCATTTAACGCCATAAGCATAAACTTTTCATCATCAGACAGAGCAGGGCTTAGGCGAGATTTGACGGTATTGGACAACATATTATCAGCTAAACTATCACTCATGATTTTGTCCTTGTAGGTTATCATGGCACACTTTGGGAGCGAAGTTTTCAAGTTCGGCTTTAAAGGCTTCTATATCCTGAAAATCCCGATACACGCTGGCAAAACGTACATACGCCACATCATCAATCGCCCTTAGCTCCGCCATGACAATCTCGCCAAGCACCTTGCTAGATACTTCACGTTCGCCTGTTTGACGTAGACGTTGCTCTATTCGGTGTACGATTGTATCTATCTCATCAATGCTCACAGGACGTTTTTGTAGCGGTAACGCCATAGAACGGCGAAGTTTGTTATAATCATAAGGCTCACGCAAGCCGTTGCTTTTGATGATACGGGGCATGACCACCTCCATAACCTCAAAGGTGGTAAACCGCTCGCCACACTCGGTACATTGGCGACGACGGCGAACCTGTGACCCTTCGGCAGCAAGGCGTGAGTCAATCACTTTGGTGTCTATGGCACTACAAAACGGACAATGCACATCACTCTCCTATTTTCCGATACAAAAACTTGAAAAAATCCGCCCAAGCAGTTCATCTGCCGTCATCTGCCCTGTAATCTCACCCAATGCTGTCTGCGACAGTCTTAGACTCTCCGCCACCAGCTCCCCTGCCTGATAGACGACAAGCTGAGTGTGAGCGTCCATGGCGTGCGATTTGGCACGTTTTAGGGCATCAAGATGGCGAGTGCGGGCGATAAGACTGTTCTCTGGCGGATGAAAGCCCACTTTGTCTTTTAATAAATTTACCAAGTCATCAAGCCCTTGCCCTGTGGTGCAGGAAACTCGGATTTGGCTGATTGTTTCATGTGGAACATTGGCATTTTCTTGGTTATTTAAATTATTTTGCATGATTTCACGTGAAACATTTTTGTCATTTTGATTATTACTGTGGTTATTATTAGGGTTAAAATCAGCCATTGTTTCACGTGAAACATCGCCCAATAAATCGGCTTTATTGGCAATCATCACAAGTTTACGCTCAAAATTCTCCATGCCAATCTCATCAATAATATCGGCAAACAGCTCTTTGGCAAGGGTAAATGGCCCGCTCTCACTACTAACATCATAGACAAACAGCAAAATATCAGCTTGTTTGACGGCAGATTTGGCACGGTCAATACCGATTTTCTCCACCTTATCAGACGTGTCTCTAAGTCCTGCGGTGTCGGTCAAATGCACGGTCAAGCCGTCCAACACCAGCATCTCGGATAACGTATCTCGTGTCGTCCCTGCAATGTCAGTAACAATGGCACGCTCCACCCCTGCTAGGCGGTTTAGCAGGCTTGATTTGCCAGCATTGGGCTTACCTGCCAGCACCACCTGCACCCCGTCTCGCAAGAGCTGACCTTGCTTGGCAGTTGCCAAAATGTCATCAATGGCACGCAAAATCTCATCGATTTTGGACTCAATCACTCCGTCCGACAAAAACTCCACGTCATCTTCATCAGGAAAATCAATGCTCGCTTCCACATACAGGCGGATATTGGCGATTTTCTCAGATAACTCATTGATTTTTTTGGAAAATTCACCAGAGAGCGAACGCATGGCACTGCTTGCCTGAGCGACACTTGTAGCACTGATAGCATCCGCTATCGCTTCGGCTTGCACAAGGTCAATTTTGTCATTTTCAAAGGCACGCATTGAAAACTCCCCTGCGGTTGCCTGCCTTGCCCCAAGCTCAAAACAGCGAGCAAGGAGCAAGTTTTGCAAGACCATACCGCCATGCCCTTGTAGCTCCACCACGTCTTCGCCTGTGAACGAATGTGGGGCATTAAAGTAGATGATGACCCCTTCATCGATGACTGCCCCTGTGTTGTCCTTAAATTTGGCAAAATGGGCGTGGCGTGGAGTAAGAGCCGATTTGCCCGATATGGCACAGCCAATGGCGTGGGCGGTGCGACCTGACAGGCGAATCACGCCCACACCGCCTTGACCGATAGGGCTTGCGATAGCGACAATGGTGGGTTGTTGAGATAGAGTTGGCATAGTGGTAGTTGATAAAATTTTTGTCATTTTACCATTATTTAGCCAACTTTGCCCACAAAAAATCCGCCCAGATAGGCGGATTGCTTGGGACTAATCATCATCAATCGGACAACACCTTGACAGGTTTGTTGTAGGCTTTTTCAACTCGCTTATTAACAAACTGCTGATGAGCCATGCTAAATAGGTTGTTTACCGTCCAATACAGCACCAAACCTGCGGGGAAAAACAGCATAAACACCCCGAAAATGAGTGGCATGATTTTCATCATCTTAGCCTGCATAGGGTCGGTCGGTTGTGGATTTAGAAGCTGCTGAAAATACATGGTTGCCATCATGATAATCGGCAAAATAAACCACGGATCCATGGCGGACAAATCTTTAATCCACAAAATCCAAGGGGCATGGCGTAGCTCCACACTCTCCACCAAACACCAGTATAGCCCCAAGAAAATCGGCATTTGTAGCAAAATCGGCAAACAGCCTGCCATCGGATTGACTTTTTCATCACGATACAACTGCATCATCGCCTGACTCATCGCCATGCGGTCATCGCCGTGTTTTTCTTTTAGAGCTTCTAATTTGGGGGCAATGGCACGCATTTTTGCCATAGACACATAGCTTTTGTTGGATAACCAAAACAGGGCAATCTTGACAATTAAAGTCAAACCGACAATCGCCCAGCCCCAGTTACCCAAGATTTTGTGCAAGGCGTCAAGGATTAAGAACATCGGCTTTGAGATTGGCCAAAATATGCCATAATCTACCGCTTTTTCAAGCCCTGTTGCCACCCCTGCCATCTCATCTTGCACCTTAGGGCCGGCATAGAGCGTGGCATCTATGGTCATTTGTTTGCCAGCAGGGACGACAACGGCAGGGCTATTAAAGCCGATAAAATGCTCGCCACCGCTTTCACGAGCATAAAATTGCCCATCAAAATTACCCGGTGTCCACGCCGAGACAAAGTAGTGCTGAACCACGCCCACCCAGCCATCGCTACTGACGGCGTTGAGCTCGCCACCGTTAAAGTCTTTGAATTTTAACTTATTATAAGGCTCACTAGGCACGCCCCACGCACCGCCCAGATAGGTCGCCATACCCATCATGCCCTTATCATCAAGACCAGGGTCGGCAGAGCCATCACGTTTTAGTTGGGCGTACATATTGCCTTGCCATACCTTATCGGACGCGTTGTTGATGTTATACGCCACGTTAATGGGATACTCGCCGGCGTTAAAGGTGTAGGTTTTGGTAATGGTTACGCCGTCTTTTTCATGAATCAGTGGCACGGTTAGCACCGCCGTGCCTGCCATGTCATAGCTGGTTCTGGGGCTTTGATAAATGGCACGTCCTGCATTAGTGTCAATGCCGTCTTGCCCTGCCAGTCCCGACTGAGCGACATAGGTGCGACCCTGCTCACTCTCCAACAGCACAAACCGCTCGCTACTGCCAAGCGTGGCATCATACTGCTTCAACCCTGCATAAACGATGTCCCCGCCCACAGGGTTAATCTTGATGTCATAGCGGTCGGTTGAGACGCTAATCAAGCCACTGCTGACATTTGGTGTCATCACAGGCGTGGCTCCGCCCACCACTGGCACATCGCCACCGCCGGCACTTGGCACATCACTTGCCCCTTGCACTGCCACAGGCTGTGTCGCTGTTACAGGCTTATTGGCATAATCATCTCGCCACGCCAACACGAGCAGATAAGACGTGATGAGCATGGCAATAATAATTAGGGTCCGTAAAATCTTTTGCATAAGTTTTAGCCTTTGCAATGTTTAAAATAGAAAACAAAATAGGCTATTTTACAATAAAATAACAAAAATTACCCCATTTTTTTGTAAATAAACCCAAGGATTATCATCAATTTTGGAATATCAATTTACTTAAAACACTGTAAAATCATTGGTAAACGATTATTTTGACAAATGGTTTTGACGAGCTTGATAAGAATGGCGGTCTTTTAAGGGGTAGCGATGCAGAATTATCGCCGACACAAAGGCGTAGCGGTATAACGGCACCGGCACAAAATCAATCCCCGAACCACCAAAGGGCTGACAAGATAATACTCTTTTGATAATCAGTATTAGAGCCTTTGGCGTGGTGTGGGTTGTTAGGGCGGTGTGAGCATACGCCGAGCAAGTTGGGTAATAGCGACAGCGAGCAGGAATAAGTGGGCTGATTGCTTTTTGATAAAATCTGACAAGCCGTAGTAAAAATTTGGTTAGCATAGCTAGGGCGTGTTGAACATTGATAACATTTTTATAAAGTAAGATAAAAATTTGACAATTTCAACCAATTTTTGCATGAAAAATGGCTATCCGACCACTTAATCGTGTAAATTTTTAAGATTTTAACTCAATTTTTAAAATTAAGTGGTCGGATTGTTTTTCATAATAAAAACTTGTCTAATAGAATGACTATCAGCCTGCATTTTTTCCTTGAAAAACGGGCGATTTTTCTCATTTTTCATTGTAAATACCAATATTCAACACACCCTAATTAATTTTAGATAAATCGCTAGGAAAAAGCATGGCTAATTTTTCAAAAATGTGTGTCAGCTCGCCATGCAGGTCAGTCTCTTTTGTGTAGTTTTTCTTAACAATAAGCACCACATCCACCGCCCCAAGCGTGGGAGCAGTATGGCGAAAATGTTCACGAGTGAGCCGTTTTAGGCGGTTACGCATGACGGCTAGTTTGACCTTTTTTTTGGTAATGGCAAGCCCCAAGCGAGCGGGCGTTTGCTCTGGTATGCCTGTTTGGACAAATAAGAGCAGATGTTCAGAGTGGATTTTTTTGATAGGATTATCAAAGACCCGTTTAAAGTCATTGGGACTAAGCAGACGCTGGGCTTTGGTAAAGCAAAATGGTGGGGTAGGGGTGCTAGATTGTGGATTTGTCATGATATAAACAGATTAAATCAAGCTATCATACAAGGCTTGGCGTGTTTCGTCAATGATTTATCCAACACACAAAAATTTAAAATTATAAACTTTCAAGGCAAAACTTAGACAAACAAAAAGCACCCCGAGGAGTGCTTAATCTTTGATAATCTACAAGATTATACGGTCAAACGATGACGACCTTTGGCACGGCGACGGGCTAGGACTTGACGACCGTTTTTGGTTGCCATACGAGCACGGAAACCGTGAGTGCGTTTGCGTTTTAGGTTAGATGGTTGGAATGTACGTTTCATGATAATGCCTTATAAGGTTGTATCACAGGCTCTGCAGAAGCCATTTCTTGTGATGGATTATGTTTAACCAAACAGTTAGGTCACCAGACTTATATTTAGCTATCAGCCGATGCGGTCATGATGGATGTTTGGCGAAAAACCTATGGATTTTACTAAAAAAACATTTCCAAGTCAAGGTTTTTTATAATATTGTTTTTCTGATGGTGTTTATGTCTGTCGTTGTTATATCGTATGGATTAAGTGTTATCATTGAAAATGAGTTGGTTTTTAATATATTTTTAAAAAGTTATCCACAGATTTGCCACTGGCTTATTTTTTATTTTAATATAAAAATAATAATAATAAAGGATTGGTATTTCTGTGGATAAGTAATAAAAATTTATTAAAATCATGTATTTATATTGTTGATAAACCTGTATATAACCTGTGGGAAAAATGTGAATAAGTTCTTTGTTTTGGTTATCCACAAACTTATCCACAAACTTATCCACAGAAAAATTATCGTTGAAAAATGTCAAATTTGTGGTATTATAGGCAAAAATTTAAGGGTGGGCAAGTTGGTGTTTGATTAAAAATTAGTCAGAACACCAAGAATTGTGGGACTTTTCGCCTGTTTGTATTATTAATTATTTTTTGTTTTTATTAAAAACTTATCGTTATGATTATTTTTAATTATAACTTTTTGTTTTTAATGACGTTTTAAGTGGGTGTAGGCACAAGATACAAACATGAAAAGGTGGCAGTCCAGATGTTGGCCGGCCGCCCAAGTTTGCTTTAAGTTGAATTTTGTTCATCTAAATTTATTATTTATCCAAGTTTGTTATTTGAGTTAATTTATCATGAAAAACATATCGCTGTTTGATGAAACCATGCCGGAACACCTACCGTCTGATAAGACGGATGTGGGCATGGATACAAATGTCAGTTATGATGCTAATCATAAGGGTGATGCCCCTGTCGTCGGCGATAAAGACTTGGCAGGTGGCAGAGTGGGCGATGATGGCATGATTGGCGATGTTCAAAAACATGATGCCGACGCTGAGCTGTTTTGGCAGTCGTGCCTATCTGAGTTAAAACATGAGTTAAAAGAGAGTGAGTTAAATCAGTGGCTGCGTTCTTTAAAACCTGTATTTGCTGACGAGACGTTGGTGCTGTTTGCCATTAATGATGTGTTTATCCGTCGTATTGAGACGCATTATTATGATAAAATCTGTGTGGCGGTGGCACGTCTGGCAGATGGTGGTGGTCGGCATGTGTCAAGTGTTGCCCTGCGGGTCATGCCCCTTGTGCCAAAAAGCGACAAGGTAGACAAAACTCCCAAAAAGCAAAAGCCCAAATCACCCAAAAAGCCGACGAGCATTGAAGAGAGCCAGCCCTTAGAAGAGCGGTTTACCTTTGAAAATTTTGTCAAGGGTAAGTCCAATGCACTGGCATATAACGCCTGCCAAGAGCTGACTAAAAACCTGACCGATAAAACCGCCAAGCATGACACGCATTTGTATTTTATCTATGGCTCATCAGGGCTGGGCAAGACCCATCTCATGCATGCGGTGGCTCACCGCTATGAACGTGCTGGGCTTTTGGTGTGTTATTTTAGCAAAGATCAGTTTTTTAAGGTGACCATTAATGCCCTGCGTGGGGGCGAGGGTGGGGCAGATTCTCTGCTTCGACGGATTTGTCAGGCGGATTTGCTCATCGTTGATGATGTTCACATGATTAATAACAAAAACGGCCCGAAAGTCTCGCAGTTTTTGATGACGTTATTTGGCGAATTTACCAAAGGCGATAAACGGCTGATTTTGGCGTCTGACAGACCACCGTCACAAATGCAGGATTTTGACACACGCTTTTTGTCACGCTTTGAGGGTGGGTTGTCGCTTGCCATCGAACCGCCTGACATTGAAATGCGTATGCAAATTTTGCAAAAAAAGGCGACGTTGCTTGGCATGGAACTGCCCAAAGACTGTGCGATTTTTATGGCACAAAACATGCCCCCCGATGTTCGCCGATTAGAAGGAGCGTTAAACCAAGTGCGTGCCAACGCCCTATTGGTGGGTGGTGAGGTGACACTCTCGCTGGTACGTCATGCCATCAAAGACCGTATTGAGGCACGAGCAAGAGCGGTTAATGCAGAGAATATCCGTGACCTAGTGGCGGAGTATTATGGCGTTTCAATCAAAGATTTGATTGGTAAAAAGCGGGCTCGTAACATCGCTCGCCCCCGTCAGATGGCGATGGCATTGGTGCGCGAGCTGACCCAAGACAGCTTTCCTGAGATAGGACAAGTGTTTGGCGGACGAGACCATACCACGGTCATGCATGCTTGCGAGAAAATTAGCGAACTGCGAGCCGAAGATTCGTCGGTGGAAAAAGACTACCAAGCCTTGCTTGCTACGCTTGAATTTGCCTGATGGTAACAGCCATCATGAAATGCGGTGTGAAGTTTGTTATAATAGATATGTTAAATTTTTTGTAAATATTAAGGATTTTTATGAAATTAGTCATTGATAAAGCCCTACTCATCAAAGCCATGACGCTCATCATTGAAGCGGTGGATAATCATCACCAAATGGCGATTTTGGGCAACTTAAAACTGGTGCTAGAACCACAAAGCCTGACGATGACCGCGTCCGATTTGGAAGTGGAGCTGACCAATGTCATTAGTCTGCCCGAGGGGGCGTGCGTGACGGCAGGGGCGGTAACCATTCCTGCAGATAAGTTTTTTGGCATTTGCAAAGCTTTGCCTGATAACATGGTCAGCATTGAAGTGGCGGGCAGTCGCTGTCATATCACCAGTGGCAAGGGCAAATACATGCTTAGCACGCTACCTGCTCAGGATTATCCAAGTATTGGCGAGCCACGCTCAGAAAAGCTGGTTAAAATCGGACGTGATACCTTATTTAATCTCATCAAGCACACCCGCTTTGCCATGGCGACCCAAGACGTACGCCACTACTTGACAGGACTGCTCTTTGAGATTGAGGGCGACAAACTGACCGCGGTGGCAACCGATGGACATCGTTTGGCGGTGGCGTATCAAACCTTGGCGGACAGCCATGATGAAACCAAAGTCATCATCCCTGGTAAGGCGGTCAGTGGGTTAGAAAAGCTCTTGACCGACCTACTAAAAACTGCCGAAGAAAATGGCGACATGGTAACTTTGGGATTAGATAGCGACTTTTTGACCGTCAGTTTAAACTTTGGCGGGCAGATGATGATATCTTTGACCGCCCGCTTGATTGAGGGTAAATTCCCCGACTACCGCCGTGTCATGCCGACCAATAATGATAAAATTGCCATTTTTAATAAAGACAGCATGGTTGAGGTCTTGCGTCGGGTGGCAGTGGTAAACACCAAAGACTCCCCTGGTGTGCTACTGCACTTTGTCAAAAGTGAGACGGTGGATGTCATCTCAACCAACCGTGAGCAGGACGAAGCCAGAGAAGAAGTGGCGGTCAACTACACAGGCGAGCCAATTGAGATTTCATTTAATGAGTCTTATTTGCGTGCTGTGCTAAATGTGTTAGAGGGCGACATTCGCCTAGAAATGGTACATCCGACCAGTCCGACACGCATTTATCAAGTGGGCGATGACCACAATTATCAATATGTCGTCATGCCTATGCGTGTGTGATGGGCAGGGCATGATCACACAGCTTCAAATCACTCACGTACGCAACCTAGCTCAGATAAGTCTGACACTCGCTGACTGTAATGTGTTCGTGGGGCGTAATGGCAGTGGCAAAACATCGCTTTTAGAGGCGGTGTTTTTGTTGTCTCGGGGTAAAACTTTTCGCCATCATGAGCCCAAACGCTACATCAGCCATCATCAAAAATCCTGCACGGTGTGGGCGATGACGGGGTCTGACATGTTAGCAGTGCAAAAAAATCTGGATGAGCGACAGCTGGCAACGACAGTATTAAAACTCAACGGACAAAACGTAGCCACCCAAAGTCCGCTGACTTATGCCTTACCAGTATTGCCCATTGATCCCAGTGGCATGGCGGTGCTAGAAGAAGGCAGTCATGCTAGACGGCAGATGTTGGACTGGCTGACGTTTCACGTGAAACAGGAGTTTTATGGAGAATGGCTTGCCTATCAGCGACTGCTCAAACAGCGAAATTTATTACTAAAATCGCCCCGTGTGCGTGAGCGAGTAGGCGAAGTGCGGGCATGGGACAGTCAGCTGGCGTATCACGCAGATAAGCTACACCGATGTCGGCAGGCGGTCTTTGAGCGGTGGCAAGTGTGCTTTGATGAGATGATGGGGCGACTGCTGCCGCATTATCAAGGCGATATTTATCTGTCTTATCAAGCAGGCTTTGATGATAAGGTAGGACTGCTCTCTGTGTTGGCGTCTCGTTTGGACTCTGACATGGAGCTGGGTTATACCCGCGTGGGGGCTCATCGTGCTGATGTGATGGTGATGTTAAAGCAGTCTGGCGATGGCAGGCAAATCAAAAGTCAGGCGGTGGATGTACTCTCTCGGGGTGAGAAAAAACTGCTCATCATCGCCCTAAGACTCTCACAATTACAAGTGATGTGTGCCTATCAGCAGATACAGCCTGTGGTGCTTGTCGATGACATTGATGCGGAGCTTGATGTGGGAGCGATGGATGTACTGCTCGATACGCTACTGTCGCTGCCTTGTCAGCTCATGATAACCAGCTTACAAGATGAGACGGCAAGGATAGTCGCCCAAAAAATATCAGCCCTGCATGAGCCAAAGAGCTTTAAAAAGTTTCACGTGAAACAGGGTGATATCACAGCAGATAGTGAGTGTTCCACGTGAAACAAAAGGGTGTGATAACATAAGCGATAAAAAAGAGCTTGATATTCAAGCTCTTTTGTTTTATTTAGACTTCTATTTACGCCTTAATCTCTTGGACGGCTCGCCATGCTTGGTCTATTGCCCCATCAGCATAAGGCATCCAGTCGGCATCAGAGTTTGCCATGTGGATATTGCCATGAGCTTGTTTGACACTGTCCAGTGTTTTCTCAGCAATGTCATCTTTATCAAACAAGACATTGCGTTCATAGCTGTATCCATGCCCCCAGCGGTTGATGGTGATGGCAAGAATCTTGTCGTCAAGATTCTCTCCTGCCACGTCGTACATCTCACGCAGTTGGTCAAGGGCTTGTTTTTCTAGGTCATGATAACTGGCTCGGTACAGCTCGGAGCGTCCGATTTTACAGGCTTCACGCACGTCTTTACCTGTGCCATAAGGCACGGCGATACGCACCATATGAACAACCATAGGTTCACTTGGGTCTTTGGGGTAGTGATAGTCGCCCATGCTCACAGGATAGTCGGTCATGATAAGGCAATAAGGGGCTTTGGGGGCGTAAAACTGCCATGCACCGAGTTTTTTAAAGGCTTGCCAGTCTTTGACCAAGATTTTGGTATAAATCATTGGCACACGGATGTTTTGTAAGTGGTCATCCTTTTGGGTTTGGGGCAGGTCGCTATCGATGAGTGGTATCATGCCATGCTGACATGCTAGAATACAGTGATGAGCGTTCACACGGTAGAGCTTACCGCCCTTTTTGTAGCCTATCATCACGCCCTTTTTGCCGTCGGTTTCGATGTTTTTAACTTGGACAGCGGTGGCATTTAGGCGGATATTGACAGATTGCTCGGGTGTGTCAAGTTTGGTGTAGTCAAATTTATCTAGCACGATGGCTTCCATCTCGCTTTTGCCGTTGGCGTGGTCAGGGTTAGCGATAACCGTGGGTATCATCTTTTTGACCAGTAGGCGAGCGATGGAGGCGTTGCCATCAGGAAAGTGAAAAATATAAGGCTCGCTCTCGCCATCGTCATCGGCTTCTAACCCTGATAATTCAAGTCCTGCATAGCCCTCATAAAAGGCGTCATAAGCTGACAAACCATCAATGTTAAATCCCCAGTATTCCAAACAAAGCTCTTCCATATACGCCATCGCCCCTTGGGGGAGCTTGACATGGTCTTTTAAAAATTTGTCGTAACTGATGGATTGCAGGTAGTCTTCTCGCTCGCTGGGTGCCATGTCGCCCAAATAGTCTTTGGGGGTGGTATATAGCTCTATCAGGGCGTTTTTGTCTGTATCTGATAAAGGAGCTTTGGCAAACAACTCTGTGGCGTTGTCAGCATTCGGCTCATCGGGCAGTACCACGCTTTGTCCAAAGGTGGCTTTATTAAAAAACACGCCCTGCTTGTTCATGCCTAGGTTTTTAAAGTATTCTTGGTCATAATAGGTGTAAAATTTTTGTACATCAATGCCAAGCTCATTAAGCAGTCCCATGGCTTCATCGCTATAATCGCTTGGAGTATCAATGGATTCACTGCCACCATAACTGATGCGAAAGATGTCTTTGCCATCAACGCTTTCACTAAACTCATTGCGTTTGGCATGACCACCAAAGTCATCATGATTGTCTAATACTAAGATTTTGGCATTGGGAAACTTTTTTTGGTAAAAATAGACACTGGCAAGCCCGCTAATGCCTGCCCCAACCACAACCAAATCTACCGTCTCTGATACGCTCTCGCCTGAGACGTCAAACTGTGCTTTTTTCCACGCCATCTCGTGAGCGACATCATAACTGCCTGCATGGTCGCCACGCAAGCCTGTCAGTTCGGGCGGATAGTTGGAGCTGGTCTTGGCGG
This sequence comes from Moraxella lacunata, assembly GCF_002027545.1. GTDB lineage: Bacteria > Pseudomonadota > Gammaproteobacteria > Pseudomonadales > Moraxellaceae > Moraxella > Moraxella lacunata. The sequence continues at coordinate 85,820 of NZ_MXAN01000012.1, forward strand.
TTGGTGGTGGGGTGTTGCCACTGGCTTTGGGTGTATCTGTCTGTGGCGTGGGAGTATCATCACTGCAAGCGGTTAGTGTGCCTGTGGCAAGGGAAGTGATGAGTAGGGCTGAGCCGTTTAAAAAATCACGGCGGGTGATGTGTCGTGTCATGAGTATATCAAATGTCTAAAAGGCAAATTTTAACGTAAAATTTGTAAAAATCAATGAAAAAATGATGAGTGAAAAATGGCAAGTTTCAAAAACGATAAAGCCCCAACTTGCGTTAGGGCTTACCGTATGGGTTTTGTAGTCCGTCCATCATCCATGGTTCATGTATCAGCGGTCATCCGTGGTGGTATATCCATGTGCCGTCTTCCTTGCTGATGGGTGTATTAAATCTCTTTCCAAACTAAAAATAAACCCTTGTAAGTATTGGGGTTGAAGTTTTTAAAAATCTACAAAAATCAGGGTTTGGAAAGAAGTCTATTATGTCAAAAGTTGGCCTGTAAGAAAATACGCAAAAATCGCAAAGTTTTGTAAGCATATGCTTACAAACGCAAATCACGCCCCAAATCCCTTTATTAACGCCCGCACGCCCAATATCAGCAAAATGACAAGCACGATTTTTTTTAAACATTGCTTGGGATATTTTATCCCGAAAATAAAACCCCAAATATAAAAACATCACACTCGCCACACCAATCATCAGCCAGTCATTTTTGGGCAAGGCAGTCAGAGCTTGCCACAAGACGATAAGCTGGGCGATTTTGCCAACGACATAGCATAGGTTACTTGCCTTGATAAGCTCGGTTTTTGGGTCATCGGTGTATTCGGTAGCGGAGAGCAAATACATCACGAGCAGGGGCGACATGGCGTTGGTGGCTCCGCCCAACACCCCTGCAATCGTACCGCTTATCACAAGGCTTGGAGTGGTGTTGGGCAGGTTAAAATTTTTGCCCACGCTCATCGCCACAAACTGCATGGCGACATAGCCAACAATGAGTAGCCCTAACGCAATCAGTAGATGATGAGATGCGATGATAAAAACAAGTTTTGTGCCAATAAAACTGCCAACAAAACTTGTCAGCACAAGGAGCCAGTACTTTTTAAGATAATAAACAATCCGTCCACCGTCCAAAAACACGACCAAATTGATAAGCAAACAAGGAATGACCGTCAGCACCAAAACGTGCGACATCGGATAGCTACTTGCCAAAGCGGTGGTAGCGATGAGTGTTACGCCAATGCCTGTCAGCCCATGAAAGATACTGGCGATGATAAAGGTTAAGATGATAAGAGTAAAGGCGGTCATGGCACTTCTGACAAAATGGGTAAAATAGGTAAAAGTAAAATAGGTAAAACGGGTAAATGCAGGTGTAGATTTGTGCCTATCAAACACCCCTAAAACTTGTTATAATAGCACATTTATCATTCATATAAGTAGGATATTATGGATACCCAAGCCACAAGCCCTAATCCCATCAACCACACCGCCATCTACCAAAAACTTGCCACAGACCATGCCGTGCGTGCCGAGCAGGTTCAAGCCTTTGCCGATTTGCTGGACGAAGGGGCGAGCGTGCCATTCATCGCCCGTTATCGTAAGGACAAAACAGGCGGACTTGATGATGGCATGCTTCGTACCCTAGAAAAAGCCCTAACGCACGAACGGGATTTGGCGGTTCGCCGTAACAAGGTGCTTGAGCTTTTGACCGCCCAAAACGCCCTAACGGACGAACTTACCCTGCGTGTCAAAAACGCCATGAGCAAGTTGGAGCTTGAAGCGATTTATGAGCCCTACCGCCCAAAACGCCGCACCTTGTCGGCTAAGGCGACTTTGGCAGGGCTTCGCCCGATTGCCGAGCGGATTTTGGCAGGGGAAAGCTTGGATACGGCACTATCGGACTACACGCCTGTTAGCACGGTAACGGATGAGCAAGGCGAGAGCTTTGATGTGGATTATAGCACTCGTGATTTACAACTAGCAGGCGTGCAAGCGATTATCCTTGATGAATGGGCGTTGAATTTAGATTTGTTTGACAAGGTGCGGGCAGGCTTTAACGCCACAGCAAGCATTCACGCTAAGCTTGTGGGCGAAGAAAAACGAGAGGCAGGCGAGAAATTCAAAGACTATTTTGACCATACCGAAACCTTTGCCAAGCTCTCCAATCATCGCCTACTTGCCATGCTTCGTGGCAGACAGGCAAATGTGCTTGTCCTATCCGTGCTTGGCGAAGATGAGCCGTTTGTCGCTCAAATTAAAACCACTTTTGGGGCAAGCGATACGGACGAGCGTGGGCAGTTTTTGAGCGAGACGTCAGACAGATTATGGAGTGCCAAATGGCGACCACAGATTGAGCATCGCCTATTGACCGAGAGACGACTGGACGCTGAAACGCACGCCATTGGCGTATTTGCCCAAAATCTAAAACACCTACTCATGACCGCCCCTGCTGGACGCAAGGTTATCCTAGGCGTGGACCCTGGTATCCGTCATGGCGTAAAAATGGCGGTGATTGACAGCACAGGCGATGTCGTGGCGACTGACACCGTGTACCCCTTTACCGACCCCACGACCGACAAGGCAAAGGCGGTGATTGCCAAGCTCATCGCTGATTATGGTGTGGAGCTTGTCGCCATTGGCAACGGCACAGCAAGCCGTGAATCGGATGAGCTTGTCAAGGCGGTCATTAGCGAGAACAGCCTATCCGCCAAAGCGGTGGTGGTATCGGAAGCGGGAGCGAGCGTGTATTCGGCAAGTGAGATTGCCAGTAGCGAGCTACCTGAGCTTGATGTGTCGGTGCGTGGGGCGGTGTCTATCGCCAGACGATTGCAAGACCCCTTGTCCGAGCTTGTCAAGGTTGAACCAAAAGCAATCGGTGTGGGACAATATCAGCATGATGTCAATCAAGCCGAGCTAGAATCAAGCCTTGACAAAGTTACCGAAGACTGCGTGAATGCGGTGGGTGTGGACGTGAACACGGCAAGCCCTGCCATTTTGGCTCACATTGCAGGACTCAACAAAAATGTCGCCCAACAAATCGTGAACTACCGCCGTACCAATGGAGCATTTAAAAACCGTGAAGAGCTAAAAGCCGTGCCACGTTTGGGCGTAAAGACCTTTGAGCAGTCGGCAGGATTTTTGCGTATCAAAGACGGCACCGAGCCACTGGACGCAACAGGCGTACACCCCGAAAGCTATGGGCTGGTGTATGAGATTTTGCGTAAGGCGGACAAGTCGTTGTCGGACGTACTGGGCAATGAAACCCTTGCCAAATCGCTAAACGACAGCACGGACAATTTTAGTCAGCTTGCCACGGTGCTTGCCGAGCTTGCCAAACCTGCTCACGACCCCCGTGGCGAATTTAAAACCGCCAAATTCCGTGATGATGTGAGTGAAATCAAACACTTACAAATCGGCATGGAGCTAGAAGGCGTGGTAACGAACGTAACTGCGTTTGGTTGTTTTGTGGACATTGGCGTACACCAAGACGGATTGGTGCATATCTCTGAGCTGTCCGACAGTTTTGTGGCTGACCCTGCGGACGTGGTCAAGCCCCAAGACATTGTCAAAGTGCGTGTGCTATCGGTGGACGAGCCAAGAAAGCGGATTGGGCTTTCTATGAAATCGCCTGACAAAAAAGAAGTGCCAAAGTCTGACAAATCGGATAAAGCATTTAAAGACAAAACAAACGCCAAGCCAAGCAATAAGCCCAATAATAAGCCAAAACGTGAATTTAACAAAGCCAAAAACGAACCTGCCAAAGTGGGGAGTTTTGGGGCGTTGTTGAAACAGGCGGGGCTTAAATAGTTTGGGTTATTGAGAATGAAGGTGGGGTTGCCTGCCTTTGTTTTGTCGTGTATAAATCTACACCTAACAAACTCGATATTTACCACGGGTTTGTAGGGGTGTGCTGAGCACACCTTTTGATGATATTATTGTGCAAGGCGTGCTCAGCACGCCCCTACGTCCACACATCATGGTATTTGTAGTAATTTTAAAGTTTTTTAGGTGTAACAGTAAAAACAAAGCCACAAATGGGGGTCATTTGTGGCTTTTGTCATGGGGTTTTGCTACCTGCGGTGTTCCATTGGGTTGTCCATAATATCAGCGTTCATCCATGTTGGCTTATCCATTTGCCATCTCCTTGCTGATGTGTGTATTATGCCAAAATAGCACCCATAAGAAAATACGCAAAAATCGCAAAGTTTTGTCAGCATTTGCTTACAAATGCTTATTCGGCGTTTTTATCCAAAAGTGTCAATAGCTCTTTGTCATTGACCAACACGTCAGCAAGGGTATAGCCATCTAGCACCGCCACAAAGGCAAGCATGGCTTTATAAAACACCCCCTTTAAACGGCAGGCAGGCGAGATGACACAGCTGTTGGTGTCATCGCCGATATTGACCAAGCTGATTTTACCGTCTGTGTTTTTAGAGTTATCATCTAAGCATTCTAATATGCCAAAATCGCTCTCGGTGTGGCGAATGAGTCGCCCGATGTTAATCTCGCTTGGGTCTTTGGCTAGGCGAATGCCCCCGCCTTTGCCACGCACGCTCTCGATGTAGCCCAATTTACCCAGTTGATGAATGATTTTGGTGAGATGACTTTTTGAGATGTCATAGGCTTGGGCGATGTCGTCAATGTTGGCAAGCTCGCCATCTTTGGGTGTTACCGCCAGATAAATCAAAGAACGTAGAGCATAATCGCTATAATTGGTCAGTTTCATGTTGTTATTCTTCAAGTTAAAAGAATATTATAACAAATTTATGGGGGTTTTACTGTTTTTTGCTTGTTTTAATCTCGTGCTTTGTTTATTCTGTAAGTGATTGATATGTATCAAATTATCTAAAATTAAAGGGCGGAAATGTTCCACCCTTTTAAAAAATCAAATTCAAATCTTACACGCACCACCTTCACAGCCGTCATCATTTTCGCCATCAAATCCGCCGACCACGCTCACGTCCGCCAAATCGCCAAGCATGGCATCAAAGTCCAGCTCATCAAGGTTTAAATCGTCCAAATCAATCGCTTGTGAGTTTGTCATGGGTATCTCCTAGTTAGGGTTTATAAAATTAAAAAATTAGATTGGGTGAATCATTTCGCCCTTTTTGAAATATACTCATCACATATCCAAAGGTTGCCATTCTTTACCCTTTAATGGCGGTAGATAGGCAAGCCCTTTTTGCTGATACGCCCAAAGCTGGCTTGGGATTTTGTAGATGTCGTTACGCTCAGGGTCGATGTGCGTGGCGATTTTGTCGGTGTCGCCTGTCTTTAATAGCGTGGCAAAATTGGGGTTCATCATGACCGCCTTACCCACCGCCACAAAATCCGCCCAGCCTGTGCCATACGCACGCACCACGTCATCAGCAGAGAGTAGACAGCCCACGCCAATGAGTGGCAGTTTTCCACCAATGCGGGCATGGAGTTGTTCTATGCGGGTTAAATTGGTGTCCGCCCCACGTCTCGCCTTTTTATAAAAATCCCACAATGAGACGTGCAGGTATTGGAGTGGCTCATTCACCAAAGCATCAATCAAATCAAACGCATCCGCCATCGTCAAGCCGTCATCGCCTGATTCTTCTGGCGAAAAACGGTAGCCGATGATAAACTCCGCCTTGCCGTGTTTGGCTTTGATGTCATTGACCGTTTTGATGACGGCTTTGGGAAAACGCAAGCGGTTCTCCAAGCTTCCACCCCATTCATCATCTCGCTTGTTGGCTTGGGGCGAGAAAAACTGCTGAATAAGATAATTATTCGCCCCATGAATCTCCACGCCATCAAACCCTGCTCTTATCGCTAGGTCGGTTGCCACGCCAAAGCCTGTGATGACCGCCTGTATCTCGTCCACGCTCATGGCTCGGGCGGACTGCTTGCCGTTGTCCATATTAGACGGGGCGATGACTTCGCCAAACTGGGGAAGCGACTGATAACCGCCATGATGAATTTGCAAAATCGCCTTTGCACCACCTTTTTTGATGATATTGGCGGTGTCGGTTAGGCTTGCCAAATGACTCTCATCATAAGCAGACGGTTGCCCGACAAAGGCTTTACCGCTTGGGTGTACCAAAGTCGCCGCTGTGATAAATAAGCCAAAATCGTCCGACCGTCCTGTCAAAAATGCCCGCTCTTCATCGGACAATGTGCCGTCAGCATTGGACGCATAGTGGGTCATTGGAGCAACGACAAGGCGGTTTTTTATCTCCACGCCATTATTTAGGGTAAACGGAGTAAAAAGTGGGGTTGTATCAGTCATAAATTTTCTCTTTAAAATAAAAAGGGTTGATTGCTAAATTGGTATTAAATCTCTTTCCAAACTAAAAATAAACCCTTATAAGTATTGGGGTTGAAGTTTTTAAAAATCCATAAAAATCAGGGTTTGGAAAGAAGTCTATTGTTAAATTGGACGGTAGGGGCGAATCACATTCGCCCTTGTAAACGCATCAAGTTTTAGGCTCTTTAACCATAGTAAAACAATATGCTATTGTTAATCTATCCTACTTTTGGGCAGGTTTTTGGGTAAATATGATTTCCAATACGCCATTAAAACATCAAGTCAACCTTTTGCCACATCAGCAAGTAGCTCATACGAGCGAGCCTGCTTGTCTTTGTCATAAATGTAGCTTACCGCCATAAATTCATCGGTATTGACTTGGCTTTGTAGTTGCTCTAATTGGGCTTTGACCGTCTGTGGCGAACCAATCACGCTACACGCCGTCATGCTCTTTGCCATGGATAGGATATGCGGTGGAATACGGCTCTCGATGTCAGGGGCAGGCGGTTTCATGCCTGAGCGTTCGCCCGTTACCACGTTCAAGAAAAACTGCAAACTGGTGGTGGAGAGGAGCTGGGCTTCACTGTCGGTATCGGCAACAATGGCATTTAGTCCTACGATGACTTTGGGTTTGTCTAGTACGTCAGACGGCTTAAATTCTCTGCGGTAAATCTCCACCGCCTGCACCAAAAACCGTGGGGCAAAATGGGAAGCAAACGCATAAGGCAAGCCCAGCTCCCCTGCCAAATACGCACTCTCGGGGCTAGAACCCAAGATATAAAGTGGCACGTTTAGCCCTTTGGCAGGGTAAGCTCGCACTTTGTCGCTGTCGTCATTGCCAAAATAAAACTGCAACTCTTTAATGTCGCTTGGAAAACTCATCGCAAAATCGTCCTGATGACGGCGAATGGCTCGTGCGGTGGCAGGGTCTGTACCAGGGGCTCGCCCAAGCCCTAAATCCACACGGTTGGGGTATAGGCTTGCCAGTGTGCCGTACTGCTCGGCAACGACAAAGGGCGAATGGTTGGGGAGCATGACACCACCCGAGCCGACTCGGATTGTGCTTGTTTTGTCAAGCACACGTTGGATTAAAAGGCTTGTGGCGGAGCTTGCCAGATAGGGCATATTGTGATGTTCGGCAATCCAGTAGCGAGTGTAGCCTGTGCGTTCGGCAAGCTGTGCCAAGCCCACAAGGTTGTCAATGGCATCATTGAACGTCTCGCCGTCTCGTAAGGGAGCAAGGTTTAAAATAGATAAGTCGGTCATGGGTTTTCTCGCTTTTACATTTATAAAAATTTAGATATGTTTTGGCAAAATTTTTGGGTGTTATTTGATTAAATGGATAGGCGGGGGCGAATTGCATTTGCTCGATTATCAACGCACCACAAAGGGCAAATTATGTTAATCAGACAACCCGCCAATCTCATCACGCACTTGGCGGATAAAGCCGTCCACACCGCTTGGGCAGTAGCGGTAATACGTCCATTTGCCAAGGCGTTTGCTCTCTATTAGCCCTGTTTGTTGTAGGCTACCTAGATAACTTGAAATCACCGATTGGGCAAGCCCTGATTTGTCGGCAATCACACCCACACAAATCCCACCGTCAAAACCCGTCTCTGCGCAGCGTAAAGCGTCCGCCCCAAAATGCGTGGTAGGGTCTTTGAGCCACAGCAAAATCTGATAGCGGACATCGTTGGCAAGCACTTTAAAAATGTCGGTGGATTTCATGAATACAAATAATCTAAAAATAATACATCATTATATCTATAAATTTAGATATGTCAAGAGGGTCGCACTATCATAAATATGATAAAATGGCATTAAACAAAGCCATTTAAAAATCACGCCATGTCCCATACCACACCGCCCATGAAAGACGGCATTTCTCCAAGCCGTATTTATTTAGAAAAATTAAACAATCAGCCCGAGAGCTTACTGGCTTTTTTATGCCAAAAATTCCCCCACATCAGCCCTGATGAGTGGCAGACACGCTTTGATGGTGGTGATATTTGGGGCGATATTGGGGGCGAGATGACAGGCGGTGTTACCCCTTTGATGGCAGAGACACCCTATGTGCATGGGCGAACGATTTATTATTATCGAACCCTACAAGATGAGATTGCCGTGCCGTTTGATTATCACATACTCTTTGAAAATGATGAGTTTATGGTAGTGGATAAGCCCCATTTTTTGGCGGTAACACCATCGGGCAGTTATGTCAAGCAGACCCTGCTTACTCGCCTAAAAGCCGATACGGGCAATGCCGATTTATCTCCCATTCACAGGCTAGACAGAGAGACGGCAGGGCTCATTCTCATCAGTAAAAATGTCGCCACACGCCATCAGTACCAAGCCTTATTTGCTCATCATGCCATCACCAAAGTGTATCATGCCATCACCAAAGTGTATCATGCCATCGGCATTGTTAATCATAACTTAACAATGCCGATGGATATTCGCCTGCATTTGGAGCGTGGCGAGCCGTTTTATGTCATGCGTGTCAATGCCGACAAGTCTGCCAATACCCACACGCACATTGATATTTTGGCGGTCAAAGGCGACCTTGCCAAGTACGAACTTCGCCCCACGACCGGCAAACTTCATCAGCTTAGAGTTCATCTAAACCATCTTGGCATACCTATTTGCCACGACCCGTATTATCCGACTGTTCGCCACAAGCCCAAAGATGACTTTACCAAGCCCTTGCAACTGCTCGCCAAACACCTTGTATTTAATGACCCTATCACAGGCGAGCGGTGGGAGTTTACATCAAGGCAAAATTTAGATTTGGGGCGTGCCTGCCCTTTACAACACGAGTGAAACTTTGAAAATGTGTGGGGTAAATGGTTGTTTTTGCATGAAAAATGGCTAAATCTTGTTTTTCTACGTCAAAATCCTTGTTGATATTTCAATATCAACTGCGGGATTTTCCTTGAAAAACGTGCGATTTCCCCTATTTTTCATTGCAAATATAAAGGGTGGGCACGCCCCATAAAAAACCCTGCGGCTGGGCAGGGTTGGATAGATTTGCTAGTGTTAAATCACCAAAACAAAAAACTTACCCCAAGCAAAATGAGTAGCACACATTGGAGTATTAAAAAGGTTTGGTGTTTTTTTAAAAACGCCACAAGGGGCGAGCCTTGCTCTTTGTCGTCCATATTGTGGACGGTCAGCATGTCAAGCTCTTGCTTGGCTGGGTGTTTGTTGTCGTTCATGGGGGCAACTGATTTCTCATTGACAAAATCATTGGGGTTCATGCTCATGACCATGTCAAATCTCCGTGGTACTGATGTTTGCTTTTTGCTCAATTTATTGTAATTTTGTGTAAATAAATATTACGATAAATATTTTTTGTGTTATTTGTTGTACTATTATATCGGTTTTTTTGAAAAATTTAAATAAAAAATAGCATTTTTGTGTAAAATTCATGAGTATTTTTGTAAATTTCTATTTTTAACAATACGAATGAATATTTCCAATCTCTTACCAAACATCCATCAAGCAAAATCAAATCAGACAGCCACGCCAAAAAATGATAAAATAGACTGATTTATTCATTTTCTTTTTACTAATAATATAGGAACTGCCATGACACTTACCGCCGACCAAGTCTTATTTGAAAAAGCCAAACGCCATATCCCAGGGGGCGTAAACTCGCCTGTCCGTGCCTTTGTAGGGGTGGGCGGTACGCCTGTGTTCGTGAGCCGTGCCAAGGGTGCGTATATGTACGACACCGAAGGGCGTGAGTACATTGATTATGTGGGTTCGTGGGGGCCGATGATTTTGGGACATGCTCACCCCAAGGTCATTGATGCGGTAAAGCTCGCCTGTGATGACGGCTTGTCTTTTGGGGCTCCCACGCCCTTTGAGACGACGATGGCGGATTTGATTGCCGATATCATGCCACACATTGAACTCATTCGTATGGTGTCATCAGGCACAGAAGCTACCATGAGTGCCATTCGTCTGGCTCGTGGCTACACAGGGCGAGACAAGATTGTCAAATTTGAGGGGTGCTATCATGGGCATTCAGATAGCCTACTTGTCAAGGCGGGTTCTGGTATGCTAGACATTGGTGAGCCGACATCAAAAGGCGTGCCTGCCGACTTTGCCAAACATACCATTACTCTACCTTATAATGACACCCAAGCACTACAATCTGCCTTTGACAAATTTGGTGATGAATTTGCATGCGTGATTTTAGAGCCGATAGCGGGCAACATGAACATGGTTATCCCAAGCCAAGAATTTCATAACACCCTGCGTGAGCTTTGCACCAAGCACGGGGCGGTGTTGATTTTTGATGAAGTAATGACGGGCTTTCGTGTGGGACTAAAAGGGGCAAGTCATCATTTTGGCATCACCCCAGACCTTAGCACCTTTGGCAAAATCATCGGGGCAGGCTTGCCCGTGGGAGCATTTGGTGGTAAACGGGAAATCATGGAATGTATCGCCCCCTTAGGTGGTGTGTATCAAGCAGGAACGCTCTCAGGCAACCCTTTGGCCATGCGTGCAGGTAAGGCAATGTTTGATGAATTAACCCGTCCGGATTTTTATGAACAATTAACCGCCAAAACCGCCAAATTGGTCAATGGCTTACAAAAACTGGCGGATAAACATGGCATAGACTTTTCAAGTTGTTATGTGGGCGGTATGTTTGGGCTGTTTTTTAGCAAAGAGTTACCCAAAAACTTTGATGATGTGGCACACGCCGACACCAAGCGTTTTAATCAGTTTTTTCATGCCATGCTAGAACAGGGTGTCTATCTTGCCCCATCTGCCTTTGAAGCTGCCTTTATGTCTATTGCCCACACCGATGATGACATTGAGCGGACACTTGTTTGTGCAGATAAGGCATTTGGTGAGCTGATTGGTTGATTTTTTAAAATTGACTACCATATAATTTGATTGTATTGCTAATTAAAATTGCTGTTATAAAATATTTTTGCCCTGTGCAATTTGGAAAAAACCATGCTAACAAAAGCCATCAGTGCTGTATTCGGCACCAAAAACGAACGTGAATTAAAGCGTATGCATAAGGTTGTGGACAAGATTAACGCCCTTGAACCCACAATCTCGGCACTGTCTGATGATGAGCTACGCCAAAAAACCGATGAGTTTAAAAGCCGTCATGCCAATGGCGAGAGCCTTGATAAGCTCTTGCCCGAAGCGTTTGCCGTGTGCCGTGAAGCGTCCAAACGTGTGAACGGCATGAGACACTATGACGTTCAGCTCATCGGTGGCATGACCTTGCACGAGGGTAAGATTGCCGAGATGAAAACGGGCGAGGGTAAGACCTTAATGGCAACCCTTGCCATGTACCTAAATGCCATCAGTGGCAAGGGCGTACACGTTGTAACAGTGAACGACTATCTGGCAGGGCGTGATGCCGAGCTAAACCGTGGACTGTTTAGTTTCTTGGGGCTGACGGTGGGCGTGATTTATAGCCAACAGCCTCCCCATGAGAAATTTGATGCTTACCGTGCCGACATCACTTATGGCACCAACAACGAATACGGTTTTGATTATCTTCGTGATAACATGGTGTTTAGCAAAGATGAGAAAAAACAGCGTCCGCTTAATTACTGTATCATCGATGAGATTGATAGTATTTTGATTGACGAAGCTCGTACACCGCTCATCATCTCAGGGCAGGCCGAGGACTCGGCTCATCTGTATGCCTTGATTAATAACATCATTCCCCGCCTAAAAAAATCCGACAACGAAGAGGATAATAAAAACAACGTGGCGGAGGATTTTTGGATTGATGAGAAAAACCGAGCCATTGAGATTAGCGAAAAAGGCTATGAGAAAATTGAGAAATTTTTGATAGAAGTGGGCGAGCTTGGCGAAAAAGAAAGCCTGTACAGCCCTGCCCGCTTGCCCCTGCTCGCTCATGTGCAAGCGGCGATTAGAGCTCATCATCTGTTCATCAAAAACGTGCATTATATCATCTCTGAGGATAACGAGATTGTCATCGTGGACGAAAACACGGGGCGTACCATGCCGGGCAGACGTTGGAGTGAGGGGCTACACCAAGCGGTAGAGGCCAAAGAGGGCGTGGAGATTCAAGCCGAAAACCAAACCATGGCAACCACCACGTTCCAAAACTATTTTCGTCTGTATGACAAGCTCTCTGGCATGACAGGGACGGCAGACACCGAAGCGGCGGAGTTTAAATCCACTTATGACATTGATGTGGTCATCATTCCCACGCACCGTCCGATTGCTCGTGTGGATTTGAACGACCAAATTTTCTTATCCAAATTGGGTAAATATCAAGGCATTATCCGTGAGATTCGTGAGATTACTGCCAAAGGAGCCCCTGTACTGGTCGGTACGGCAACCATTGAGGCGAGTGAGGAGCTGTCGTATTTGCTTGACCAAGCTGGCATTAAACATAACGTCCTAAACGCCAAACAGCACGAGCGAGAAGCCGAAATCATCGCCCAAGCAGGCAGACCGTCTGCGGTAACCATTGCCACCAACATGGCAGGGCGTGGTACGGATATTATCCTAGGCGGTAACTGGCAGGCAGAGATAGAGGATTTGGACGCACTCACCGATGCCCAAAAGAGCGAGTTACAAAGCCAATGGCAAGCTCGTAACGAGGCGGTCAAAGCGGCAGGGGGTCTACACATCATCGGCTCTGAACGCCACGAATCACGCCGTATCGACAACCAGTTACGTGGGCGTGCAGGGCGACAAGGCGACCCCGGTCAGTCTCGCTTTTTCTTATCACTAGAAGATGACTTGATGCGGATTTTTGCAGGCGACCGTGTGGTGTCAATGATGCGTGCCATGGGGCTAAAAGAGGATGAAGCCATTGAACATAAAATGGTGTCTCGCTCGATTGAGAACGCACAGGGCAAGGTAGAAGCTCGTGATTTTGATGCTCGCAAAAGCCTGCTAAAATACGATGATGTCGCCAACGAACAGCGTAAGGTCATCTATGGACAGCGTGATGATTTGCTAGAAGAGATTGATTTACAAGAGTCTATCAAAGCCATGCACCATGAGGTGTATAACGCCCTTATCACGCAGTTCGTGCCAGTAGGTTCGGTCGATGGCCAGTGGAACATTGACGGGCTAGAAGATGAGATTGAGGACGCCTTTGGCTATTATATGCCGATTAATGACTGGCTGGACGCTGACCGCCGTCTCGATGAAGAGGGTTTGCGTGCTAAGATTATTGAGTTTGCCATTACTCATTATCAGAAAAAACGTGAGTCCATGGGCGAACAAAACGCTGCCCGATTGGAGCGTGATTTTATGCTCCGCAACCTTGACCGCCACTGGAAAGAGCATTTGACCCAAATGGATCAGTTGCGTAAAGGCATTCATTTGCGTAGCTACGCCCAAAAGAATCCCGAGCAAGAGTATAAGCGTGAATCTTTTGATTTGTTCCAGTCCATGCTTGGGGCGATTAAATCAGACGTGGTGCAGGACTTGGCACGGGTGCATATCGCCACCCCAGAAGAGATTGCCCAAATGGAAGAAGAGCGTCGCCGTCAAGCCGAGATGATGCGACTGCATTTTGAGCATAATGACATGGGGTTAGAAGGTGAGATTGCCACCGATGAGAGTCGCCCACGAGCCACCCAAAATGTCCAGCGTATCACGGTCAGTCTAGGCGGTGCCGTACCGTCCATGCCAAATCTTATGCCAAACGGTCATGCCAATACCAACACTAATACCAGCATGGACACCAACCAAAGCATGACAGATGTGGGCGACACCGCAGAAACCCAAAACACCGATGATGTCTTTATCCCTGCCAACATCAACCGTAACGCCCCCTGCCCCTGTGGCAGTGGCTTAAAGTATAAACAATGTCATGGTAAGATTTAGCATTTAACACTTAAAGGCAATCATTAAAAAAGGGCGTCATGCCCTTTTTGTTTTAAACTCTCATTTACCACGCATATCAATCACCCACACTTCTGCTTGTGAACCCAAGCGAAACGGCACGCCCCAAAAGCCATAGCCTGATGACACCACCACATGCGTGCCGTTGATTTTTTCGTGTCCGTATGCCACGCGGTTAATGGCTTTGACGATAAAATTGGCAGGGAAAACTTGCCCGTTATGGGTATGCCCCGACACTTGCAGGTCAATGGGCAGCTCTGTATTTTGGTCAATCTGGCTTGGTCGGTGGTCAAGTAATATCACAGGGTGGCGAGTATCCACGCCATGCATCAGCTCGTGCGTGGGCAAGCGGTCGGCATAATGGTCATCATACCGCCCGATAATCGTCATCGGTGTGCCATTGATGACAAACGTTTGGGCGGTGTCATCAAGCAGTATCGCTCCACTATCACGCACCGCTTGTACGATGGCGTGGCGTTCTTTGGCGTTGTATAGGTCATGATTGCCAAGGCTGGCGATGAGATTGCCATTGACCGAAGCGACTAGGTTGTCAAAAGCGGTGTGCATCTTTTCGCCATGATAAACGTGCGTGTCATCGTCCATGATGTCCCCCGGCATGAGTAGCATGTCCGCTTTTTCACGTCTTAAAATATCCGCCAAACGATTGAGCTGGCGACTGCCGACCAAGTAGCCCAAATGGGTGTCGCTCGCCACAGCCACTCTCACAGGGTTCATCGGTTTGTCAATTTGTATGGATAAATGTCGCACCACAGGCGTATAAGCATTATAAACGGACAAGCCGACCAGTCCTGCAAAGCTCGCCACACCAAACACACGCACCATCACACCATCTACCCCACCCATGATGGCACCAAAAGATGGGATGTGCTTTATGGCAAACACAAGCAGTGTGGTCATGATGATACTTAGCACGCCAAGCCATAACACCGCCATATAACCCATACCAAAGCGAAACATGCCCACAAACAGCGTAACCAAAAACAAATGCGTGATGACAAACATGCCCGCAAACACCGCCGTTTTGGCATTGGGCAGATAAGGTTTGATAAGCCAAAAAATGCCCTTCGCTCCGATGTAAGTAAACAGCTCAATGAGTAAAATGGTCGTGGCTAAAAAGAAAAGTCGTCTCATGGTGGATTTTTAAAAAATTATTCATATTACCCCGACCCACCCCAAAACACAAGTCATAAATCCCAACCGTAATTATTTAAAAAATAAAATACTAGCATTTAAAAAATACTCTCATTTTATTAATAATTCCTATTTACATAGCCATACGATGATTTTATAATATTAGACTTCTTTCCAAACCCTGATTTTTGTGGATTTTTAAA
>NZ_MXAN01000012.1:101319-104990 GCF_002027545.1 Moraxella lacunata
TTTGGAAAGAGATTTATTGCTGTTTTGTAAATTACTTTTATCATAGAGTATGGAGTGATTATGCCTGCCCAGTTAAGCCCTATCTTTAAGCATAAGCCCTTGTCCTTATGCCTTGTTATGATAATGAGTGCTGTCGCTTTTGCCGAAGACGGTAGCACCCCTATCAACCCTGCCGAACCGCATGTCGTACTGCCTGATGAAGTCATCACCGCCCAAAGACAAGTCAAGCAGTCATTGGGCGTGTCTAACATTAGCCAACGAGATTTGGAGATTGCCCCCGTCAAAAGCGACATCTCGGAGATGGTGCGTAAAATGCCAGGGGTGAACCTAACCGGTAACTCTGCCACAGGTCAGCGTGGCAATAACCGTCAGATTGACATTCGGGGCATGGGACCTGAAAATACCTTGATACTGGTGGACGGTAAGCCTGTGACATCTCGTCACTCGGTGCGTTATGGCTGGCGTGGCGAGCGTGATACCCGTGGTGACTCGCAGTGGATACCGACCACAGCGATAGAGAAAATAGAAGTGGTCAGAGGTCCTGCCGCCGCCCGTTATGGCAGTGGAGCGATGGGTGGCGTGGTCAATATCATCACCAAAAAGGTAAGTGATGAGCTAACAGGCACCGCAGAGATTTACGCCAATCTGCCCGAAGACAGCAAAGAAGGTGATAGCCGTCGTGTCAGTGCCAGCCTAAGTGGGGCGATAATCCCCCAAAAGTTAGGATTTAGACTCTATGGTAATCTAAACCAAACCGACATGGATGAGGCAGACATCAATCCTTTGGTGCCTTATACTAATGCCAATGGTTCAACCTATCTGGCACGAGCAGCAGGACGTGAAGGGGTGGAAAATAAAGATATCGGACTGCGTTTGACTTATGAAGTTAGCCCAAACCATGCCCTAAACTTTGATGTGACTCATGGGCGTCAAGGTAATGAATACGCAGGCGACACCCAGTATTCCAACCGTGATTCTAGTGCCACGACCACAGGAGCACAAGCCCAAAGCAACGCCCACCTAAACAGTCTTATCGGTAGCCAGACGAACATCATGCGTCGTGACGGCTACTCCCTGACTCATGACGGGGTCTATGATTGGGGTGACAGTCAGTTTACCATTCAGTACGACCAAACCAAAAACACTCGCCTAAACGAAGGTTTGGCAGGTGGACCCGAGGGCGTGATTAGTCATACCGCACCCTATTTTGAGGATACTAAGTTAAAAACATTTAGGGTGCATGGCGAGAGCAGTATCCCCTTTCATTTTGGTGTTGCCCAAAAACTGACCATAGGGGCGGAGTATGTCAAAGATGAGCTAAATGACACCGCTAACATGGACGAGGGTACTGCCACAGGCACAGACACTAACGCCCTATATGCCGACGCCTTTGTCAAGGGTGATAGAAGTAGTGCTGAGTCAAAAATCAGCTCGCTGTATGTTGAGGATAACCTAAAACTTTCCGAGACTACCGACCTAGTGCTTGCCCTGCGTTATGACCATCACAACAAATCAGGCTCGAACATCAGCCCTGCCCTAAACCTTACCCATCATCTAAATGACAACTGGACACTAAAAGCAGGCGTGGCTCGTGCTTATAAAGCCCCAAATTTGTATCAAAACTCATCAGGCTATCTGCTCGGCACTCGGGGGCAGGGCTGTCCGATTGGACTGGTGCCAACAGGGCAATGGTGTGTCCTACAAGGTAATGAGAACCTAAAACCCGAAACATCACTAAACACCGAGCTTGGGGTGCAGTACCGTGATGAGCGTATTAATGCCAGCCTGACCTATTTTCACAATAACTACAAAGACAAAATCAGCTCAGGCACTCAGGTCATAGATACCGTCACCCTGCCTTATACCCGTGGCAACACCACCACCAACATGACCTATAATCTACTACAATGGGAGAACATCCCCAAAGCCAAAGTGGAGGGCTTGGAGGGTAGTGTGACATGGTCGCATGGTAATTGGCGTTGGAATAACAATTTGACCTACATGATAGAGTCCGTGGATAAACGCACGGGCAACCCTTTGTCTTTGATTCCGACTTACACATGGAATTCTACGCTTGGTTACGATATTAATGATAAGTGGGATGTTAATGCCACTTATACTCTCTATGGTCGCCAAAAAGCACGTCAGTTTGCCGAAAGCAACATTGAAAATTCAAGCAAAGACGGCTTGTTACATAACCAAGACGTCAAAAGCTATGGCGTATTTTCAGTCAATACGGGCTACTATTTTAATGACCATGTCAGTGGACGCATTGGGATAAACAACGTCTTTGATGAGCAAAAACTGCGTGATAATACAATAAGCCAAAGTTATAACGAACCGGGTCGCTCGTACTTTGCCAGTTTAAGGTATGAGTTTTAAATACTTTTTCCAAACCAAAACACCCAAGCCATCAATGGTTTGGGTGTTTTTATTAGGGCGTGTTAAATATTGGTATTTGCAATGAAAAATGAGAAAAATCGCACGTTTTTCAAGGAAAAAATGCAGGCTAATTGTTGTTCTATCAGACAAGTTTTTGACGATGAAAAACAAGATTTAGCCATTTTTCATGCAAAAATTGGCTGAAATTGTCAAATTTTGCCATATTTTATAAGAATGCTATCAATGGTAGGCGCGCCCTACATCATTGATAGGCGGGTATCATGACGACACGCCCAAAAACCCCACCACCTGCCGACCGATAAAGCCTGTATCAAACGAGCGAGTGCGATAATCATAATTCATAAAACCGATATGCCCGCCATAGGTGGTATCTAGTAGCTCCACATCCGCCGACACGTCCGAGCGTTCGGCAGTTACGCCCAAAAATGGGTCATCTTTGGCGGTGATGATGAGCGTGGGCTTTACAATGTCCGCCAAATATGGCAAGGCGGACGACTGGCGGTAGTAGTCGTTTTTTGAGCGAAAGCCATGACGGGGGGCGGTAAAGACGTTGTCAAAGTCGCCAATGCGTTTGGCGGATTTTAACGCCTTTAATTCATCAGGGGTTAGGCGGTTTTCTAGGGCTTTTTTGACAATGGGGTTTAAAAGATACGGCGTATAAATGTGCCGTCCGAGCAGTCGCTCCATTGCCACCGAACTGCTCGCCAAGTCCACAGGGGCAGACACCACGACCGCACGAGCAGGGATAGCGTCCGAGCCGTACTCGCCCATGTATTTGGCAAGGGCATTACCGCCCAGCGACACACCCACAGCATAGATGTGAGCGAACTCATTTTGTAAATGGGTTAAGTTATGATGAACTTCTGCCGTATCGCCTGCGTTATAAAACACCTTGCCCGAGACCGCCACACCGCCACATGAGCGAAAATGAGCGACCACAAAATGACAATCCGCCCCATGTACCGCCCGAGCGAGCGACTTGGCATAGTGGCTTTGGCTTGACCCTTCCATGCCATGAAACAGCACGATGAGCGGTTTTTGGTATTTACCGTCCACTTTGGTGTCATCGGTGAGCAGGTAATCAAACGCCACTTGGCTTTCATCTAGGGAGTCTTTGATAAGATGACGGGTGTAGTCGGGTGTGTATTTGACCACATAACGGGGCAAAATGGTTTGCAGGTGCGGATTTTTTAGCCAAAGGGGCGGACGAAAATCAGTGGCAAGGGCAGTCATGGTGTTCTCTTTTTTAAATAGACCTCTTTCCAAAC
>NZ_MXAN01000013.1:0-7058 GCF_002027545.1 Moraxella lacunata
GGTTTATGGTATCTACAATTAAAAATAATGATAGGATAATCAATAAGTTACCATGTTAAGCCACGAGCAGAGTAAATTGATAAAGTATATCCCAACATAATCTTACTTAATCATCTATCGCTAATCCCTTATCCAACAATATCCGCCCCTTTGGCGTGCGTTGGATATAACCCTGCTGAATCAGATACGGCTCTATCACGTCTTCTAGCGTGCCACGGTCTTCTGCCATCGCCGCCGCAATCGCCTCCACGCCCGCAGGTCGCCCATCAAAACGCTCTTTTAACATGGACAGATAACGCCTATCTAAGTGGTCAAGCCCTTGTTTGTCCACCGAGAGCATATCTAGGGCAAGGCTTGCCATTTGCCCTGTAACCACGCCATCGCCCTTGACCTCGGCATAATCACGCACCCGCCGTAGCAGACGGTTGGCGATACGGGGCGTACCACGAGAGCGTCTGGCGACCTCTACCGCCCCCATCTCCTCCATGTCAATGCCTAACAGGCGTGCCGAACGTCTCACAATGGTGGTCAAGTTCGCCACATCATAAAATTCAAGGCGTTGGACAATGCCAAATCTATCACGCAAGGGCGATGTCAAAAGCCCCGCCCGAGTGGTCGCTGCCACAAGCGTAAAAGGGGGTAGGTCAAGTTTGATGGAGCGGGCGGCAGGGCCTTCGCCTATCATGATGTCAAGCTGAAAATCCTCCATCGCAGGGTAGAGTATCTCCTCGATGACAGGCGATAGGCGATGAATCTCATCAATAAACAACACGTCCCTCTCCTCTAAGTTGGTGAGCATGGCAGCCAAATCGCCTGCTCGCTCTAACACAGGGCCGCTGGTGGAACGTAGGTTTCCGCCCATCTCACGGGCGATGATGTTGGCAAGGGTGGTCTTACCCAGACCAGGCGGGCCAAAAATGAGTGTATGGTCTAACGCTTCGCCCCGTTGTCTGGCGGCAGTGATAAACACTTCCATCTGCTCACGCACTTTGGGTTGCCCGATGTAGTCAGATAGGGTGGTGGGGCGAATGGCACGGTCGAGATTGTCGTCTTTTTTGGTATTGGGGTCAATTAGGCGGTTATGATTCATAATGATATTATTAAAACTTAAAAAGGATACTTTATTCTCAACTTAAAATGGCAAATTATTGATTGTTCAATAATTATTTTTGAGTTGTGGGGACGAATTGTCATTTGCCCTCGATAAATCAATCGCTTATATCAAAGTTGAGCATGGAGCAAAGGGTATTATAAAGAAAAATGTCCAAAATGTGATGATTTTATGAATTAATTTTTTAAAAAGTAAAAACAGAATGTTGCCCAAATCAGTATGCCAAGGTAAGTTATTCATAAATTGGACACAACTGTTACTGCATCGTTACTAAACTTGATTTTTAAACACAATTATTCTACATTTTTGGGCAAATTTGAGACATTGTTTTAAAGATTTATGGGTATGATAGTGCCGTTCATTCAGTCAATAAGTCGGTCATTGCCATGCTTATGTCAGTATCTTTTACCCGTCTTGCCAAACCCAGTATCGCCATCACTTGTCATGGATTGACGTGCTTTGATGGTTTTTTTGCAAAAAACACCGCCAAAATAACATTCCCAAAGGTGTTTGTGATTATTTTTTGTGCTTATATCATGACTGTCATGACCGCTTTGCCTGCCAATGCTCAGCACAAAAACATCAAGTTGCTCAAACCTGCCAAGGCGTACACTGTCAGCACCAACGACTTGCCCGATGTTCGGGTGACCAAATATGAACTGGCGTTGATACAAGTCATGGCAGAGATGTGCCCAAATATGCTACACGGACGTCAAAGAGACAGGTTCTATGAAGCCTATGACAGTCAGCTTCGGGCATTCATTCCTAACGCTGACGACCCCGAAGAAGTGCTTGTTTATCTGTCCACACAGCAAGATTACCGAGCGGTACTGCAAAATGTGCGAGCATGGACGGCAACTTTTCCTGATAGAGAAAACCGTGAGATTTGTGCTCAATTTGCCAATGTGGGGCGAGCATTTTAAAGAATGTGGATTGGGCGACCAAAAGGAATTTTGTCAAAACGACAAAAACAGTAAAAACAATTTTATATTTTTAGTAAAGTTTGGTATAGTTAGCACTTTTTATGCATAAATTTGAGTGAATTTGCGGTATGATGACTTTTTTTAAGAAAACTTCCCTAGCCTTGGCGTTTTTGACAGTCTCTGTCACCGCCCTTGCCAATAACGGCATCAATCCCCCCGCCCAAGACAACGCCGCCTATGTACTGATGGATTATGACACAGGCACGGTGCTTGCCCAGAGCAATGCTGACACGCCACTGCCCCCTGCGTCATTAACCAAGATGATGACTAGCTATATCTTGGAGCAAAAACTGCTCTCAGGCGAGTTGTCTGAGACCACACCCATCAAGGTTAGCGAGACGGCATGGTGTCGGGGGTCAAGCAGTCAGTCGTGCATGTATGTACCGCTGGGCGAGAGTGCCACCGCCATTGACATGCTACGGGGCATCATCGTACAGTCTGGCAATGATGCATCGATTGCCGTGGCGGAGCATATCTCGGGGTCAGAATCTGCCTTTGCGGTGATTATGAATGATGAAGCTGCCAAACTGGGCATGACCAACACCCATTTTGCCAATGCCACAGGCATGCCTGCCGAAGGACATCGCTCATCGGCTCATGATTTGGCGGTGCTGGCACGCACGGTCATCAAGAACTCAGCACAGTATTACCCCATTTATAGCGAAAAAGAATTTACCTATAACAACATCAAACAAGGCAATCGCAATGCCTTGCTGTTCACGGATGCCACCGTTGATGGTCTAAAAACAGGACATACCGCCGAGTCGGGTTATTCATTGGCGGCATCAAGCCGCAAAGACAACATGCGTCTGATTGCCATCGTGCTTGGGGCAAAGAGCATGCAAGCCCGTGCTGACCAAGCTCGTGAGCTACTAGAATTCGGTTTTGGGCATTTTACCAATGTGGTCGTCGCCACCAGCGGAACAAATGCAGGTAATATCCCCGTCAAATTTAGCAAAAATAAAACCGTCACTGCCAGTACGCTCAGCGACCTAAAAGTACTCACCACCAAAAACCAAACGGGCAATTTCACCACCGCCATCAAGCTCAATGATAACATCACCGCTCCCATCAAAAAAGGGCAAGAGCTTGGTCAGATGATGGCAGTATTAGATGGCAGAACGGTTGCCAGTACACCCATCATTGCTGATGAAGATGCAGAGCAGGCGGGGTTTGTCAGTCGCATGTGGGAGAGTTTGGTGGATTGGATAAAAGGATTGTTTTAAAATATCTATCATCATAAATCGGGGCATGTCCCCGATTTTTTGTGTTAATTTTATTGTCAAATTGACAAATTTTTAAATCATTTTTAAATCATTTTTTAAAAATAACAGTATCAATAAATTTGACCGCCGATAAATATCTGTCGTGATAGTCTTTATTGTTAATAATATGTGGGGTAATTTGATATTTGTCAAATAATCTCATGAGCGTCTTTGAAAAAGCACTGCGTTCATCGTCCGAGCCTAATGACCGCATTCCGTCTGCGACCCATTTGACGTTATTATCGAGCATAATGGTATAATCCATTTTGACATTTTCACAAAATGCCGTTAATAAAGGGTGAGTGCGATTTTCATACGTTTCACAAAAGGCTTGGGTGGTAATAAAATCGGTATCAATAATGGCAATGGGGCTAATGGCGTTTTTTAGGGCGTTTTGAATTGCCAAATAATGCTGATTGGCAATAATGGGATAATCGCTGTATTGCAATCCAATCTCCGTGCCACCCAAATCACTGTGGGTGTAGAGTCGCCCCATTTCTAAGACAAAATTTGCCCCATAATGATTGGCAAGTTTGTGTACGAGCGTGGTTTTGCCCGAGCTTTCACCGCCCACGATACAGACGGTTTTGGTGTAGTTTTGTTTGGCGGACGGGGTAATGACGTGAAAATGGGCAATGGGATTTTGATAAATGGCGGTGCTATTATAAGGGTTATCGGGTAGTAGGGCGATTTGGTAGGTTTGGTTATTTAAAAGATTATTTTCGGCAAATGATTTGATAAATAGGGTGGGCGTGTCATTGATTTGTAGGGCGTTAATAATTACATCAATCAGTGATGCATCAGAGTTTGGCTCATCATAAGCCCAAGTTTGCCCACTTATATTCCCATTTAAATCAGTAAAATTTAAACTATTAGCCGTATGCACTTTAATAAACCCAAAAAACTCACACGCCACTTGCACGGCTCGGGCTTTGTCTTGCAAAGTTGGCTTAAATGGGCTATCACCATCTTTGGGCAATACCACGATGTGTAAGGTATCCACTTGCCCTGATGCGTGATTGATGTCCGCCAAATGCCCCAAATGTAGGGGTTCAAAATGTCCGATGAGAATGCCTGTGTTCATTATGTCACCTTTTTGTAATGTTAAGTGAAAATCGTAAGATTGAGTAAAATCGCTTGAAAATCATGGTTTTAGCTGTTATCTTAATCACTCTTTCTTTTTCTTTTCAACCAATTTTATTTATATTATACGCAAATTTTTGGGAGTAATAGTAAATAAAAGTAACAAATAAGGTTTTATCATGGCACAAGCAAAATTATACAAATTACATCGTTCACGTCATCACCGCATGATAGCAGGCGTGATGGGCGGTATCGCAGAATATCTGGGATGGTCGCTCACGATGGTGCGACTTCTGTTTGTCATCATCTCAACCGCCAGTGCTGCCGTGCCGGGGGTGCTCGTTTATTTCATCTTATGGATAGTCATGCCAAAGGCGACGGCAAATTCATACGTGCCAGAAGCTGATTATCAGCAGGTGCGATAAATCCCCTTGAAAAATCCGCCCCTATCCCTATTTTTATCCTGTTGATTTTTACCTTGAATTTGACAGGATATTTTTATGACCATCAAAAACCACACCTTTGAAACCGAAGTCAATCAGCTTCTGCACCTTGTAACGCATTCACTCTACTCAAACCCTGACATCTTTATTCGTGAATTGGTGTCTAATGCGTCCGATGCGTGCGACAAATTACGCTTTTTGGCGACAAGTGATGACAGTCTTTACGAAAATGACGGCGAACTTGCCATTCGCATTGAAATTGACAAAGACGCCAAGACCTTGACCATCAGCGACAACGGCATTGGCATGAACGAAGCGGACGTGATTGACAACTTAGGCACGATTGCCAAATCAGGCACCAAAGCCTTTTTGGACAAATTATCAGACGCTGACAAAAAAGACGGCAACCTTATCGGACAGTTTGGCGTGGGCTTTTACTCGGGCTTTATCGTGGCGGACAAAATCACGGTAGAAACTCGCAAAGCTGGCGAGCCAAGCAGTCAGGGCGTACGCTGGGTATCGGACGGCACAGGCTCATTCACGACCGAGTCTATTGACAAGCCTACCCGTGGCACTTCCATTACCTTGCACCTAAAAGATGAATTTGTGGAGCATGAAGACGGCGAATACAGCTATCTTGACCGCTATAAAATCAAGTCGCTCGTATCAAAATACTCCGACCACATCAGCCTACCCATTCAAATGCGTAAAGAAGTGTGGCAAGAAGATGCCGAGCAGGACGAAAACGCCCCTGTGCCAAATGGCGAGATGATTTTGACGGACGAATGGGAGACGATTAACAAAGCGTCCGCCCTATGGACACGCACGCCAAGCGAGATTAATGATGATGAGTACAGCGAGTTTTATAAAACCGTAAGCTATGATTTTGATGAGCCATTGACGTGGACGCACAACCGAGTGGAAGGGCGTGTGCAGTACACTCAGCTTCTATATATCCCCAAAAAAGCCCCGTTTGACCTGTACGCCCGTGAACAGCAACGTGGGCTAAAACTCTATGTCAAGCGTGTGTTTATCATGGACGATGCCGAACAGCTTCTCCCTGTGTATCTGCGTTTTGTTAAGGGCGTGATTGACAGTGCTGATTTACCGCTGAACGTGAGCCGTGAGATTTTGCAAGAGTCCCGTGATGTCAAGTCTATCCGTGAAGGCAACGCCCGCCGTGTGCTGACCCTATTGGCAAGCCTAGCAAATAGCGAAGATGAGACCAAACAAGCTAAATTTGCCGACTTCTACCGAGAGTTTGGCGATGTCATCAAAGAAGGCTTGGGCGAAGACAAAGCAAACCAAGAGCGTATCGCCAAACTGCTCCGCTATGCCACAAGCACAAATGACAGCGTTGAGACCAGTTTTGCCGACTATAAGGCACGCATGAAAGACGGTCAAAAGGCGATTTATTATCTCACTGCCGAAAACCTAGTTTCTGCCAAAAACAGCCCACAGTTAGAGCTATTTAACAAAAAAGGCATTGAAGTTATCCTGATGACATCAAAAGTGGACGAATGGGCGATGAACTTCTTGACCGAATTTGATGACACGCCATTACAAAACATCGCCAAAGGGGCGGTGGATTTGGGCGATTTGACCGATGACGCCGAAAAAGAAGAAGTCAAAAAACAAGAAGAAGCCCTCAAACCTGTGGTAGAACGCCTAAAAGGGGTGCTTGGTGGACGAGCCAAAGACGTGCGAGTAACGAGCCGTCTGGTAGACTCTCCTGCCTGTCTTGTTGTGGGCGATGGCGAGCTGACCCCGCAAATGGCTCAAATGCTAAAAGCAATGGGACAGCCTGTGCCTGATGTCAAGCCCACGCTTGAAATTAACCCCACGCATCCGCTGATTGCACGGCTTGAAAACAGTGGTGATTTTGACGACCTAGCCGAAGTTATCTTTGACCAAGCCCTAATCGCAGATGGTGGACAGCCTGATGACCCTGCGGGGTATTTAAAGCGGATTAACAAGTTACTTTTGAAATAATCGTTTTAAAATAATCGCTTTAATGGTTGTTTATAAAATACCCTGTTTTTGACGGGGTATTTTTTTGGTGTGTTGTGGATACAAAGTAAATACCTTTATATGGCAAAACTATGGTATAATGACTGTTCATTTTTTTAAGTAAGTCGTTGTTTAGGGTGTGCCTGCCTTTTGTATTTGCAAT
>NZ_MXAN01000013.1:7066-10047 GCF_002027545.1 Moraxella lacunata
ATTTTTCATGCAAAAACATCATTTTATCTTTGCAATATTTCTAAATTTAAATGGTGTTATAAAGAGCAGGCACGCCCCAATGCATTGATAACATTGTGAAATGTTAAACTCCCCACACAGGAACACATCATGAATGCCCCACACATCACCGAATTACCCGTCGATACCCACGCAGACACCGTCAAACCCCAAGGCGAAAAATTGCAAAAACTCCTAGCACGCATGGGCTTGGGTTCACGTCGTCAGTTAGAAGAAATCATCAAAACAGGGCGAATCTCCATCAATGGTAAGACCGCAACGCTGGGCGATAGAGCCAATGTGAGTGATGAGATTCGTATCGATGGGCGACTGGTACGTCTTAAAGCCGAACGTGAGAAACGTCGCCGTGTCATCGCCTACTATAAGCCCGAAGGCGAGATTTGCTCCATGTCGGACCCCGAAGGTCGCCCCACGGTGTTTGACCGCCTGCCTAAGCTGACAGGAGACAGATGGGTGATGGTCGGCAGGCTAGACATTAACTCATCGGGTCTGCTACTGTTCACCAATGATGGCGAGCTGGCTCATCGTCTCATGCACCCATCTAGCGAAGTGGTGCGTGAATATGCCGTACGTGTGCTTGGTGAAGTCACCCCAGAGATTGCCCAGAATCTGACCCGTGGCGTTGAGTTAGAAGACGGTATGGCACGCTTTGATGGCATCAAAGAAGGTGGCGGTACAGGGGTTAATAAATGGTATCACGTTACCATCAAAGAAGGTCGTAAGCGTGAAGTTCGCCGTATGTTCGAGTCCCAAGAGCTCAAAGTCTCACGCTTGATTCGCACCCGTTATAGCACCATGATATTGCCCAAAGAGCTAAAAACAGGGCGATTTATTGAGCTTGATGCCAAAGCCATTGATGCCCTTGTCTCATCGGTGGGTCTGCGTTCTCGCCAAGGCACGGGACTAAACACGCCCGCCAAAGAAAAACAAGCCCGTATCCACAAAAAGCCCCTGCCTGCTCGTGAAGTTCGCCAAAAACGTACCCAAAAAGGCAAAAGCGAGCGAAAAAGAGCTGATGACAGACAAGGCAAAAGCGAACGCAAAGGACAGCAAACCCCTGCGTTTGGCAAGGTGAAGTTTTATAAGGTATAAATCAACACAGAGTAAATTATACTCATGTTACCAAAACCGCCCGAATACTGTTTATGGCATTCGGGCGGTTTTTTATGATTGATGACTTATAAGGTTGTCATCTGCAAGTCGCCAAAATCACGCTTGTTCTACCCAGCGTTTTTGGCTTTCTTTAATCACTTCTTTGGCGGTGGCGACATCAAAAAAGCCTTCGACTTTGGTGGTGCCAGCTTTTTTTAGGTCTTTATAATGATTGAAGTGAAATTCTAGCTGTTTGATAAGCTGTGGTGGCAAGTCATCAAGGCTGTTATACGCATTGCCGTTGTTGCGGTCATCGGCAGGCACCACGATGATTTTGTCGTCCACTTCGCCGTCATCGACAAATTTCATCACGCCAATCACTTTGGCTTTTAGAAAAATGCCTGTGGTCAATGGCTGTTCGGTTAGGATAAGTGCGTCCAACTCATCGCCGTCTTCGTCTAAGGTCTGGGGGATAAAGCCATAGTTACAAGGCTTGGCAAAGGCAATCGGCTCAACACGGTCAAGCTCAAAGCAAGCGAGTTTGCGGTTCCATTCGATTTTGTGGTTTGAGCCAGTAGGGATTTCTACGACCACATTAATCTCGCCTGCGTCCACGTCGCCTGCGTCTAGGATTTTGTTAAAATCTACCATAAAATTCTCCGATTGGGATTAAAAAAGTTGTGCCATTGTAATATTAAATCAATCTAAGTGCAATCTCGCCCTTATGTCTTTTTTGAATATTACTGATAAATTTATGAATAAATTCGTGCGTTTGGCTGTCGTCAAATTTGCCAAATTGCGACAGTTTTACCATAGCCATGCCTGCATAGCCACAAGGGTTAATGGCATTAAAGGCGGTTAGGTCATTAACAAGGTTAATGGCAATGCCGTGATAGCTATGCCCTTGTTTGATTTTAAAGCCAAGGCTTGCAATTTTGCCAAGCATATCGCCCGAACGGTTGTAGATATACACCCCAGGGGCATCACGGCGAGCCTTGGCGGTCAAATCGGGCGGTAGGTATTCGCCCACCACGTCTTCTATGGCTTGCTCGGCGTGGCTCACAAGATCTCGCACGCCCATGCCAAGGCGGTGCAAATCCCACAGCCAATACACCACAAGTTGCCCCACGCCATGCCACGTTACCTGTCCGCCCCTGTCGGTTTTGATGATTGGGGTGTCGGTTTTGTAGAGAATATGCTCTTCTTTGCCTGCTTGCCCTAGCGTATAAACATCTTGATGTTCCACAATCCACAGCTCATCAGGGCAGGTTTGTCCGTTTTTTTTATCGTCAATGCGAGACAAAATGTGAGCAAGCATATCATCATGCGTGGCGTTGTATTCGGCATTAGGGTGGGTGCTTGTGTGCAAGTCGTCCCATTGTAAGGGGGTAAGGTCTAGGTGGGGTAGGTTTAGGGTCATGGTGTTTAAATGGTTAAATAAGCGTTATTTTACGCCATTTTGTTAAAAATAAAAACCATTTTAACCATTTTTAACCGCTTGCACACCTCTTACCCTTTTGTTATAATCCAACCTATCAATCGGGGTGCTATTTATGGCTGAGATGATACCCGTGAACCTGATACAGTTAAAACTGGCGTAGGAAATTGATAAAAATTGACGAGCAACACACTTTTTGATGTGGGTTTTGACTGTGCTTTTTAGGGCGTGTTGAACTTTTGTATTTGCAATGAAAAATAGACTTCTTTCCAAACCCCGATTTTTGTGGATTTTTAAAAACCTCAACCCCAATACTTATAAGGGTTTATTTTTAGTTTGGAAAGAGATTTATTATGAAATCCACGGACAAGGCGAACCTGTGGTGGTGTTACATGGTGGGTTGGTCGGCTCA